>CAZZVD010000210.1:0-9725 GCA_964657465.1 uncultured Acetobacteraceae bacterium | reverse complement strand
GAGAACAGGTGAGAAGCCGGTTAGCCCTGTTTGTGACAGCAACTGGCCGCATTCTTTGTGGGCGGCAAATCGATGATCGGATTCTGATCGAAAAATCCGGAAGGCATCAACGTAAATCCGCAGGTCACACAGTTCTGTACCGGGTGATCCTCGGGCCGCGGCAGATGGTGAATGCCAAAGCTATGCCACAGCACAACATCCGTGTTCTCGATCGAGCGATCCTTTGCCGTCCATGCCACCAGTCCATCGTCTCCCGTGGATTGGTTCACAAACTCGCCAGCAGGGTAGCGTTCCTCCCGGGCAAATGGAGTCACCCACAGTTGGTGTTGCAGAAACCGTCCTCGCTTGCCCGACGGGCTGTCCGGATGCGTAAAGGGCTGTACCGGCGAGCGCGCTTCCAGTCTGTAAGCCGTCGGCGTGCCTACCCAGTTCTTTTTGTTCGGATTGGTGATCCGCCAGTAGCGCATCTTTGCGAAATCGAAGTCGCGTTGCGCCTCTAACTCCGTTTTCAGCGGCGTCTCCTGCACGTAGTAGGCGTTGCCATACGGATTCTCCGCTCCCATGGGGAGCGCTATCGTATCGCACTCCGTCACTGTGTTATTTGGCCCGTCCACTTCCATGTCCAGGCGTGCAGAGAAAATGTGCTGGTGAATGTGTCCCACAAGCCCGGGAGCCACCTCGGTTCCGTACTTGCCCGGCTCACCCGGCCAGCAGCCGGCAACGCTGATGATGCCCGTCGCCTTCATCTCGTATTCGATCCGGCCATCCTGGTACAGATACCAGTAGGAGCCGTACTCGTAATTACCAATGGTCGAAATCGACGAGATAACAAGCCGCCGCGCCCGGCGGGTATCCGTACGTTCGGTGCGCACGTCGTAATGTTTCCAGGCCAGCCCTGCGTCTTCCTCATGCAGGCAGATGCACTGGGCAATCGTGAACGGGGTACCGAACACATCCGGAACCACAGCATCGAAGTAGTAGATCTCACCCAGGCAGTCACACCCCAGGGTCAATGAATTGGCCATGCGGCCAAACCCAAGCTCACCGTTATCGAATACGTGCTTGCGATAGTGGCTTCTTTCCGGCGTGCCGTAGGGCACGACCATCTCCGCGATCGACGCGCGATACACGATCGGCCGTCGCCGCCCCTCAAAGGTGTAGCCGATGGTGTACAGCACCAATCCTTCGCGTCCGTTGAAGCCAACGCGGAAATCCCAGTTCTCCCAAACCACTTGGTTGCCGCTCACGACAAATCCAGGGCCATCCGGCTGCACCACGTCCAGCCGGGACGATGGCTTGCGAAATGAGGTCAGGAGATCGCCATCGTAGTTCAAGGGCGTGCGCGGAACGGGGATGTAGTCGCCCTTCTCTTCAAAGTGATCGAGCACCCGCAGGATCTCGAGAGTGCTCACATCGATCAGCGCGTGTAGTCCCTCCACCGGGTGCGCATAGAAATTGTCGAGCGGGAACGTGCGCAGAAATATAAAGCAATCGATCACGCGCCGGCCTTGTTCCAGCGGCACGTTGAAGTTGCCCACTGTCCACGGATCGATGCAGATGTTGTCCACTTCGGCCAGCAGCCCGCGGCGGCGAAGGGCCTCCCGGAAGCGCGGGTCGGCTTTGACCGTTTCCTCGATCAGAAGAATTTCCTGCACTGCCAGCATGGGCCGTGCCTTCTCGTGAAAGGCCGAAGAGACGATGCTGCCGGTCTCCACATTCACGATTCCTTCCCACACACCCGCCACGCGATGCCGATAGGCGTGGAAGCGTGCCAGCCGCGGCAATGGATGTTCGGCGTCAAATTGCCGCACTTCGTCCTTGGTGGGTTCTTCCACATCGATGGTTTCCACACGCAGGTCGGCGCCCCACTGAAAGTGTTCCTGCAGTACGCGGGTGACTGCCAGAATTTCAGCAGCGCTTAGCGGATCCAACGGGTGGCTTGCAGTAGGGCTGGCGGCTGTCGGTACGTCTTGTGTCTTGGTAGCCAAGGTTCTCCCTCGATTGACTAGCTGGTGTGTCCCATGTCTTTTCCTAAACGATATCAGGCCAGCGCTTTCGGTATCGCTTCTTCCCATCTTCCCTGCGCTTTGAGGATCAGTTCCACGATCTCCCGCGCAGATCCGGCTCCCCCCGCCCGTTGCGTCACGTAGTGGCTGATTGCTTTCAGTTCCGGAGCCGCATTCGCCACCGCGATGGCCAGGCCGGCTCGCTGAGCCACCGGCATATCGGGCAGGTCATCGCCCATATAGGCCACTTCGTCCAGTTGCACGCCGGCTTTCTGCACGCACTCATCGAACGCAGCCATCTTGGTCGCCTGGCCCAGATAAACGAAGTCGACACTCAGTTCATGCGCACGTTGTGAAACCGCGGACGACTTACGGCCGGTAATAAAGCCCGTCTTGATGCCCATATTATGGGCGAGCTTGAGAGCCATGCCGTCCTGCGATTCAAAGCCCTTCATCTCGGCCACCCCTCCGTCATTAGGAAGGGAAATCAGGTTCACGCTGCCGTTGGTGATGGTGCCATCCACGTCCATAAGAAAAAGCTTGATCTTGCGCGCGCGCGCAAGCACTTCCGGCGAAGCAGGCTGTTGCGAAGAGTGGTCGATTGCCATGGCCCCATAATAGCGCCGCCCTTCTCGCCGCCCCAGGGTTAGGGCTTCGTGGTTAGGGCGAAGGCTTGCTGCTGGAAGGGTGCATCCCACACTTCTGTGTAATCTATAAGTACCCCGCCTATGGCAATTCATGTTGCGCTGCATCACAAGACGCACTATCGCTATGACCGTCCGGTGCTCCTTGGCCCGCAAACGATCCGCCTGCGTCCCGCCCCCCACTGCCGCACGCCCATCCTTTCTTACTCACTGAAAGTGACCCCGGCAAAGCACTTCATCAACTGGCAACAGGATCCGCAAGCCAACTACCTGGCGCGCCTGGTCTTCCCGGAAAGAACGACAGAGTTCCTGGTGGAAGTGGATCTGGTCGCGGAAATGGCCATCTTCAATCCCTTCGACTTCTTCCTCGAGCCCTATGCCGAGCAGATTCCGTTCACCTACGAAAACTCTTTAGCGCGGGAACTCCGGCCCTACCTGGAAGCCGAAACGCCCGGACCCAAACTTGCGGCCTTCCTGGCAGGGGTACCCAGGAACAGCACCCGCACCCTCGACTTCCTGGTCAGCCTCAACCAGCGCGTACAGCGCGAAGTCAGCTACGTGATTCGCCTGGAACACGGCGTGCAATCCTGCCAGGACACGCTCTCCCTGGGGACCGGCTCCTGCCGCGATTCCGCCTGGCTCCTGGTGCAGATTCTGCGCAACCTCGGCCTGGCTGCCCGCTTCGTCTCCGGCTACCTCATCCAGCTCGCGCCCGACGTCAAACCCCTTGAAGGCCCAGCCGGCGCGTCCAGCGACTTCACCGACCTGCACGCATGGGCGGAAGTGTATCTACCCGGCGCAGGCTGGGTGGGCTTTGACGCCACCTCCGGCCTCCTCGCCGGCGAAGGGCACATCCCGCTCGCCTGCACACCCGATGTCGGCAGTGCCGCTCCCATCTCCGGTCCTCTGGAATTCTGTAAGACCGATTTCAGCTTCTCCATGACGGTGCAGCGCATCTTCGAATCGCCGCGCGTCACCAGGCCCTACTCCGAGGAGCAGTGGGCGCACATCCACGCCCTGGGGCACCAGGTCGATGTGGATCTCAAGGTAGGCGATGTGCGTTTGACCATGGGTGGCGAGCCGACCTTTATCTCGCTCGACGACCGCAACGGCAGCGAATGGTCCACCACCGCCATGAGCCCGGCCAAGCGCAAATTAGCTGTCGAACTGCTCTACCGCATGCGCGACCGTTTCTCCAAAGGCGCCCTGCTGCACATGGGGCAAGGCAAGTGGTACCCGGGCGAGGAACTACCGCGCTGGGCCCTGGGCTGCTATTGGCGTAAAGACGGCGTGCCTATTTGGGAGAATCAAAACCTCTTCGCAGAGGATGCCCAGAACTCCGGCTACGGCGCACCCGAGGCGGCCAGGTTTCTGGAAGCCCTGGCGCGCCGGCTCAGGGTAAGTTCTGCCTTCACTATCACCGCGTACGAAGATGTCTTCTTCCGCATGTGGAAGGACGGCAGTCTGCCGGCAATCCAAAATCTTTTGCAAGACGATCCGTTGCCAGGCAGCGAAACCGGGCGCCTGCAGCTCAAAAACATATTTCACCAGCGCCTGCAGAACCCTGTGGGCTACGTGCTCCCGCTGCGCCGCATCCCCACCCGGGCAGGAACTCCGCGCTGGACCAGCCAGCCCTGGTTCCCGCTAGCCAAACAGATGTTCCTGTCTCCCGGCGACTCGCCCATGGGCTACCGGCTGCCCCTCGACTCCATGCCCTGGACCACCCCGGAAGACGTGACCTACGCCTTTGATACCGACCCGTTCCGCCGGCGCGACCACTTACCGCCCAGGCCAGAGCGCCACATGGGCCGATTCTCCGATACGGAACCCATCGTCGACGAACCAGTGCCGGCCGCCGACAAAGCCAGGCCAAAGGCGGATGACAAAAAGCCCGTCACCCTGACCCGCCCCGCACTCTGCGTCCAGGTCCGCGATGGCAGGCTATACGTATTCATGCCGCCGGTCGACTACCTGGCCGACTACATGGACCTGGTTGCCGCGATTGAAGACACAGCCGCCCACCTCTCCATGCCGGTGGTGTTCGAGGGCTACACCCCGCCCAACGACACCCGCATCGAGGTGTTCAAGGTCACCCCCGATCCAGGCGTAATCGAGGTGAACATCCAGCCGGCAGCCAGCTGGGACGCTATGGTTGAGAACATCACCGCCGTGTACGACCTGGCGCGGGAAACACGCCTGGGCACAGAAAAGTTCCTCATGGATGGGCAGACCACCGGCACCGGTGGCGGCAATCACCTGGTGATTGGCGGGCCCACCGCCGACGACAGCGCCTTTCTGCGCCGGCCCGACCTCCTGCGCAGCATGGTCAATTACTGGAACAACCATCCGTCGCTTTCCTACCTGCTCTCTGGCCTCTTCATCGGGCCCACCAGCCAGCACCCGCGCGTGGATGAGGGTCGTGTCGACTCGCTCTATGAGTTGGAGATTGCCTTCGACCAGATCCCTGAGCGCGGCGTTCCCGTTTCCTCGCGCATGGCCGATCGACTCTTCCGTCACCTGCTCACCGATGTCACCGGCAGCACGCACCGGGCAGAGTTCTGCATCGACAAGCTCGATCCCCCGGAGGGCGCCGGAACCCGGCTCGGCCTGCTCGAACTGCGCGCCTTTGAAATGCCGCCGCACGCCCGCATGAGCCTGACCCAGCAATTACTGGTGCGCGCCCTGATCGCTCAGTTCTGGCGTAAACCCTACCGGCAAAAGCTGGTGGCCTGGGGCACCAGCCTGCATGACCGCTTCATGCTGCCCTGGTTCGTGCAGCTGGATTGGGAAGACGTGGTGAGCGATCTGGCTCGGGGCGGCTACGGCTTCCGTAGTGAGTGGTTCGCGTCGCATTTTGAGTTTCGCTTTCCTCTTATCGGTGAGGTCTCAGTGCGCGGTATCCAGTTGGAACTGCGGCACGCCCTCGAACCATGGAATGTTCTTGGGGAAGAAGCCTCGAGCGGCGGTACGGCCCGTAGTGTCGATTCCTCCGTCGAACGTTTGCAGGTCAAAGTCAATGGGATGACCGGTTCCCGCTACGCCGTCCTGTGCAATGGGCGGCGGGTCCCTGTGCACGCCACCGGTGGGGAGGGTGAATACGTCGCGGGTGTGCGCTACCGCGCGTGGCAGCCGGCATCGTGCCTCCATCCGGATATCCCCGTCCATAGCCCACTGGTCTTCGACATCGTAGACACCTGGTCGAACCACTCGATTGGCGGCTGCACGTATCACGTGGTTCATCCCGGGGGGCGCGCCAACGAGCAGTTCCCGGTCAATGCATACGAAGCCGAGAGCCGCCGGCTTGCCCGCTTCAGCAGCATCGGTCACACGCCCGGGCCGATCGTTGTGCCGCCAGAAGAACGCAATGCCGAGTTCCCGCTGACGCTCGATCTGCGTCGCAAGCCGTGACAATTTTGCTTTCGAGGTGTGGGCTTCGCAGGCTCCAGGACGCAATTAGGCAGCGATTGGGCGCGCCGCATCGGGCGCAAACGGGCAAGATAAAGGCATCCGATACAGTGGCAGGCGCACCGCCCCATGGCTGAATTGCTCGACAACCCGCTACTGACCGCCGACTACCGCCAGGCTCCCGGGGTATACGACGAGATGTGCACGCAGCCGGGCGTTCTGCGGCCCCACTGGAATCGTTACATCGGCTCGCTCTCCGGGCTGGGCAGCAAAGAACTGGCGCATCGCTGGCAAATCGCCCGCCAGCGCATCCGCGAGAACGGCGTCAGCTACAACGTCTATGGCGATCCGCTGGGGACCGAACGCCCCTGGAGCCTCGACCCCATTCCGCTCCTCATTCCACCGGCAGAGTGGGCGTCTCTGGAGGCGGGGCTCATCCAGCGCGCCCGTCTGCTCAACACCATTCTGGCTGACCTGTACGGCCCGCAGAAGCTGTTGCTCAACGGAGATCTGCCCAGCGCACTGGTGTTCGGCAATCCAGCCTTCTGGCGCGCCTGTCACGGCATCCCCGTGCCAAACGGCAACTACCTCCACCTCCTGGCCGTCGACCTGGCCCGCTCGCCGGATGGGCAATGGTGGGTCATCTCCGATCGCACCCAGGCTCCCTCAGGCGCCGGCTACGCGTTGGAAAACCGCATCGTCCTGGCGGAAACCTTTCCGGATCTGTTTCGCGAATCGCAGGTGCACCGTTTGGCCGGATTCTTTCGCACCTTCCGCGACAGTATGTCGCGGCTCGCGCCTTCGGGTCGCGACAACCCGCGGGTGGTCTTGCTCACCCCCGGACCGTTCAACGAAACCTATTTCGAACACTCCTATCTCGCCCGCTATCTCGGCTTCACCCTGGTGCAGGGCAGCGACCTTACTGTCCGTGAAAACCGGGTCTTCCTCAAGTCGCTCGAAGGGCTCAGGCCAGTCGATGTAGTGCTGCGCCGTATGGATGACGGCTTCTGCGACCCACTGGAACTGCGCTCCGATTCTTATCTTGGGGTGCCTGGCCTGGTGGAAGCAGTCCGTGCCGGCAACGTCGTGGTGGCCAACGCCTTAGGCAGCGGGTTGATGGAAACCTCAGCCTTCACGCCATTCTTCCCCAGCCTCAGCCGCAGCCTTCTGGGTGAGCAGCTTACCCTGCCCTCGGTCGCCACCTGGTGGTGCGGTCAGCCGGCGGCCTGCCGCTACGTGCGCGAGAACCTGGAGTTCCTGATCGTCAAGCCTGCGTTCCCAGCCAAGGGAATGGAACCAGTCTTCGGCGGCAGGCTCAGTGCCAATGAACGGGCGCGCCTCCTCAGTTCCATGGAAGCCAACCCGGACGACTACGTCGGTCAGGAGCTGCTCGATCTCTCCAGCGTTCCCGTGTGGTCAGAAAATGCGCTGGCGCCGCGCCGCGCCGTCCTGCGGGTGTATATCGCGGCCGACGGGGACCAGTGGATCGTCATGCCAGGGGGGCTCACCCGCGTCTCCCCCTCCGCGGATACGCCAGTCGTTTCCATGCAGCACGGCGGCGGCAGTAAAGATACCTGGGTGCTTTCGGGCCAGCCAGTCGACCACTTCACCCTGCGCCGCCCCAGCCATTTGCCGGTCGAGTTGCACCGGGGGGTCAGCACCGATCTTCCCAGCCGTGCCGCGGAGCACCTCTTCTGGCTCGGCCGCTACGCCGAGCGCTGCGAACACCTGGCACGGGTTCTGCGGTGCATTCTTGTCCGCATGACAGGCGAATCCTGGGCGCCGGAAACAGCCGGATGGCAAGCCCTGATGAGGTTTTACGAGTGTTTGGAATCTCCCTACTCGCGTTTGGCGAAAGATGACCCACAGGGCAAACTCGACGAGCAGGGCGACCTTGAGAAAGAAATACTGTCACTGATCTTTGAAGAGGGTCGCAACGATAGTCTGAACGCCAACATCACGCGCGCCACCCGGGCGGCGGCGCAGGTGCGCGACCGCCTCTCAACCGATCTGCTGCGCATCGTGAGCCAACTCGGCGGCCTGGCCCGCGCTTCCGATCGCCTCCCCTGGGGATACGTATCCACCGCAGACGCACTGGCCGTGCTCAATAGCTGCATTCTCACCCTGGCGGCCCTGCGCGGTATTGAAGCCGGCAATATCACCCGCGGGCCCGGCTGGCACTTCCTCAACATTGGCAGACGCGTGGAACGATCCATGCAATTGATGGAACTGCTCCGCTCCATCATCGTGCCCCTCGATCCTGAAGATTGGAGCTCGCTCGAGATGTTGCTCGAGGTGGCCGATAGTTCCATCACGTATCGCTCCCGCTACTACACCGTCATGCAGATTGCGCCGGTGGTCGATCTGCTCATGAACGACGAAGCCAATCCCCGCTCCCTGGCTTTTCAACTCATCGACCTCGCCGAACACTGCGCCGCGCTCTCCAGCATGCCATCAGGCAACGGCTGGCCGGTGTTAAAGCAGAGACAGATGGAGGCGGCCGCAGAACGATTGCTGCAGGCCGACATCGAAGAACTCTGTGAAGCCCCTGCCGGTGGCAAACGGAGGCACCTGGATAGCCTGTTCCAGGAACTCGATGCGGCACTCCCCGCCTTCTCCCAAGCCATCGCCATGGCCTACTTCAGCCATGCGGAAATGGAACGAGCCAGATGATTTACCGCGTGCGCCACCAGACCATCTACGACTATGCGGAACCCGTGTCCGTTTCGCATCACGTCGTGCGTCTCACGCCGCGTCATCTGCAAAGCCAGAAGCGGCACACCAGTGAGCTTTCGATCTGGCCCACGCCGCCAGTTCCCGCTACCACCCACACCGACTACTTTGGAAACACCGTCGCCTCGTTCACCCTGCCCGAGTCGCACAGCCGCATGAGCGTGGAGGCTACCAGCGAACTGGAAGTGCAGGCGCCACCCACCCCTGTCCTGTCAGAGTCTCCGGCATGGGAAACTGTGCGCGCCACAGTGGCGAATGACCATACGCGAGAGGGGCTCGACGCATTTCAGTTCGTCTTCGATTCCAACCGCATCGAGGCAAAGCCCGCACTAGCGGATTACGCCCGCGAGTCCTTTCCCGCAGGCCGCCCTCTGCTGGAGGCCGTGTCCGACCTCACGGACCGCATTCATCAGGACTTTCGCTTTGACAGCAAGGCCACCGAAGTCACCACCCCGGTCGAGACCTTCTTTGAAAAGCGGCGTGGCGTCTGCCAGGACTTTTCCCATCTGCAAATCGCCTGCATGCGTTCTCTACGGATTCCAGCGCGCTACGTCAGTGGCTACCTGCGGACGCTCCCCCCTCCGGGCCGCCCCCGCCTGGTGGGCGCGGATGCCTCACACGCCTGGTGCTCGGCCTGGTGCCCCGGCGCCGGTTGGGTCGACTTCGATCCCACCAATAACTGCATGCCGACGGATGGACACATCACCCTCGCATGGGGTCGTGACTACAGTGACGTAAGCCCTATCCGCGGCGTGCTGCTGGGGGGAGCCAACCACAGCCTGAAGGTAGGCGTCGACGTCATGCCAATGGAATAGGCCTTTTTCCTCCCACCCATTTGGTCTGCCGGTATCGGGCGTGCCAAACTGAAGGGGGCGCGTCTAACCCGGATTTCTCACCACGACTGTCCGGAGACAACCACAATGCCCCCACCCCTGGA
>CAZZVD010000209.1:0-9829 GCA_964657465.1 uncultured Acetobacteraceae bacterium | reverse complement strand
TACTTTAACCCCGACCATTTTGTAGCAGAGTCAATTGGCCAGGTAGGGAACGCGATGCGGCGTTACTTCTCCGGGCCAGGGATCGACAACTACGATATGGCTCTGGCAAAAAACACCACGATTACCGAGAGCACCAAGCTGCAGTTCCGGGCAGAAGCCTTTAACGTCTTCAACCACACGCAGTTTAGAAATCCGAGTGGATTGATCAACAACACGGGTCAGGGCGGCTTTGGTTACGTGACCTCGGCCAACGATCCGCGCATCATGCAAGTAGCATTGAAATTCCTGTTCTAACCCGATGGATTGGCGGCGGGGCATCTTCTTCCGGGTCATCGTCCTTGGGCTGTTCGCATGTGCAACCGCGCATGCGCAGCAGCCCGGGACCTCCATCTTTGCCGCCAACTGTGCTGGCTGCCACGGAGCCGACGGCCGTGGGGGAGAGCATGCACCCAACATCGCCGGCGCACCTGCGGTGCAGCAACTAACCGACGCCGAGCTGGCCAGCATCGTGCATAACGGCATAGCGGGTGCAGGCATGCCTGCCTTCCCCTCGTTCACTGCGCAACAGATCACAGACGTTGTCGGCTATCTCAGGATCCTGCAGGGCCGGGGCGATATCGTGAAACTTCCTGGAGATCCCGTCCAGGGCAAGACACTCTTCTTCGGCAAAGCCCGATGCAGCGACTGTCACATGGTTGATGGCAAAGGGGGCTTCCTCGGCAGTGAACTCTCCTACTACGGGGCCGGCGTGCAACCCGATGTGATCCGTGCCGTCATTCTCAACCCGGATAAGGCGCTGCCCGCCGACAAAAAAGCCGCCACCGTGGTTACGCGTGAGGGCCAGACATTTACCGGCATGCTTAAAATTCAGGATAATTTCTCGCTGTCGCTGCAGATGCCTGACGGCTCCTATCACTTTTTCGCGAAATCGGACCTGGTCAAAACCGATCTCGGCTCACGCTCGCTCATGCCTGCCGCCACCGGCCTCACGCCCAAAGAAGTAGATGGCCTGGTCAGCTACCTGATGCAAGCCGGCAACGAAAACAGCAAGCACGCCCCGCATCCCGCAAAGTCAGACGATGACGACAATTAGCCAAATCCGCGGCAGACGCCAGCACACTCTGCCCGCAAACGCATATGTTCAACACAAAGATTAGGGCTTTGGGGTTACCTATGCAGTCCACCTGTAAAGAAGTTGAGAGCAAACTGAGGAACCGATGGGTCTATCTTCTCCACAATTTCTTATCGTAGGCATAATGGCGTTACTGACCGGCCTGCACTTGCAGGCGCAGGCTCCCGCTGCCCTCGAAGCAACCAACCCTGCCTTCTGGAACCTATTCGATCAGCACGCTCAACTCACCAAAGTAGCGACCGGCTTCGGCTTCACCGAAGGCCCGGTCTGGGATCCGGCCGGCTACCTGTGGGTCAGCGACGAAACACTCAACAAAATCTTCAAAGTAAATACCCTCACCGGCAAAAAGCAGGAAGTCATTTCCCTTGGAGACCCCGACGGCAATACTTACGACCGCCAGCACCGCCTGCTCGACTGTGCCAGCGTGTTGCGCGCAATCATTCGTCTTTCGCCCGATGGCGCTCAATATGAAACGGTCATTGATCGCTACCAGGGCAAGCGCTTCAACAGCCCCAACGATGTGGTGCTTGGCCCTGATGGCGCCATCTACTTCACCGATCCAACTTCGGATTTGCCCAAAGATCAAAAGCAGGAGCTCTCGTTTCAAGGCGTCTTTCGCCTCGCCCCCGACGGCCAACTTCGGCTGCTCAGCAAAGAACTGAAATCCCCCAACGGCCTGGCCTTCTCGCCCGATGGCAAAAAGTTCTACGTAGACGATTCAGACATGCGCAACATCCACGTCTGGGACTTCGCCAATGGGCAAATCAGTCATGGCCGCATCTTCGGCTCTGAGCCCGGCGGACCGAATGACGGCGTACCCGACGGCATGCGGGTCGATCGCCAGGGCAATCTTTACGTGACTGGGCCGAAAGGCATCTGGGTCTGGGACCCCGCCGGTCATCACCTCGGAACCATCCTCGTCCCCGAGCAGCCCGCCAACCTTGCCTGGGGCGATACAGACTATTCGACCCTGTACCTCACAGCCACCACGTCCGTGTACAAGATATCCACCCGTGCGCACGGCTTCATCCCGTACTTGTGAGCCGCCAAATGCTTCGCAGAATTCGCCACCTCAGCCTTTCCCTACTATTCGTCGCTGCTTCTGTGCTGTGGGTGAACGCACAGCAGTCCGCCGCCGTAAGTTCCGCCATCCATCCGGCTATGAGTTCCGCTGTCCTCGCACATGACACGCTCTACATCTCAGGGGATGCAGACCAGGGCACTGTGGGGACAGGCGATGCAGCTGCTCAGACAGAGCAGGCTATGCACTCTATCCAGCAAGCTCTCAGGAGCAATGGCATGGATCTGAGCAATCTGGTCTGGTTGAACATCTACCTGACCGAGGCCGAGAGCCAGGCAAAGGTGGAAGAAGTCTACTGGAAGCGGATTGGGGCTCATCCTCCTGCACGGACGGTGCTTACTATTGCCGCGTTACCGCACGGCAAGAAGGTGGAAATAAATGCCATCGCGGTTACCAACGCAGTCCCGCGCAAAGTGATCTGGCCCGAAGGCTGGCAGCGTGATCCGCACACAGATCCTCCGGCAATCCAGGCGGGAGAACTGCTTTACCTCTCCGCGCAGGGAGGTCACGATCCTGTGACGAATGGCTTGCCAGCGAATTTTTCCGCAGAAACGAAACAAGCGCTCGACAACGTCAGTGCCATCCTCCAGACCGCAGGGATGAGCACAAAGAACGTGGTATGGGTGAATCCCTACATGAGCGTAGGCGGCCAATATGACACCATGGGTGCGGTGTATAGAACGTACTTCGAGTTTGGCAATACACCCGGACGCGGAACGATTCAGGTGACCGGGTTGCCGCGCGGCCAACACGTGGTCTTTACCTGCATTGCCGGCGCTGACCTCAGTAAACGCAAGGCAGTGCGGCCGCGCAATATGCCTCCCAGTCCCACGGCCAGCCCCGGCGTTCTCTATGGAGACACCCTCTACCTGTCCGCCAAAGACGGCTTCATTCCTGGCCAGGGCGTGGTCACCTCCTTATTTGATCTGCAGCTGCGGCAGTCCATGCGCAATCTGCTGGATGGCCTGGAGGAAGCGGATATGAATTTTTCCAACGTCGTTTTCAGCACCGTTTACCTGCGCGATATGAAAGACCAAACGCAAATGGGCAAGCTTTACAGCACCTTCTTCAAGCCACCGTACCCGGCGCTCACCACACTGCAGCAAAACTCGGAGAGCGGCGAAGAAGCCGCGGAACAAATCTCATTCATCGCGGTCAAACAATGAAGCGCAGAGAGTTTGTGAAGTGGGCGGCTGCTTTCCCCTTGCTTGCGCAGCTAGGCGTGCAGGAGGCGTTGGGAACAGGCTGGGCAGAGGTAGCCCGGAACGCGACTGACAATATCTACACGCGTCTCGGCGTGAAACCCTTGATCAACGCCCGCGGCACCTGGACCTATCTCAGCGCCAGCCTCGAGCTGCCGGAGGTAAGAGCCGCCCAGGTCGAGGCCGCGCAGCACTTTGTGAACATCTTCGATTTGCAGATAGCCGCCGGGCGTCGCCTGGCGGAGCTTACGGGGGCGGAATCGGGCATGATCACCTCGGGTGCAGCCGGCGCCATGGCCGTAGGCACGGCAGGCTGCATTGCTGGAACGGACCCTGACCGGGTTTGGCAACTGCCCGATACGGAGGGGCTGAAGAACGAGGTCATCATGGTGGGCGGACGAAGTGTGTTCGACAGCGCCATTCGCCTCACTGGCGGCAAGCTCGTACTGGTCGACTCTGCGGAACAGATATCCCGAGCAGTGACACACAAAACGGCCATGGTCTACACCACTTCGCAGCCGGAGCAACTGGCGAAAGAGATTGCTGCCGCGAAGAAACATAAAGTGCCGATCTTCATGGACGCGGCCGACGGTATTCCTCCGGTGAACAAGCTGCAACTATTCGCGAAAATGGGTTGCGATCTCTATACGTTCAGTGGGGGCAAGGGGCTATGCGGCCCGCAATCGAGCGGCATCCTGCTTGGCCGTAAAGATCTCATCGACGCAGCACTGGCCAACAGCAATCCCTGGGAAGGCGCTGTCTGCCGCCCGATGAAAGTGGGCAAAGAAGAAATTATGGGTTGCCTCGCCGCGGTGGAGACCTGGCTGAAGATGGATGTCTCCCGGCTCAACCAGGAGTGGGGCAAGCGCGTGCAGCGCATTGCAACCCTGGTGGAAACCGTACCTGGCGTACACACGCAGCTCTTTACGCCGGAAGAAAATCAATGTCCAACGCTCAGCATCTCCTGGGATCAGAAGGCATGGAGCTACACCACCGCGGATTGCGCGAGGGAACTGCTCGAAGGCACGCCGGGCATAGCTGTGCTGACTGAAGACAATCCTAGCGACGTGCTGTCACGCAATCCCGCCCATCGCAAACCGCCCCCGGCAAACGACAAAGTGCAGATCGTTTCCATGACCTTACGTCCGGGAGAAGAAATCATTATCGGTCAGCGGATACGGCAGGTACTGACGCAGGCACGGCGCAGAACATCGGGAAAGAACGAGGGCTAATCCGCGCAGATGAAAAGTTTCCCATGGGTATGTTTGCTGTTCCTTGCGGTCTGTAGGCTCTCGGCAGCCGCGGAGCCCTGCCGCATCCACGCTACGGTCTACGAAGGGTGGCAAGCGCAGCAGGTGTCGAACGACTGGGTGCAGCTTACCTTCGTTCCCCAACTCGGTGGCCGCCTGATGCAGGTGACCTTCAACAATCACCCGTACCTTTTCGTGAATCCTGTCTACAAGGGCAAGTACATTTCTCCCACTGAAGCGGCAGGCCGCTGGATTAACTATGGCGGTGACAAAATATGGCCTTTGCCCGAAGGCGATGAGGATGAGCAGCACTGGCAAGGGGCATCGACACCATTGGATGACGGTGCTTACAAATTCAGCGTGCTTTCGCAGGGGCCGCGGTGCGCTGTTCGTCTGGAAGGACCGCCCGACCCGCCCACTGGATTGCAATACACCCGGGAAATCAGCATTGGCAGCGACTCGCCAGAGATCTCCTTCCACGCGCTCACCCGAAATTTCACCGGCCACTCGATCACCTGGTCAGTGCAATCGGTGTCGCAATACAATCTTGCGGATGCAAAGGACCCCCGGCAGTTTAACAAGGACTTTTGGGCCATCACCCCCCTCAATCCCAGGTCCGCCTATCTGCTCGGCTACCATGCGCGTGACGGTCTCGCGAATGATCCATCCTACGGAGTGAAAGACGGCCTGTTTCGTCTGCACTGGAAGTACGTTGAGAACGAAGTATGGCTGGATTCCAGTGCTGGCTGGCTGGCGCTGGTGGACGGCGCAACCCAGTATGCGATGCTCGAGAAAACCAGGCACGTGGACGGTGGCGACTATCCAGGTAAGGCGAGCGTCATCTTCTACAAAAACGGGCCGATGATGCGGCTCAATGCAGAGGGCATCCCTGTGCTGCCGGCGACGACCATCGAAGAAACTCCCTACTACATGGAAGCAGAGATGAATAGCCCGATGGCCGTGCTCGGCCCGGGAGAAACCTACGCGTTTGACACCACCTGGTATCCAACCCGCTTGAGTCGCGATCTCACTACTGTGACCGATGCTGGTTTGGTAAGTGTGCCCCTGGCGGTCCGCAGAAGCGGAAGCGGACTTCTGTTCAGCGGCAGCTTCGGCGTCTTCTATCCCGGCGAGCTGAAAGCTTTCTTCTATGACGAGGGGGGGCTGAAGCAGGGTGAGGCACTGGTAGTACCTGTGCGTCCGCAGGAACCGGTTGTGCTTAGCCAGACCATTGCTACTGCCGGGAACATCGTGAGGGTTTCTATTCATCTCATCGATAGCAACGGAGTGGACCGTGGCGCGCTGGGCGAAGTGTTGGTTACCATCAACCAGGAAGGGCGATGAAGCCATGAGGCGATGGATGGGTTTCTTTGCATGCGCCGCCGGTCTTGTCGTTCAGGCTGCTGCGCAAATGCCTCCGGCAGCCATCCAGCCTCCGGCAGCCATCCAGGATGATTGGCCCTCATACAACGGCGACTATACCGGACGCCGCTACAGCGGGCTCATGCAGGTCACCCCGCAGAATGCGGGAAGCCTGCAGGCACAATGGGTCTTTCACACCAGGACGCCTGGCGTGCTCGAGGGAACGCCCGTTGTCGTCAACGGCATCATGTACGTGACCGCCTCGAACGACGTCTTCGCACTCAACGCGCAAACCGGTCAGACCCTGTGGCATCATGCCCGGCCGGTCTCAAGCGGGCTGATCGACGACGCCTCGGGCCACATCAATCGCGGTGTCGCCATCAAGGGTTCCCATCTGTACATGGAGACCGATAACGCGCACCTGCTTTGCCTTGACGCGCGATCCGGCAACCTGATCTGGGATGTGCCCTACGCTGATTGGAACAAGAACTACGGCGCCACCGGCGCTCCGCTCATCCTTAAGGACAAGGTACTGGTTGCGACCTCGGGCGGAGACGATGGTGTGCGCGGTTTCCTCGCCGCATTCGATCTCGAGACCGGGAAACTCGCCTGGCGCTTGTGGACGATTCCCGCGCCGGGGGAGACTGGTTCTTCCAGTTGGCCAGGCGACGCCTACCAGCACGGCGGCGGCACTGCATGGATGCCCGGCACCTACGATCCCGAGTCGAACACCCTCTATTGGGGCACCGGCAACGCGTCGCCGGACTACGACGGGAGCGTGCGTCCCGGCGATGACCTCTACACCTCATGCCTGCTGGCCATCGATCCCGACACCGGCAAGATGAAGTGGTATTTCCAGTTCACCCCTCACGACCTCTACGATTACGACGCCGTGGAAACGCCCGTGCTGGTGGACACGATCTACCAGGGGCAGCCTAGAAAGCTGATCGTCGAAGCAAACCGAAACGGTTACGTATATGTGCTCGATCGCACCACCGGCAAATTTCTTTCCGCCACGCAATTCGTCAAAGACCTGAATTGGGCAAAGGGAATTGACGCGAATGGCCGGCCCATCGTATCCGACCTCAAGCCCACGTCCGAAGGAACACTGATCTGCCCCGGGGTCGAAGGCGCCACCAACTGGTACTCGCCTACCTACAATGAAGCGACGCACCTGTTCTATTTCATGAACCTTGAGAGTTGTTCGATCTACCTACTGAAACCAGCCGGTTTTCAGGAAGGTAAGGAGTACTACTCCACGGGAACCAAGCGCGTGCCCAACGAGAAGAGCTCGCAGGTCTTGCTTGCCTTTGATCCGGTCACCGCAAAATTCGTCTGGCGCTATCCGCAGTCAGGTGATTCGTTCGGCTTCGGCGGAGTGATGTCCACTGCCACCGGCCTGGTTTTCTTCGCTGACAATCAGGGTTTTTTCGAAGCGGCCGACGCCAGGAGCGGCAAGTCGCTATGGCACTTCAACACCGGCCAGATCTTGCACGCGTCGCCGATGAGCTACGCGGTAAGTGGGCACCAGTACGTGGCCATCGCTTCCGGCAGCGATCTGTTCAGCTTTGCGCTACCAATAACGCCCGACCCATAAGCTGAGTATTTTGCGGCTCCACAGACTGAAAGCCATAGGCCTCATAGCGGAAAGAGAGCTTGCCCTTCTCCACCCGTACACGGTAAAGCCTTCAGGTGTTCCTAGCCGGGTACCGTGCCACCGGTTGCCGCACACGGCGCGACCGGTCAGGTAGGGCACGCCCTTCCACGAGAAACTTCCTGCGATTCCACTGCTTCATGGAACCAGTGTCAGAGCGATCTTCCGCGCATCGAGCGCAGTCGGGTTCACCCGAAAACTGCGAATCTGGCCTGCCTGGATCGCCTGCGGAGCGGCCGGTCCACTGCTGGGCCCACCTTTCCACCGTGCTTTCAACATCGAGCTGAGCGAGGAAAGATCAGCTTTCTGTTCGCTGGCTGCCTTCGCCGGCGCCTCCCCTTCCGAACCAGTCTGGAAGGTTCCTTCGATGCCTTCCCCCAGCTCGACCCTGGCCACTCCGGCGGACACCTCAAGGATGCGACCAGTGACAGGACTGCCCGGAGCGTGTTCGGCCAGATACTCCTCAACGCTAACGGCCGTCTTTTGCTTCATGCTGAGCCGCAATTGGCGCCTGGTCTTGTCGATCTCCAGCACCTGCGCTTTTACCACCTGGCCCACCTTGAGCACATCCTGCGGATGCTGAATGTGCTTTTCCGCCGTGATCTCGCTCACGTGCACCATGCCCTCGACCCCTTCCGCAAGTTGCACAAACGCGCCGAACTTGGTGAAGCTGGTCACTGGTCCTTCGACCGCGGAGCCTGCAGGAAACTTCTGCTCTGCCTCTTCCCAGGGATCGCCCAGCGTCTGCTTGAGCCCGAGGGCCAGGCGGCGTTCCCCCATGTTCACGCCCAGCACTACGGCTTCCACCGTGTCGCCGGCCTTCAGCACATCGCTGGGCTTCTTAGCCTTCTTCGCCCATGACATCTCCGAAAGGTGAATGAGGCCTTCGACGCCCGGCTCGATCTCTACGAAAGCACCGAAGTCGGTTACCCGTGTGACCACGCCATGGACCCGGTCGCCCACCGTCAGGCGCGCCGCCACGCCATCCCAGGGATGGGGCAACAGCTGCTTCATGCCAACGGAGATGCGCTGCCGGTCGGCGTCCATCTTGAGCACTTTCGCCTCGACCTGCTGCCCCAGCGAGAGCACGTCTTCCACCTTGCCTACGCGGCTCCACGAAATATCGCCAATGTGCAGCAGGGCATCGACGCCCCCGATATCGACGAACGCGCCATAGGCGGTCAGGCTGCGCACCTCGCCGTGAACCGTGTCGCCTTCCCGGATCTCGGTATAGCGCCGCTCTTTCGTCGAGCGCTCTTCTTCTTCTGCCAGCACACGCCGATCGACCACGACATCTTCATCGTCTACATCGAGCTTGATGATGCGGCAGCGAATCTGCTGGCCCACCAGCTTTTCCATGTCGCCGGCTTCGCGCGTGCCGCTGCGCGATGCGGGCATAAAGGCACGCACCCCAACATCCACACTGAGCCCGCCCTTGACGATGCCGGTGACCGTGCCAGAGATGGGAGCCTTGTCGGCGAAGGCGCGCTCCAGAGAAGTCCAGTCCCGAGGCTGCTCCACCCGGAAACGGGAAAGCTCGTAGTAGCCCTCTTCATTGCGTCCTTTGACGGCGACCAGCAGCTTGTCACCCGGCTTCACCTCTTCCTTGGCCGCCTGGAAAGGGGCCAGGGGAAGAACGCCTTCCGTCTTATAGCCAATATCCAAAAACACGGAGTCGGCAGAAACGGCGATCACGGTCGCGTCTATTTGTTTGCTGCCGGGCTCTGCCTTGCGGCGATGGCTCTGCTCATACTCAGAAAAAATCGCGCCAAACGACTCGGCGCCTTCCAAGCTATCGACTTCCGGATTTTCAGGTGATTGACCGCTGTTAGACATGGCTGGGATGAACGCCCAGAATACCAGAGCTATGAAGGTAAGCGGAGGAGCATGCCCCAACCAGCGGGGGCGGGGTACCACTAGTCCTCGGCACGAATTCGAAGGACTGAAAGAGCTTCTCTGAGCCCGCCCACTCCTCTCCCCAACCACCGCCCCCCTTTGTCATCCCGAGAGGTAGTGACTTTTTTTGTGCACTGTGTTCGCGATGAAGTTGTACACGGGTAAACCACGAAGCCCTAACTAGCTCGCATTTTTCGCTTTCTAAGGAATGACGGGTGCCCCACATCTCGCTCGTTTTTGGCGAGATGTGGG
>CAZZVD010000208.1:0-9829 GCA_964657465.1 uncultured Acetobacteraceae bacterium | reverse complement strand
GGCGAGTAGTAGTTTCTGGCGTCCAGGTCGGTGTTACGTAGAAAGTCGAACACCGTGCCGTGGTACTCATTGGTACCCGACTTGGTGACTACGTTGATCTGACCGCCGCTGTAGTTTCCGTACTCCGCGTCGAAGTTGTTGGTAATGATGCGGAACTGCGCGATGGAATCAAGGTTGGGGATCATGGCGGCGCCGTTGTGCACGCCTTCTTCTGCATTCGCTCCATTGACCATGAACGCATTTGAGCCGGTGCGGCCGCCGTTAACGGATTGCTGACCGTTGTCGAGATCGCCTGATGCCTGCGTAGCTCCGATACCCGAGGTGGTACTGTCCTGGCTATGCGAATAGGGCGACACGCCGGGTTGCAACTTCAAGAGGTCGATATAAGAACGACCGTTGAGCGGTACGGCGGTGATCTTTGCGCCTTCGATGACCACACCGTTCTGCGTACTCTGGGTCTCGACCTGCAGCGCGTCGCTCTTCACGTTTACCGTGTTGGTTACGGAGCCCAGCTCCATGGTGATATCGATACGAAGCGAGGAATTGGCGTCGATCTTCACATTACTTTGCAGAAAGTCGCGAAAGCCGGGCTGGGCCACGGTGACGTTGTAGGTGTCGACCTTCAGGGCGGGAAAGCTGTAAAAGCCCTTAGAATCGGTCACGACAGTGCTCTGCACATTTGTGCTGGTGCTGGTAGCGACCACGGTTACGTTGGGCAGAATCGCGCCGCTCGGGTCGGTGACCACTCCCGAGATGGAGCCCGTGATGGCTGCCCAACAAGTAATAGTGGCAAAAAGTACAACGACAGCTACGCCAGCGGAAGAAAAGAACCTTGCGCAACGACTCACGGCACTACCTCAAACTAGGGATGGATGGAAGGGACCCGAAACCAAACGAAAAGGAAGAGAACTAAACAATAGTTAACACGAGGTTACTGACGATCCCGAAGGGTGTCAAGAAAGCAAGAACGTCCGTGGGTCACTTCGCTCCGCAGCATGTTCCAGGTTGACGCAGCCAGCCGCCGGCACATAGAGAACGCATGCACAACAGGGAGGCTGCGTTATGCTCGATGCAGCCCAATCGCTTTATGGAGTCGATTTTGGATTTGCAGCAACGCTGTGAGGCCCGTGCCTGGGGAAACGAACTTTGATATCAGGCCCCTTGGTTCGCTCATTCCTGCTGCTCATTATGACCACTTTCTCCTGGCTGAGTGGTATGGCCCAGCAGACAGTCGCTTCCCCCACATTGCCGGCCAACCTGGCACCCACTTTCTCTGGCTTTACCCCCGATCTAAGTAGTGACTATGGCCTGGCCTATGTGCCGCTCGATAGCTGGGTTTATCCCGCGTTCGAACGGTTGTTCGGTTTGGGGTACGCCGACTCCGCTTACCTGGGCATGCGGCCGTGGACCCGCACCAGCTGCCTGCGCATCCTGCAGGAAACTTACCCCAAATTGCAAAACGCCTACGATGGCGGCCCCGGAGACGAAGAAGCCTGGACGATTTTTCAATCATTGGCGAAGGAATTTGGTGCAGAGGCAGGTTCCCCGATCTCCCGTGCAGAGCTTTCGGATGTCTACACGCGGAACATGTACATCAAGGGACGCCCGGTCAACGACTCGTTTCACTTCGGGCAGACCCTCATCAATGACTACGGACGGCCTTACCAGGAGGGTTTTAACGCGATCGATGGATTTTCCGCCAGAGGCGAGGGTTATCACTTGTCTTTGGACGTCCGCGGCGAATATCAGCATGCCCCTGGACGAGGTGCTTATCCGCAGTCTACGCAGGCGATCATCGCGCAGATTGACGGCACTCCCCTGCTGCCCCCTGCGCCTGTGCCGCAGACCAATGTGTTCCGGCTGATACGCGCCAACCTCGCGGTTTCTGTGGCGAATCATGTGATCTCTGTGGGTAAGGTGGAGGACGAGTGGGGTCCCTCGGACAGCGGGAGCATGGCGTTGAGCCATAATGCGGAGCCGCTTTATGCGCTGCGTATCAATCGTGTGACCCCGCTGCGGGTGCCTGTTCTCTCCAGCCTGATAGGACCGCTGCGGTATGAAGGATTATTTGGATCGCTAAAGGGCCATCGCTATCCCAATTCTCCCTGGGTGCACGCACAGAAGTTCAGCTTCAAGCCTACCCGCAATCTTGAGTTTGGCTTTTCGCGCGTTGTCATCTTCGCTGGGGAAGGCCATGTACCGCTGACGTTTGGCTCGTTCTGGCACAGCTTCAAGAGCTTTAGCAATGTGACGCTGGAGGAGAAGGAAAGCCGCAACGATCCGGGTTCGCGGCATTCCAGCTTTGACTTCACCTGGCGGCTGCCCTGGATGGAGAAGTGGCTCACGCTGTACTCCGACTCGATCGTGCACGATGACGTAAGCCCGCTGGCGGCGCCGCGACGGGCGGCGGTGAATCCCGGGCTTTACCTGTCGCACTTTCCCGGGTTGGCGCATGTGGATCTTCGCGCGGAAGCGGTGTCGACGGATCCTGTCTCTTCTACCCAGGGTGGGCAGTTCATCTATTACGAGTTTGAATATCCAGACGGTTATACGAATAAGAACAACCTGCTGGGAAGTTGGATTGGCCGCGAAGGCAAAGGCGGCCAGGTATGGCTCACTGACCGGCTGAGTGCGAAAGAATACGTTCAAGTCGGGTACCGCAATGCCAAGGTGTCCAAGAACTTCGTTCCCGGGGGCACTACGCAGAACGACGTTAGCGTCAGGGCGGTGCTTCGCCTGAAAGATGATCTTGAGCTAAATGCGTTTGGACAGATGGAGTTCTGGAAGGTTCCTGCGCTGGTGGGTGGCCAGCAACATGATTTCACCGGGCAGGTGCAGATTACGTACTTTCCCAGGCTGAGCCGGCGGTGGTGAGTTGTCAAAGATGCGGCTGCCGAGTAGTCGGGTGGTTGTGGAGAGGGTTACTGATTGGGCTCGGTGAATTCCCACATCTCCCGACTGGAAAACGTCGTGAGATAGGGGGCACCCCATTCCGTTGAGGATCGGACAGTTTGATCTCAGTCGGTGGGATGGACGACGGTTCGTTGAGGATCGAATAGTTTGATCTGGGTCGTTGGAAGGGACGACGAAATCAGGTTCGTTGAGGATCGAATAGTTTGATCTGGGTCGTTGGAAGGGACGACGAAATCAGGTTCGTTGGGGATCGGACAGTTTGATCTCGGTCGGTGGAATGGACGACGAAATCAGGTTCGTTGGGGATCGGACATTTTGATCTCAGAGAAAGCCTTTCCGTTTTGCCACGATGGATGGTAAGTGGGCCGCCGAAGCACCCGAGGGTGTAGCGGCGGCCCACATCCATGGTTACTTCCTCGTTCTTGTTACGGCGCCAGCGACTTTTCCGGTCCCCTGCAGGTTGAGGATGGGAACACCGCTGTTGTAGGCAGTGCTGTTGACCCTGATCTGCTGGGTGGTCTGACCAGAAGTTGTCGGTGAGAACTTCACATTAATGGCGCAGGACTGCCCTACCCCCAGGGTTATATTGTTTCCGCAAGTGGAGGTACCAAGAATGCTGAATGCATTATTGGTTGGGGTTGCGGAATAGAAGGGCGTCCCCAGAACCAGGTCAAGATTGCCGATGTTGTATTCGGTCGCTGTCTGAGGATCGCTCGGGTTGCCGCCTCCGGCGCCCCCAAACTTCAAGAGAGAACGGTTGCCATCCAGGTAGATGAGACTGTTATTAGCGGCTTGCCCGAGATTGGTGATGATAAAGCTTTGCCCACCAGCAGACATCGCCATGGAACTAGCGTTGGCAAGCTTGGTGTTGTCAAAGCCCACCTGAAAGGGAGTGGGATTGTTCAGATAGATGGGGAGGCCGGTGATCGTTTCCAGCGTTCCATCCAGCACATAGAGATCGCCTGCAGGGTCGAAGGTAAGCCCGGTTGGGTTGACGATGTTGTCCAGAATCACCTTGCCTGCAGCGCTCCCGTCCGGCAGAACCACATCGACCTCGCCGACTCCCGACAAATCGCCGCCATCGCCAATGTACAGATTGTTGGTGTACAGGTTGGCAGTAAGCGCCTGGGGATAGATCACGGGTACGGTGGGGATTTTCATTTTGAAGGCTACGCCGCCCGTGGGCACTTTGACGATGTAACCAGGGTTGCCGCTGCTTGCGCCATAGCCCGCAGGGCCCGCGTCGCCGATGTAGAGATCTCCCTGATTATCGACGGTCAGAGAGATGGGGTGTTGCAGCAGACCGCCAGTATCGACGACCGAGGGTGCGGCTCCGCTGGTGAGCGGCACTTCGATCACTTCGGCGAGACTGAAGTCGGCAATGAAGAGATTGCCGGCCCCGTCGATGGCGAGCGCACTTGGGGATTGCAGAGCGATGCCCCCGGTGGAAACCGGGGTAAGAGCACTTCCGCCAAGACCTGCAATGGAATACACCACGCCGGCTGACTGGTCGGCCACATACACGAATTTATTGTCGCCGGAGATGGCAACGGCTTGCGGCCCCTGCAAATTCGACGCTGTAGCCGTGGTCCTCAGGGGATAGGTGACCTCGGCGCCGCTGAAGCCGATCTGATAGGCAGGGGTGGAACCGAGGATGGCGCCAGCCGTCCCCCGGACCAGGATCGACGACGTGCGGAGACCGGGGAACTTCGCGGCTGCCTGGAAATTCTCCACACAGGTGTACGGCGTGACCGCGGAGGCGCCATTGTGGCCGCCATTCGCGCAAGTGCCGCCCGCAACCTCAATGAGATCGGTGCTTACATCACCCTGGGTAACAATCCGAAATCCTCTAAGGGTGGTTGGCTGGTTGAACTCGAAATTAAATTGTATTTGTTGGCCAGTTTGCCCAACATTCACCGAGCCGAAATTCGTCGGGTTGCCGTAGGACACCTGGAAAACTGCTCCGTTAAACGCATCTGAGACGTCGAGATTGTTCTGTCCATCAAACGCCAGACCGCTCCCGGTATTGATGCCAGTTGTCGGCAGGATATATGGCGTCGAAGGGGAACTGGCCGGCACCACGAGGATCTGCTGCGCAAGTCCGGCGCCGGTATCGAGCAATGTCAACAAATTGAGATCGCCGGCTTTGTTGAACGCCAACCCGGTCGGCTGATTGAGGGTGAAGCCGGGTGTCGAGAGGACCGACGCCGTTCCCCCTGCTACAGGAACCACATATACATTGCCATTGTCGAGTTGCGGTGTACCGTTATCAGCGAAATAGAGGTTTCCGACGTTGTCCGTCAACAAGGCGGAAGGGAACCATTGTGCCGGCGGGCCATTGGTGATGGTCAGCGCAGTGGGTGTGGTGGCATTCACCGCCAGCGAATAGATGGCGCCCGCGCCCGAGGGCGTGAAATCCCCGATATACAGCGTGCCTGCACTATCAATTGTGAGTGCCGTCGGATTGTTGAGCGGCGCCCCCTGGAAAACCACCTGACCGCCCCCGGTCAGGTTGCCGGTATTGTCTGCTCGAATTTCCGTGATCCTGCCCACCGGGATGCCGTTGACCAGGGGTGAATCGCCGACGAAAAGGTCACCCTTACTATCCAGGGCCACTGCCTGCGGCTGCCGCAGCGTAACGCCGGTCGGCTGAAAAGGGTAGTAGGCGTTATTCAGCAGCGCCATCATCTGGTTATTGTCGGTATCCGCAATGAAAATGGCGTTCTTATTGGTGCCGTTGACGGCGATCGACTGTGGATTATTAAAGCCGGTTCCCACCGTCTGCTGAGCGTCAATCACGACGGCAGGCACCGCTCCCCACGCGCTTGAAGCGCCGGCCGCGAATGCGATGAAAGCGAAGCATGACAGCTTCTGCAAAACACTTTTGCTGTTCCTGGTGCGAAGACGTGGAAAGATCACTGGCATGACGAGGCGCTCCTCTACAACTGGTGTTCGGCCAACCCTGGTTTACGGGCACGTTAGTAACTTGCAATCAGTAAGGCACGATCTTTGGTCTCTAGCACCTTAGTTGCAAGTTTCGGTGGGGAGTGGATGAAGGCTACACCGCCGTGACTGAAAATGGAACAGTTTTTGTACGAGTGGAAGGGCCAGCATGCCGGGAGGTGAGGCGCGCGATTCCGCAAAAGGCTTAGGCTAGAAGGCCCGCCAGCGCATGAGGCTTTGTAATGAGGGACTTGCAGGAATGCACGAAAGTTTATCCGGCAGTTTTACTGTCGGGGTACTCAAGATTTTGGACGGGCACGGGAGGCACTCGTACCGCCCCATGAGCGGTGCGGATTTTGCCTCGGATGACTAATTAGAGGGTGACGACCCGGTGAATGCAATCTGCCCGAAAGATGCTGAACTTGCCCTTGTCATATCCACCGAAGTAGACCTGGCCGCCACGCCCCTCGCCAGTGCAGGTCAAGGCTACCTGGTGAATGGATCGCTTGCCGCGACCATCTTCATACTCAAACAGGACAAGAGGTTGACCGGCCACGGGCGTCGACAAACGAAGCTCGGCAAACTCGACAACTTTGCCGGCGGCCGTTTGCTGGGATAGAGCGGCTGGGGAATGGGGGGAGGGATTCACCTGACGATTGAAGCAGAAGTAATGTATCTGCTCAAGTGACATATCCAGCTTAGGAGTACAACCTTTGTGCAATACCGGCTTGTTTGAACCAGCGACAGCACCGCTTGCATCCAAGTTTCGGAGGAAATCAATCATGCTGATTGCCTATCTGACGGCTCATCTGGTCGATGGAAATACTTTTGAACTCTTGCCGGTGCAGCACGAAACAGATGTGAAACAAGAAGTGAGCGCCTTGCTGGAAGGGTGGTCTTCTTCAGGTTTTTTAATTTGGGAGAAGTTTGCCTATCCCTGGCACCAGGTGAAAGCCATCGAGGTACGGGTCGAGAATCTGTCGAGTGCGGATGCCGGACAACGCATGCTGGGTTTGCGCGGAGCTGATAGAGCGCGACTGCATGATGAATTTTGGCAGGGCGGCCGGCAGTCGCAGGCTTGAGCGTTCCGCGGTTCTCTAAAGCTCGCGGTAGTTGAGCAATACGAGACCGGCGCCAGCCAGAAATAGCGGCCACAGATAGCCTGCGATGCGGGATGCGCGACTTTGGGGTAAGCGCAACTCAAGCCACAGGCCCCAACCGGCGGTTGCGCCGAGCAGCGCAATAGGAATGTGGCTCAACGAGGCTAGTAAATCTTCGCTGTTGTCACTGGGTGCGTGATTGTGTGTCAGCAGTACGGCCGCACCCAGGGCGCACATGGTGGGAAAGATCATGGAGGCCCAGCGAACCTTCAGTTTGCCGGCTTGCACGGCCGACTCAAAGACGGCGAAGGCCAGAATGATGAGTGCAGCCACCCGGTGTTGCAGGACATCAGGCGCGGCAAAGCTCGCCCAGAAGGGTCTGGGCCCAACCGGCCAGTTCTCAGGATCGGCCCGCAGCACGATGAAAAGAGAAAGACCAGCAAAGGTGAGGGGCCAGAACCGGGCCCACCGCATGCCGGGGAAATGCGCCAATAGTGCCAGCAATCCCGCGGCGAGAACGATCAGTCCGGCCCAGTGATGGTTGTATTCAGACCATTCACGGTCAGTTTTGTCGCTGCCGCCGTTCGCCTGAAACTCATTCTCACGCACTGCCGTTTCAATCGAAGTGGGAGGCGTGAGTTGGGCAGCAGCCGGGCTCTTCAGCCTGGGTAGCTCCGGGTGCATGCGGGCGGCGATCACGTGGCCCGGGACCGGGTTGGGCACGTCCATCGCCGGCGGCTGTGCAGACATGGACGCCGCCGCGAGGATCGCGGTGAACCCGAGACCGACCTCAGCCTCAGCAAATCGCCGCAGCCGTGCGAGCAGCGGCTGCGGATTGGTATTGAGTTGACGCACCACTGTCCAATTGCCTGCCCCCATCCCCAGCATGACGATGAGCAGGTAAACCTTGGCCAACAGCAGGACACCGTAGCTGGTCCCGTACAGGCCGTTCCAGGAGCCGATGTAAAACCATGCCATCACGATGCCGGCAAGTGTGAGCACGGCAACGCTGACCAGTGCGATCGAAGAATAGCGGCGCGCCATGGCCTGCGCTTCTTCCACGCTGCCGGCTCTTCCTAAAGAAACCAGCAGAAAGGGCATGGCGCCGATCCAGGCGGCCGTGCCCAGGTGATGAGCGGCGGTGGCCATACCCAGCAGCAGGCGGTGATCCATGCGGGCGGCGGCATGACTTGTGGATACGGTGGCCACCATAAGTAACAGTCCCAGTGGGAGGAAGGCGGTGTTTTTGGGATGATCTTTTCGCGCGCAGGCCGCCAACAGTATCGCGAGCAGGGCAGCACTGAGGCCGGCGCGCAGGAAAACGGTATGGGCCAAATCGGCGAGATGCAGGTCGCTGTCGCCCAACAGTGATGCCGAGGCGAGTGTAACCGTGGCGATTTCAGACAGCGACAGCGCCACTGCCGCCCAGCGCATGCCGCGCAGACACGCGGCCTGCACCTGTTCGGCGGCGTGCGCGGGCCGGGCGATGGCCAGGAGGTACACAATCCCCCCCAGCAACAGGGCCTCAAAGGCCAGGTTGGCCGCACGCAGCAGGGTGCTTAGCAGGTCGATGTCACGCAGAAACCAGATCAATGCATCATCTCAGCAAGAAGGAGAAGCAGGCGGGGCGGCATTATTGAACGTGAAAGGGAACTTCGCCGCGCGTGATGTGTCCATCGCTTGAGAGTACTTGCCAGCGGAGAACATAGGCGCCTTTCACCAGGCCATGCTTTGTTGCCGAAACTACATCGGGCATCGGCTGCGTGAGACCGCTGATTCTCTCGATTGTGCCATCTGGCCGAAGCAGGCTCAATGCGGAACGGCCGCCGTCGACACGGGAGTTGTATTTGAGATTGATGGTGATGTCGGGGCCGCTCAGGGCGCCATTCTTAGCTGGTGTGGAACTGACCAATACCGCGTGCGCCAGCGCCTGGCGCGGAGAGGCCGCGAAGAATAGAGCTAAGACAAACAAGACTAAAGATGATAATCGTTTTGGCGGTGTTTTGGGCATACAGGGTTCTCTTGCTTCCTGGGGTACTGGGGTGTTTCTGTGCTTTACTGCGGATTGGATGCGAGGAGCGCTCGGAGGCTTCGGAAAGTCGGCGCCGTGTTTGGTTAGGGCGCGTCCGCCTGCTTGGCATAGAGGTTCAGATCGAGGCAGTTCGCCAGGTGTGGGGGGTTAAAAGTTTCTGAATTGGTGTACGCGGGTTGAAGATGACGTTTTCTCCGATATTTTTAGCTTTGCGCCTTTCCCCTCCAGGAATCTTTACATAGCTCCAGCATCTTCCGTAACAAATGACGGGTGCCCCACATCTCGCTCGTTTTTGGCGAGATGTGGGATTCCACGAACCTCGACCCCTGAGTGTGGAAGTGATCTTCAGAGCTATGTGGCGGGCTTTCTTCAGGGCTAACTGACGCCGATCACAAGTGTACTGCGGGCAGCGTTGACGACGTCGTCGGTGATGACGGTCAGCTCGTTGACCTGGAGGACGCGCTCGATCTGTAGGAATAGTCTGCGCAGAAGCCGGAAGTTCCCTCCTGTAATCCTTGCAATGCTCGCGACCGCCTGTGTGTCTGTGAAGTCTGCTCCATCAAGCTGCAGGCCGAGCTTTTGCCAGTGGTGAGCGAGCACGAAGGAGAGTTCGTCCCCGAGCAGTGGTCGATAGTGATGCGCGAAGCCGACCCGGCTGTAGAGCTGCGGATAGCGAGCCATGCGCTTCTCAATGCCTGGCATGCCGATCAGGATGAGGCCGATGTCGTTGCGGTCGAAGAGATCACGCAGATAATCCAGGGCGATGGTGTTGAGGCGTTCCGCTTCGCTGGACCGGCTCGCCCGCTCGGTACCCGATGCACGTTCTATCGCAGATGAGTTG
>CAZZVD010000207.1:0-9840 GCA_964657465.1 uncultured Acetobacteraceae bacterium | reverse complement strand
CTTGCGTTTGCAGCGGACAGAGTACTGTTTTCTGCGCGAGAGACTCGCCGGTCAGGCACGCGATGGTCAGCAGAAGGAAGCAGCATTGCCCAATTAAGCTCACCATCGAAACCGTTGCCTTCCCCTTTTTTTTCAGCGTAGCAGAGGGATCTGCTGTACGCCCTTCTCCCTCCATGAATTCTTACAGAGCTCCAGCATCGGATGGGCAGAGGAACGTTGGTCTACCGGGCATTTCTCACGTCCTGTTCCGTAACGAATGATGGGTGCCCCACATCTCGCTCGTTTTTTGCGAGATGTGGGATTCCACGAACCTCGCCCCCTGAACTTGGGAAGCAAAACCTGTTGCTGGTAGAGAGAGGCCGGTAGACAGCCGTGGTATCCCACAGCTCGCGAAAAACGAGCGAGATATGGGGCACCCGTCGTGGGTTACGGCAGAAGGGGTGGGAAATGCGGTTAGCCCTGGACTTGTTTGCGATACTAATCAGAGTCACCATGTCACTCCTCCAGCGTGGTTGTTCCCGGTTACTTGTCGCTCTACTGGCCGTTCCCTGGACGCCGGTGGCGCATGCGAGCGCTTACGATGCGCATCCGAAGCTGGTCATCATCCTGGTGGTCGATCAATTCCGGGCGGATTACCTGGACCGGTATCGAGCCGATTTCAAGGGGCGCGGATTTCGCCTTTTTCTCGACTCCGGCGCGTATTTCGAAGATTGTTATTACAACTACGCCAACACCAAGACAGCTCCCGGCCATGCCACGCTGGGCACTGGCGCCTATACTGACGGCCACGGCATCAGCTCGAACAACTGGTGGGATTTGAGCCGCAACAAGACCCGGCCCATTTCGTCGGTGGAGGACGATCGCTATCGGCTGGTCGGCGAATTGCATCCCGACACGGCCCCGGGTGCGTCTCCGCATAATCTGCGTGCCTCCACCGTCGGCGACTCTCTGCGGCTGGCGACGCTGGGTCAGGCGAAGGTGTTCGGCGTGTCTCTCAAGGATAGGGCGGCCATTCTTCCGGTTGGCTATTCCGCCAACGGTGCGTATTGGATTGATGCCGCGTCGGGGAACTTCATCACGTCCAGTTACTACATGGACGCACTGCCTGACTGGGTGACGGCTTTCAACTCGGGCGATCGGGCGACCGAGGCCGAGCAGGAAGCGGGAGTGCCCGGCACCCATGAGTTTTATGAGCAGGTGGGCTCGACGCCGGCTGCGAATGCCTATGAGCTCGACTTCGCGCGGGCGTTGATCACCGGAGAACAGCTGGGAAATCACCCGGTGACCGACCTGCTGACCATCAGCCTTTCGGCGAACGACATCGTGGGCCACGCCACCGGACCGGATTCCCCGCAATCGCGTCAGATGGTCGACGCCCTTGACCGGCAGCTGGACGGCTTCTTTGGCTGGCTGGATAAGAACGTGCCCGGCGGTCTGGCCAACATGTACATCGCGCTTTCTGCCGACCATGGGGTTGCGCCTGTTCCTGCGCAGGCGCTGAGTCTTGGCATGCCCGCCGCCATGATCGATATACATAAGCTGGTCGCGAGTCTGAACGACGCAATGAATGCCAAGTTTTCGCCGGGAGAGAAAGTCGAGTACCTGCTGCCGAACCAGGAACTACCCTATCTGTCGCTGAATCGCCCTTCCTTTGAGGTGGCAGGGATCAACGAGCAGGAGGCAGAGCAGGCGGTGGAAGCGGCAGTGCAACCGGCGGTTGAGTCGCTTGCTCCGGCGCCCGGCAGCGAAGAAGCGAAGCCCGTGCCGCCTCCTCCTGCGCCTGCCCCGGTAGTCGCTCCGCCGGTGACCGCGGACAATCCGCCCACTACGAGTCGCGCTCGTGGGGGCGGCGGCAAGCGAGGCCGCGCCCGTTCCAGTGCCGTCAGCGCGCCAGTCGTTGCACCCCCGCCGCCTCCGCCGCCAGTCAACCGGTTGCCGGCCATCCCCATGGTGGTACACACCTACACCCGGCAGGAGCTGGCTTCTGGAGCGCTCCCGGAATCGGAATGGGGCAGGCAGCTGGCGCATAGCTATAGCCCCAATGGGGGCTGGTACGTGATGGTGATCCCCGCTGCGTTCCAGATGGAAGCACAGCCCGCGGGCAGAACCTCGCATTTCAGTGCCTGGTCGTACGACCGCCATGTTCCTCTGGCGTTCTATGGAGCGCCCTTTGCTCCGGGCATTTATCACGGACGGGTGCAGCCGGTAGACCTGGCCGCTACCCTGGCTTCCCTGCTGGGCCTGACCCAGCCTTCGGCGTCCGTCGGCACCGTGCTGACCCAGGCCATCCGTAGTACAACCGCGACCACGCCGGCTGCGCCCGCGCCGCGCGTGTCAAAATCGGGTCGCCGGCATGCTCCAGATTCCGGCGAGGCGGCGCCAAACCCATGAAGCCTGACATGAGTGTTCGCTTTGCCGGGCTTCTGCTGCGCAACCCCATCATCGCGGCGAGCGGCACGTTCGGCTACGGAGTGGAGTTCGAAGATGTGGTGTCGCTGAACCGCATTGGCGGCTTCATCACCAAGGGCCTGTCGGTGGAGCCTATGGCGGGTAACCAGGCGCCGCGGCTGATCGAAACCCAGGGTGGCATGATCAATGCCATCGGTTTGCAGAATATCGGGGTCAAGGCCTTCATCGAGAAGAAGCTGCCGGCGCTGCGCCCGCATAACGGGACCGCCTGCATCGCCAACGTGTTCGGCTACGAAATTCGCGACTACGTTGCAGTGATCGAAGCGCTTAACCACGCGCCCAATATCGCCGCCTATGAACTGAACGCGTCCTGCCCGAATACGCAGCACGGCGGCATGGTGTTCGGGACCGAAACCGGCATTCTGGATCAGCTGGTAACCCGGACCAAAGCCGTTTCGCGGCGGCCGCTCATTGTGAAACTGTCACCGAATGTAACTTCGATTGCGCAAATGGCTCGCTGTGCTGAAAATGCCGGCGCCGATGCTTTATCGCTGGTCAACACTTTTGTTTCGCTCTCGATCGACGTGGAGACGCGCCGCCCGCGCATTGCCAACAACACGGGTGGTTTGAGCGGCCCGGCAATCAAACCGATTGCGGTTCGCATGGTCTATGAGGCGGCTCAGGCGGTTTCTATCCCGATTTGCGGGTTGGGGGGAATCACCACGGCGGAGGATGCGGTGGAGTTCCTGCTGGCGGGGGCAACGGCGGTGCAGATTGGCACTGCGAGCTACGCTGACCCGCGCGCCGTGCAGAGGATTGCTGAGTCACTGGAGCGCTGGTGCGCGCACCATCGCGTGGCAAAGGTAACGGAATTAATTGGAGGAGTGCAGGTATATCGGTAGTGCGATGCCGCGATGCCCAGTGGGATCGAGGATCAGGAGAGCGTTGCATTCTTCTGAGCTGCCCTATAAACATCAGTGATCAGCAAGAACAGAAGGATCGGCTGCTCGCTAAGCTACGTTTCTCATCAGGCGCTCCCGCAATTCTTCGGGGATACGATCCTGCAGAACACGCGCCTGGGCCAGGGCGACTTCCGCGATGTAGACGGGCGCCGGCGTGGTTACGGCTACCAGGACCCACATCAGGAGAGAGACAAGCAAACCGGCGATGGCGGCTGCTTGCAGGCTTAACACGAATGACATCTGCCAAAGGTGCAGATCGACCAGCGCCCAGTGCTGCAAGGGCTGTATGCGATGAATGGCCGCCAACCCCAAAAGGAAAGTTCCAATCGAGAGTGTACTCAAGCCAATCAGAGCCACGTCGATGAAGCGGTGCAAGCGCTGCCGCGAACAGCAATGGTGACATTCAACCAGGTGCTGCTCATAATCGCGCCGCATCTCCGGAGTGATTCCGGAAATGTCATACCTCCAACTGGAAAGTATGTCGCCTACTACCCGATCTGTGCATGCTGTCGTTTGCATTGTTATATTTAGCCGCAACACCATAGTAACATTTCAACCCTGCCGGCCAGCCAGATTCAGCCGCTCCAGAAGGAGGGACCCAACTTGCTTATAGGCAAATTGGTTCAAGGGGAGCAGACTGCTGGGCCAGAATCAACTTATTGGCCAACAGGCTCATACGCTCTCGCAGGGCCCTTTCTGCCGCGACTCTCGCGAGCTCTGGCAGGTTGTTACTTTCTGATAGATGCGCCAAAACTACATAAGAAGCATTTCCGTCGTAGTTCTTCTGCAGAAAGTCTGAGGCGGCCTCGTTGGACAGGTGCCCTACCCGCGACATGACCCGCTGCTTGACTGACCAGGGGTAGGGTCCGTCGCGCAGCATTTCCAGATCGTGGTTACTTTCGAGCATAAGCACGTCGCAATTGCGGATGGTCATGCGCACGTTCGGTGGTATGTACCCCAGGTCCGTGGCGATGGCCATGCGGATGCCTTCGGCCTCGAAAACGAAACCGACCGGGTCAGCGGCGTCGTGCGGGATTGTGAAGGGAGTAATGGCGATGTCGCCGATCGAGAACCCGCTCCCGGCGGTAAAGTACTCCACCCCGGGCAGGCTGCAGGGGTCTTGTTGCCTGGGGTCCTCGGTGGCAGGCGTGCCGGGGGAAGGGGTGCCCGGGGAGGGGGTGCCGGGCTCTTCGCAGCAATCGCTTGCCTCCCCAGTTAATCCGGACGAGGTTGCCTGGGTAAGTTCCTGCTCTGCTCGTTGCGCCCGCGCCAATTCCTGGGCGGCAAGATCCAGCTTGCGCTGTGCCAGCCATGCTGCGTAGGTGATGCGTTTGTGAGGCATCATCCAGCGCATCCAGGCGCGATGGGTGGCTTGGGTAAAGTAAACCGGCACGCCGAGTTTGCGAGCCAACACCGCCAGGCCCTGCACGTGATCCTGATGTTCGTGGGTGATCAACAATGCGTCAATGCCGGCAGGATCTTCGCCCGCCATGTGCATGCGCTTGAGGAGTTCGCGACAGGAGAGCCCTGCATCCACCAGGATGCGCGTCCGGCTGCTGGAGACAAGTGTGCTGTTCCCCTTGGAGCCCGAGGCCAACACTGTCATCCGCATCATGAAAAAAGAATACAGGGGATGGCGGTTGATAAAAGGTCACATACTCGCGAGGGTGGCGGGGGGTGCCGTTTGGGGTACGGGGTTTTTCAGTATTGATAAAAGCCGCGGCCCGATTTGCGTCCCAGCCAGCCCGCATCGACCATGCGAATCAGCAGCGGGCAGGGCCGGTACTTGGGATCGCCCAGCCCGTCGACCATCACTCTCATGATGTCCAGGCACACGTCGAGCCCGATGAAGTCTGCCAGGGCGAGCGGGCCCATGGGATGAGCCATGCCCAGTTGAAAAACCTGGTCAACGGCTTCGGCGGTGGCGACGCCTTCCATCACTGCATACATTGCTTCGTTAAGCAGGGGCATGAGCACCCGGTTGGAAACAAAGCCCGGTGCATCGTGCACCTCGACGGGTGTTTTGCCCAGCGACTCGGCAAGTGCTTTGACCTGGGCGAAGGTTTCGTCGCTGGTCTCCAAACCCCGGATCACCTCGACCAGCTTCATGACCGGCACCGGGTTGAAGAAGTGCATCCCGATGACCTGGGCTGGCCGCTGGGTCTGGGCGCCCAGCCGGGTAATGGAGATTGAGGAAGTGTTGGAGGCCAGTATGACCTGAGGATTGAGGACGGCGTCCAGTTCACTGAAGAGTTCCTGCTTGAGAGCAAAGCGCTCGGGTGCTGCTTCAATCACGAAGTCGCACTCCACCAGATCCTGCCCCTGCAGGGTTCCGCGGATGGCGGCAAAGGAAGCGTTGGCTTCTTCAGGGGTGGATTTGCCTTTCGCGACTTCCCGGTCCATGTTCTTGCGAATGACCTCCAGGCCGCGATCGAGGAAACGCTTCTCGACTTCACACAACACTACCTGGAACCCGCCGCGGGCGAATACATGGGCGATTCCGTTGCCCATCGTTCCGGCGCCCACGACGCCTACCGTTTTTATCGCGCGCATGCAGTTTCTCTTGTTGCTTGATTCGGGGTTACGGATGTAAGGGAGGTGGAAGGCTTATCGTGCCCGCGCCAGCAGGCAGGTGATGTTGTCGTGACCTCCGGCCTCGTTGGCAGCGGCAATCAGCTGATCACATGCCTGTTTCAGGTCTCCCGCGTTGCGAAGGATTTCGGCTATGCGATGGTCGTCGATCTCGCGCATCAAGCCATCCGAGGCCAGCAGGTATAGATCGCCGGGCTCGACGAGAAACTCCAGCAAGTCTGCGTCCACCTCGTCCTGGGTGCCCACTGCGCGGGTAATCACGTTGCGCATGGGTGAGGTTTCGGCCTGGGCCTGCGTCAGTTGACCCAGTCTCACCTGCTCATCGACCAGCGAATGATCGTGGGTCAGACGTTCCAGTTGGTTTGCCCGGAGACGGTAGCAGCGGCTGTCGCCGACGTGCGCCACCCATGCCCGGTTGCCGCGCGTCGCCATGGCTACCAGGGTCGTGCCCATGCCTGCCTGCGAGGGATTTTGCGCGGCGCTGCGTTGCACGCTGTCGTTGGCAGCGTCTACGGCTTTCTGAAAGGATTTCTGAGTTAACTCCGCGGAGTTCATCGCATGCAGCATGGCATCTACGGCCAACCGGCTGGCGATTTCTCCCGCTGCCGCGCCGCCCATGCCGTCACAGACCACGAAATTGCAGGCGTCTTTAACGTCGTTGCACTTCAGGCCAAATGCGTCTTCGTTGGTTTTGCGGGTTCGGCCCTGGTCCGTCGCACCAGCCGCCTCAAACTCCAGGACTACTTGCTGCTTGTCTGGCATCTGCCCTTCCTGTGAGGCCGAACGTGATTACGCCACCATAATCTGTCCCGCACGCGCCGTAAAGCGGCAAATGTCTGCCTGGGAGTTGGGGCGGTTTTGCTTGATCAGTATAGCGAGCGGAGCCGTTGAGAAGGAGATGGGTGGCCCGGAGATACTTCCGATTGAGTGCGGTGAATTCCCGCATCTCCCCAGTTTTCCTAAGAAAACGTCTTTAGATATGGGGCACCCTGGCTATTCGAGGGGTTAGCTAGCCCCAACTTGTCATCCAGGGCGCAGTCGAGGGATGACAAATTGGGGGCTAGTTAACCCGCAAAACATGTCGTCGCACACCAAAAATTAACCTAACGCGCAAGGCCAGAAGCCAAAACACAGCAGATTGAGCGCTCCCTTCAACCTGCGCACCAATCAGTACTGTTGAGAAATCAGGGTCAGCAATTACTTCTGGTTAGCTGGCCATGCCCAGGGCTTTTAGCTGGCTCAGGGAGAAGACCTGCCGGGCGCCGGTTGCGCGATCGATGACGGACGCGGTCAAGCCGGCGTGCAGGGTGCGCTGCATCACTTTCAAGTGAAACGGAGTAGTGCTGGCTACCGCCACCAGGCGATCCGATAAGCAATCCCACTGCTCGAAGTGGGCGAGATGCGGCTCACCCGATTGTTCCGGAAATGCCATCAATTCAACCCGGTGGTTGGCGGTGTCGAGGGCGAGATCCTGCACTAACCGGAGCTGCAACGAATAGTACTTTGCTTCATTGTTGTTCATAGGGCCTCTGCTTCTGTTGGCTTTCGTGAAGGGGGCAGGGGGGCTACTGCTCAACAACTCCAGCTAAACACGTTTTCCTGACAATCGGTAGAAAGAGTAAGTCGTCTGTGACCCATTGGTGGTACGCCTTTCCACTTTTGGTTACCTGCGCAAACGTTCGCCGGTAACGGGACTACTACGGCCGGCGATTCCGCTCCCAGGCCTTGGCGTACTTCCAACTCACGTATACAGAATGGTATAGATGCAGCAAGAGGCCTTCGCGGCCGTCCAAAAAACCCAACCGGCCAAGATAGTTGTAGAAGAAAGTGAACAGCGGGTTTATCACGGTCTGGGTCAGGAAGGCGGGTAAGGCTGCCGTTCGCTTGCCCGCCCTGACGGCATGCTCGGCACCCAGGGTGCTGTAACGATCCATGTGAGCGATGTACGTTGCCAGTGTGGGATAGGCGTGGTGCACCATGTCTCCGCGCAGCCGACCAGCCCGGCCGACGAAGTGGACTGTTTCGTGCACCGGCCGTAGTTCAAATTCGGCGGCGCCACGACGAAACAGCCGCAGTTTGGGGTCTGGGTAAAAGCCTCCGTAGCGTATCCAGCGCCCGAGAAAAAGATTGCGGCGCGGCAGCGCGTACCCGTCCAGCGGTGGATCGTCTGCCAGCAATTCCCAGATTTCTTTGCTGAGTTCGTCGCTGAGGGCCTCGTCCGCGTCGAGCGAGAGTATCCAGTCCTGGGAGCACTTTTCGAGTGCGGAGTTTTTTTGCGCAGCAAACCCTTTCCAGTCCTCGAGGAAGAATCGGGTCCGGTAGCTGCGCGCAATCTCTTCGGTGCGATCGTCGGAGCCGGAATCCACCACCACGATCTCGTCGGCCCAGGCGATGCTGCCCAGGGTCCGTGCGAGATTGGCTTCTTCATTGCGCGTGATGATGGCGACGGACAGGGTTTTGCGCATCGATCGAATCGATAAAGTACTCCAGACCTACTGCAGAGTGACTGGCTGATTGCCGAGATGTTGCTGGATGACGCGCTCCACCACTGCCGGCAGCGTCTCGCCGGTTTTGGGCAGTACGAAGTTGCCGACGGCCTCCGACCAGTCGAGCTTGAAGCTGGTCGAAAGCGCCGAGATCCACACCTGGCGTGGCGGCGTGTTCGGCGTGATGACGAACTTCCCTGGAGGCTCATCGAACAGGATGTTGAGCACGCCTCCCTGCTCTTCCACTTCATAGCCGCCGTCTTCTTCCGACGCAATCAAGCTCTTCTTGAGCGCTTCCATCGCCGTATCGCAGTGGCGGCGGAATGTAGTCTCGTCTAGCATGAGTTGAGTGTAACAAGCCAAGTAAACAAGGCACATGATGCAATTTCGTTTCCCCTGGTTCCCGCTCTTGTTCGGGACGTTCCTGTTGTGTGCCGGGCCAGCCGTTTGGGCGCAAATCCCGGCGCAATCCCCGCACGATCTGGTAAAAGACGTGGTCTACAACGAACTGCAGGAACGCCGCCAGGCGAGCCTGTGGCAGTACAAGGTAGAGAAGCGCGTAGGGACGCAGACCACGATTGCGCAGCAGGTGGAAACCGTGTCCGGACCCGTCTCGCGCGTGTTCCTTCGCCAGGGCAAACCGTTGGACACGGCAGAGCAAAAGAAGGAGACCGACCGCCTGAACAGCCTGGTTCACAACACCGGCGAACAAGCGCGCATGCAGCAGGATTACGAGTCGGAAGAAAAGCGGACGGAACGGTTGATCGCAGCGATGCCTGACGCCTTTCTCTACACTTACGAGAGCCCGAGCGATGAGAATATCCGTCTTTCGTTCCAGCCCAACCCTGCCTACGATGCGCAAACGTATGAAGCCCGTGTTTACCACGCGCTTGCGGGCGAGATCTGGATCCAACCGCAAGCCAAGCGCCTGGTTAAGATCGACGGTCACATCGCGAGCGAGATCGATTTTGGCTACGGCTTTTTCGGCAAGATCGAAAAGGGCGGAACTTTCCAAATCGGACGCACGCTGGCTGGCGAGCACCGCTGGAAGACCAGCCTGCTGGACGTGCACATCTCGGGCCGCGTGGTCTTTTTCAAGGCCATCAGCAAAGACCAGCGCGAAGTGCGTTCCAATTTTGAGCCTATGCCCGCAGGGACGAGCGTGCAGGATGCGGTAACGCTGCTCAATGCAATGCCGCGACCCTGAAGGATGGAGGCTGTTGGCTTGTGTGGGCCACTCGATTCATTGCAAAGCGGCAAAACTCCCTATCAGCCGTGGTTATTGGCCCGGGAAGCTAGCTAGCCCGCATTTTTCACCGCCTGTTAAGTAACCACTGACGGGTGCCCCACATCTCGCTCGTTTTTCGCGAGATGTGGGATTCCAAAGCTAT
>CAZZVD010000206.1:0-9940 GCA_964657465.1 uncultured Acetobacteraceae bacterium | reverse complement strand
CCCGCTCAAGGTCAAAATGCCCTCTACTCTTTTGCAGAACTTGACGCACACAACTGTGAGATATGGGGCACCCGAATTTGTTACTGGGAGGCATTGATTTGAAAGGAGGTCAGGCTTTCGTCAAGCGATTGAGCGAGTAAAGCGCGAGTGCAATGGCAGCAGAGTCGCCTGTGAGGGCAGCCGAAAGATCGGGCAACCCGGCTCTGGCTGTGAGACCACGCCGCGCATAGAAACCGCCATAAGTTCCGGCGGCGGCGCCCAGTGCCCCGAGAGCGATGCCGCCCGCCGGTGGACGTCGAAACGCTGTAGCAACGATCGCACCGACCAGGGCGCCGCAGGCCAGGCGGCCGATGAGTGGCAGCGGCGCGGTGCGGTCTGGCGTGTCAGGCAGGGTATCGCCAATATATTCGCCGGCTGCAGCAGCCGTAAGCAGGCCTACAGACGCGGGATGCGCAATCCAGGAAGCCCAGGTGTTCTTAAGCGGAAGTTTGTTGGCACGCGCAAACCAGGCGGTAACCGCCAGTGGAGTAAAAGAACGGAGACCCGTGCTGACCCCCAGGAGTGGTGCGACTGTGTGAGCAACGACGGCTGACTTTTTCACTAAGTACCCCATTGTGAAGCATGCATCGGCGGTTAAAAAATGAAGGGCATGCGCTTGCCGGCTCACACCCTTCGCTCTATCATTCGACACGATGATTCTGGGTTACAGTCCCATCTTCATTTTGCCTTTGCCACCGCTGTGATTCTTTGCCAGCTGCTCAGCCATCTGCAAATGGCCGTCAATCACTGTTCCGCCCTGCTGGGCGAGTGTCTTCAACTGCGCGTTCTGGGTCGTATTCGCTTCCTTTTTGAACTCTGCTGAATCCTTCTTGTGATCGCTCACCATTGCCTTCATGTATGCCTTGTCGAATTGATCGCCTGACATACCCTGCAGCTTGGTTTGCAGCGCCTGGTGTTTCGCTGACAGTTCCGTAGGCGGGGTCACGCCAAGTGCCGGCGCCACCTCTTTCATTTGATCGTTCAGGCGGGTGTGGTCGTCGACCATCTTCTGACCGAACTGTTTGACATCATCCGCGCTGGCTTTTTGTTGGGCCAGCTGACCGAGTTGTACCTCGGCCATGCCGCCTTCCATCGCTGTTTTGGCAAATTTCTGGTCCGCTGAGCTTGGGTTGGTGGCAGCTTCGGCAGGGGCGGTAGTCGATTGTGCAAAGGTGATCGCAGTCGTCAGCCCTAGGCTGAAGAATGAAATCGCAGTGATGCTCAGAACTCTGGAACGCATGGCCTAATCTCCAATTCAAGTAAGTTGCCGCAAGGCTTGATCTTTCCAGCAGAGACGCTGAGCCCGCACCAATGTGGTGCGGACAACCGGGAAGAAGTTGCTTGCAAGCCACGGTGTCACCGCAGCGTTTCTCCGCGCTATCAAAACTTTTAGACGGGGAGCGGTGCTGGACCGCTATATGGGTCGACATACACCGGATGATACGGCTTGCAGGGTGTCTGTAAATGGCATGGGTGCGGTGTTGCTACACCCGGCAGCGTGCATCTTATTAGCCGGTGTGGTGGGAAATGCCCGAGTGGACAACAGGGTCAGATGAGAACTTATAGATACTGTGTTCTTGCCCCATTGGTATGCAAAGTGGCAGAGGCTGGTGCGTGCACGGTCTGCGATTCCGCCGTCGGACAGCAGGTGCGAGCCGGGATTCTTGATGGCCGCTTTATGCACATGCTCATGCTGACTGCGCTGCCGTTTCCAATTCTTGCGATCGCGTCCGTCCTCATTTTTATGACTATGCCTGACATTGAGGAGCTGTCCGCAAACCCGCAAAGCGCGGCTCCTGCTCAGAACTTATGATTTCGCGAGAAAGAACGCGTCCGCTCGTGGTTGCCGGAATCGTCATGGGTGTAGGCATGGGCGGTTTCGTCGACGGCATCCTTTTTCATCAAATCCTGCAGCTTCATAACATGCTATCGAACTGGGTAGTTAGAGATAGCCTCGTGCACGAACAAATCAATATGTTCTGGGACGGGATCTTTCATGCGTTCACCTGGACGGCGGTGGCGTTGGGACTCGCTTTGCTATGGAAAGCCGTCAAGCTGCCGGGGACGCTGCTCTCGGGTCAGGCGCTGTGGGGAAGTCTGCTGGTTGGTTGGGGCCTCTTTAACTTTATAGAAGGTTTTATTGACCACCAGATTCTGCAGGTGCATCACGTCTACCAGAACGGAAACCATGTCCTTTGGGATATGGTTTTCCTGGCGTCCGGTCCGGTTTTAATTGCACTGGGCGCCACCCTGATTCGACAAGGCTTTACATTATCCGCGGTCTCACTCAGGGAGCGAAAAAACAGTTAAGGCATCGTGGTTTTACTGTTGTGTTGCTACGGGAGGAGAGGACGGTTCACCAAACAGTGCTCAACGCTCTTTCGTTATTTCGTTCGTGTCGCCGGCAAATCAGTAGCCTTGCAAAAGAGCTGGAAGCTGAGTCATCTCGGCGAAAGTAAAATCTGCGCCGGCTTGTTGCAGTCTGTGAGCGTGATCGGGTGTGGTGTGGGTGCCGCCTGTGAAACCGAGTACGTGCATGCCTGCTCGCTTGGCTGCCCGGGTTCCAGGCACACTGTCTTCCACCACCAAACAGCTTTTGGGGCTGGCCTTCATCCAGCCCGCGGCAAAAATGAAGATGTCGGGCTCCGGCTTGCCCTGCGCTACCAGCGCACCGCTAATGACATTGGGCGCGAATCGTTGGTAGAGCCCTGCGGTTTCGAGACCCAGACGCAGCTTGTCTGGTCCGCTGCTGGAGGCAACACAGACCGGCAGGTAAATCGCATCGAGAGCTTCCTGCATGCCGGGCATTATCTTTAGTTCCGTGGCGTAGGCCTGTATCGTACGGGCACGCACATTTTCTCGGTAGGCCTCTGGGATGGGCTGACCCCACTCCCGCTCGACCTCGGCGCGCATCTCAGGGTCAGGCCGGCCCGCGAATCGTTCGATCACTTGTTCCGTCGTGATGGCGAAGCCAAGACGGGTGAGTTCTTCGGCTGCGATGCGGCAGACCACGATCTCACTGTCGATGAGCACGCCGTCGCAGTCGAAGATAAGAGCTTCGCATGGGGTCATGCCTCAGGCTGCTTTCTTCGGTTCGAATTGGCCGTCGTGCAGCATGGTCTCTACCTCTTCTAAACTTTTGCCCCCAACCTCAGGGAAGAACCTCTTCACGAAGAAGAAGGCAAGCACGTTCATTCCCGCATACACCCACATGGTACCGCCCGCGGTGAGTGCGTGTACCAGGGTGAGTGCTGTGACGGTGACCAGGAGATCCGAGGCCCAGACCATAGAGGCCTGCGCGCTGGTGCCAGCACCACGTACTGCGAGCGGATACATCTCTGACCCTGAGAGCCAGCCAACCACCTGGATGCCGCCCGCGTTAAACAGCATGTAGACCAGAAGAAGAACCAGCACCATCCAGGTGTTATGACCCTTGTCGACGACTTTAAAGACAAGTACAGCACCCAGTGCGAGCAGTGCTAGTGCTGCCCCCGGCAACATCGCGAGCGTGAGGCGCCGGCGACCAACCCGCTCCACGATGATGAGGCCGGTGGTGGTCATGACGGCGTACACGATGCCCAGGCCGAGGCTCGACAGAAGGGCGCCCTGATGACTGTAGCCAAGGCCGGTTAGCAGAGTGGGTGCGTAATAAATCATCATCTCGATCCCGGTCAGCTGCGTCAGTGCGGCTATGCCCAGGGCGGCAATCGCGGCAGGTCGCACCCAATCCTGCTTAAGACCCTTCCAGCCTTTTACTGGTGCTTCCTGCTCCTTCTTCACTACCTCCTGCATGCCGTTAATCTCTTCGTCGAGATCATGATCTTCGGGCCGCACCTGCTTGAGCGCTTCGCGGGCTTTATCCACCTGGTCATGGCTGACCAGCCAGCGTGGGCTTTCGGGAAGCTTGAGGGCACATAAAAAAAAGATCGCTGCTGGAACGGCAGCAGCGCCGATCATCCATCTCCACGACACCTGATGGAGCGAGGCGCCGACCACGTCTGCAGTGACGATGCCAAGACCGATGGCGACGTTAAAGCTGGTGACGAAATGACCGCGACCCCTCGCCGGCGCAATCTCAGCGACATACACGGGAACGGTCTGCGAGGAACCGCCCACTGCAAACCCGAGGAAGAGTCGGGCGAGAATCAGCGTCACAGGATTCGGCGCGATGCTGGAGAGCAACGCGCCTGTAGCGTAGATTGCACCCAGTACCAGGATCATCTTCCGGCGTCCCAGGCGTTCGAAGGCCCAACCGCAGGTGAGCGCGCCCATGATTGCGCCAGCCAGGATGGCGGAAGCAACAATTTCCTGCATGGTGTGCTGCAGGTGGAACTGCTCGCTAATCGAGAGCAGTGCGCTCGAGATAATCCCGGTGTCATAGCCGTAGAGAAAACCGGCTATTGCGGTGGTCGCGGTAACGAACAGGAGAAACTTGTTCATAGAAGATGTTCCTTATCAACCGGCAGCGAAATGAAGTTTATGCCGCCTGGTTTTCCTGTGCATTGTCCGTATCGACGTAAGTTCCCGAGGCTTGCAGGCGGAAAAGATTGAAGATGCCCTGTGTTGCCGACTTCGGCGGTGTACCGTGCTCTGCCTGGTAGGCCATGAGGGGTGGTTCGATGCGACCCAGGAAGCGGCCGATGAAGCTCTGCACCGTGGTCATGGCCTCAGGCGTGGGTGCCCGGAATCGCGCGAGAATACGCGCGATCGTATCGTCATTCAATTTGAAACGCTCCAGGATGGACGACGCCGCTCCGTTCAGGTACTCGGCAACATCGACTTCCTCAACGAAGCTTTTGAAGCGAGGTTCAGAACGCAACAGTGCTTCAATCCCGTCCCGCATCTCTTTGATCACTTCAGATGCATAGAGTTCGTGATCGTGGTGACTGGTGATGAACTCATTCAGCTTGAGCTCGGGGTTGCCGCCGGTCTCTTGAAATGCGGTGAGGGCAATGAGCCAGTGGGAGCCGTTCAGCAGCCAACTCTTTATTTCCTTTTCCACGTCGAGGTGACGGCTGAATTCGATGCGGCTGCCCTTGAGTACTTCCGGTAGCGCTTCGGTTCCCGGAGAGACTTCGAGCTTGAGTGAGCCGTACTCTTCTGCGCGCGCAAGCACGGTCGGTTCGCCCTGGAATATGACTTCTTCTAGTTCGACGCACACGCGATCGACCAGGGCATGTACGCAACGAACGTTTTCCTGGGTGTGCTTCCCGATCCGGTCCGACAGATCATCATGCTGCAACACCTCGTAGGCGCTGACAGTGTTTTCGCAAGCGACCAGGTACACCTCGCCGATCGAGCCGGGTTGCTGCGTTTTGCTGCGGGCAATGGTGTTGAGGGCATCGACCACCGGAGCATAGTTGCCGACGGTGAGAACAGAAGCAGTGACGATGACGGCTTTCGCCTTTTCACGCGATTGCGAGAGGATGTGTTCGATGGTTTCGGAGACGTTGTCCTCTTCGAAAGCGAAGAAGCCGTCGTAAAAAACCTGCTCGCGGGCATTTGCCACTTCGTTTGTGGCGGAATAGCCGGGAGTATCGATCAAGTACATCTTCCTGGAATTGTGCTGCAGTAGCTCATTGCGGCGTGAGGATCCAAGTGCTGTGCTGCCGGTAGGGTTCTTACCAGAGTTAGCACGGTTCAGCAAAAAAAGCTCGGAACCTTCTGCCTTAAAGAAGGGTGCAACAAGGCCCAGGCCGAGACGGCCGGGCCCGAAATGAATGTGTAACATGAATGAACTCCTAAGGCGCTGATGAGGGGTGGTGATGGCGCGTGTGCAGGTGCAGCCCGAATCACCGCCCCTATACTTATATGCGTTTGCGCAGTGGCACGACTGTGCGGAACCGTACAATCGTGTTCATTTCTCGTGAGTTCATTGCGCAGAAAACCAAATGGCAAATTCAATGCTCTTCATTGGAAGGTAGCCCCACATCCCGCAACAACGCGAGACGTGGGTGGCCGATGTGTAGTTTACGGATAGCTTAGGCGGTGGTGTGATGGTCCGCCCAGGCTTGTTGCAGCCGTTCAGCTGCTTCTTTGGCGGGCACAATTCTCGGGCTCGGGTTGGCGCTCCGGATCAGGAGCCAGGCTGCGGTTACGGAAAATACGGCGATAAGAATACGACCCATCTATGGTTCCACCTCGCTCTTAATCAGATGCAGATTCTCTGTGCGCGTTTCCAGCAAGATGCGGGCTTAGTACAACTTGTGCCGGACGATTGGATTCTCATTACTGTTGACGATTGGTATGCGAGCAAAAAAGCATGCAAAAACGAGTCCTTCGCCCGTGCCCGTTGCGCTGTTGCTCATCGATGTCCTGACCACGTTCCAGTTTCCTGATGGCGATGCGATTCTTCGTGGCGCGCTCGCGATACGGGATCCGCTGATCAAGCTAAAAGCGCAGGCACGTAAGGCCGGCATTCCGGTCTTGTATGTGAACGACAATTTCGGGGATTGGCGCAGCGAAAAAGAAGTGCTTATGGGCCGCTGCCTGGAAGCGAAGGGAACACAGTTTGTACGGCCACTGCTGCCGGATAGCGAAGATTACTTCGTCTTGAAGCCGATGCATTCGGCTTTCTACATGACTCCGCTGGAAGTGCTGCTACAGCATCTGCAGGTGGAGACGCTCATCCTAACGGGCCTCACCTCCAACAGCTGCATCACTGTCACGGCGCATGATGCGAACATGCGCGGCTTTGATATTTACATTCCCGAGGATTGCTCAAGCGCGCGCAATGCGGAAGAGCACACGCAGGCTCTCGCGCAATTAGAAGCGATGGCGGGTGCGAATCTGCGGCGTTCAACGTTGCTCAAGCTGCCTGCACTGATTCGTGCCGCGAAGAATTCACAGCGCGGCGTCCCATCGCGCTAGCCTGCATTTCTCAAGCCTGTTCCCTGACAAATGACGGGTGCCCCACATCTCGCTTGTACTTTGCGAGATGTGGGATTCCACGACCCTCGGTGCCTCAGTGTTGGGGATTTATAGAACCTTGTCCAAGACCTGTTGCCAGTAGAGAGTGGCCGGTGGACAGCCGTGGAATCCCACATCTCGCAAGATACGAGCGAGATGTGGGGCACCCGTCTTTCGTTAGCTCAGGATTCCTCAGGGTCTGGGCCGCGGGTCGGCGCTGATGGCGGGCTCAATCTTACCGGGTGGCCCGCGCGTGCCGATTCGTAAATCGCCTCAATGATTCTTTGATCCTGCAGGCCTTCTTCTCCGGGCGTGTGCGGCTGCTGGTTTCGCTTGACGCAGGTCGCCATGTGATCGAGTTCGAGCGCGAATTGGTCTTTCTCGCCGATGGTGGGTTGCACATCCGTGCCGTGACCTTCCATGAGTTTGTTGTACGTGAGCTTCAGGCCGCTGTAGCCGAACGAAGGGGAGAGCTGCACGAAGCTTTCCGAGCCCTCCATACGCGCGAAGGAACTGCGATGGGCTGCGTAGCCCGCGTTGCAGGAGGCGACGAGGCCGGACGGAAAGCGCAGAGAGAAGTTGCAGGTGGCTTCGACCTCCGCGAACCGCGGATCGTCGGTAGGCTGGTAGACTTGGCCGAACACTTCGACGGGCTCCTCGCCCGACCAGAAGCGAGACGCATTGAGACAATAGACGCCGACGTCCGGCAGGCTACCTCCGCCAGCGAGTGATCTGCGCAAACGCCACTGGCTGGGGTCGTCCTGGTTCTGCGACAGGGTCGCAAGGTAGCTGCGCAGCTTGCCCAGCTTTCCGGAGCGGACCATCTTCACGATCTCGCGATTCATCGGTTCGTATTGTTGCCGGTAGGCAATCATGAGCTTTACGTTTGCTTCCTTGCAGGCGGCAATCATCTTTTCGCAGTCGCGGACCGAGGTCGCCATCGGCTTTTCACAGAACACATGCTTGCCAATCTTTGCGGCGCGCACCGTGTACTCGGCATGCATGCTGTTGGGCAACACGATATAGACTGCTTTGACATCAGGGTTCTGCGCGAGCTGCTCGTAGTTGTTGTAGCCGTAGATTGCCGAGGTTTTGATCCCGTACTGCGCTGCTACCTTTTGCGCCTTCTCGGGGCTGCCGCTCACCAGGGCAACCGGCTTGCAGTGCTTTGTAGTGCCGAACGCCGGAAGGATCTGGTTGATCGACAGGCGGCCAACGCCCACGATAGCGAAGCCAATGCGGTCATCGGGTGCTTCGAATGGGCCTGGTGCTTTCTCCTGACCTTCGGTCTGCGCATTCTGAATGGGAGAAAGATTGACATAGTTCTGGCCAGTCGACTGCGCGCCTTGCGCCACCGCCAGTGGACTGAGACCCGCGGCGGCGAGCACACCTCCGGCGCTATGCAGGAACTGACGGCGGCCTATTGTCTGGGTGAGCGGCATAGCAGCTTCTTCCGCGTGAGGGGTGGGGGTGTCATCGCAACTCATGTTTCCTGAGATGCGCTTTCGAACTCAGTCCGGTGATGGTTTCTGTTGCGGGCTTCTGCCGGGCAGACATTATGTCCAGTAAAGAATGCGCGCCACGGGCAAGACAGTCGCCACCGTGCTCTCGAAGAAGGTGCGCATCTCGCCCATCGCATCCCTGGGATACACATACTTGAAGCCACCAAATTTGGTTCGCTTTTCGGCGCGCTGATCTTCTCTCAGATCCAGGGTCGTCTTCGGATACCACCCGAGTAAAACCTCCTTTGAACCAGGGGTAAACCGATGGGTGATCAGCTCGGCGGTCAAGTCCAGATCATCCACGTCGCGAACGGCGTCTGCCACTGCTTGTAGCAAGGAGCGGTACTGTTCTTGCCATGTGGGTACGGGCATGATGGGTGCGATGGTCAGGCCCACGGGGTAGCCCGCGATGGCCATTGCGCGAAGCGCTTGCAGCCGTTGTGCCACAGTGGCTGTACCTCCTTCGAAGTCGCGGGCGATGCTTTGGGCGTTGATGGAGAAGCGAACTCGTGTGCGCCGTTGATGCTGGAGCGGTAGCAAGGAGAAAACCCGGTCGAACTTGGTGGTCCAGCGCAGTTGCACGGGCGCCTCCCATTCGCCGAAGAAGCGAATGCTTTGCTCCAGCGCGCCGGTGAGGTGTTCGATGCCAAGCGGATCGGTGTAGCAGGAGGCTTCAAAGGTCGTGCCCTCCTGCGAGCGGTTGCGCGATTTCGAAGTGACCTGTCCCGTGCCCACATAGTTTCTCAGCCCTTCCAGGATCTCGGTGAGGTTCGCGTAGGCGCGCGTGACCGGCGGACCACTCAGGGAGCCGGCGAGGTAACAGTACTGGCAGTGAGCAGGGCAGCCCTGGGCGACATGGAACTGCCAGTCGGCCGATGGCGGGATTGGCTGGAGTTTGCGTTGACCGGGCGGCGACACAACGATGGCGAAGGTCGTTTTCGCCAGGGCGTAACGCTTCTGTTCGCTTTCCGCAGAGAAGCTTGTGAGCCGGTTGCCGGAGAGCCGAACAACCTCGGCCCCGTAGGAGGATGCTCGTTCCAACATGCGGCGGCCTTCGGCAAGGGCGAGGGCGTCGGCCGTGATGAGGACCCTGCGGGGACGCCACAACTTTCCCTGCTTGCTGAATTCCGGAGCGAGGGGTGGAGCCGGCTCACTTCTCGCCGGAGTGGAGAGCGATAAGTGGGGCGCGAGCTCGCCGGAGTTGGAGGACATGTGGTTTAGAAGTTTGTGGCCGGTAGAAGGATGCGTGTTGCGGTACATCGTTGTTGGCTCGATCATGCCCCAGATGGCAGGATTGCATGGTTCAAAGCTGAGTTTGGTGGTGCCGCGCACGTTCCTGGTTGCTGGTTGAGTGCTGTGAATTCCCACATCTCCCGACTGGAAAACGTCGTGAGATATGGGGCACCCTGGTTCGCGGTGTGTCCGAGTACTGGAGGGGTTAGGGTTCGTAGTTCAGATTTGGGCCTAGCCAGCGTTCTGTTTGTGCCACC
>CAZZVD010000205.1:0-10052 GCA_964657465.1 uncultured Acetobacteraceae bacterium | reverse complement strand
TTCGGCTTGACTTTTCAGACAGTCGCTCGGCTGCGCTCGGGATGACAATTTTGGGGAGCTTGGATCACAAGGTGGGGCTCGATGGCAATTTGGGCGGCTTGGATGACAAGCGGAGGGGATTGCTTCCATGGAGCGGGGCGGATTAGGAAGAGCTGCTGGTGGGGTTCTGTGAATTCCCACATCTCCCGACTGGAAAACGTCGGTAGATATGGGGCACCCCAAATTGTTACAGGTTGGGGGGCGGATTCCCGGCTCACGGGGGGCCACCTCGCTATCGAGTCGACGCCATTTGCGCTAAGGATTGTTGGATGGAGGGGCTTTGCCCGGCCTCCACCGAGTGACGGCGGATTTGATGGAATTTTGACAGGACCTCGTTGGCATGGGCGAGGGCTTCGATTCGCTGGACATAGGCCTCCAGGTTGCGGCCTGGCAGGGCGAAGATGGAGGTGGTGTCGGTGAGTACGTCGAGGTAGGCACGGGCTCCGCAACAGCCGAGGCTCACGGCTGCCCGGCCGGTGTTCATCACCTGGGGGACGACGGCGCAGGCAGGACGACCCATGGCGGGAGCGCTTCGCTGCTCTACCTGCTGGGCGGCTTCACACAGGACCAGGGTTTGCCGTGCATCCACCATCAGGAGCACGACGTCTGGAGGTAAAGGGGTGCTCGCCAGTGGAGCGTAGACCACCCAGGCTGAACGGGCGGCGAGCACTGGGATGGATTTCAGATCGTCCGCGGTGACGTAGTCGAGTTCTGCAAAAACCTTGAGCGCATCCATCAGGTCAGTCTGCCCGGATGGCGAGGACTCCAGGTTGTGGGTGTACCCGCCTATGGAACAGAGACTGTGATCGTTGGGTCCGGTCACGAAGGCGCGGGTGGCGGCGTCCTGCCAGAACCTGCAACCTGCGGGCACCGTCTCACAATGCGGGTTGACAGAGTTCGGCGGAGAATCAGTGAAACTGATTGCGATCGGTGGCTGTTGCAAATTGAGCGAGTTCAAAACAACGGCAGCCAGGTGGGCGTAACGGCTCTCATCAGACATTTGGTTTGTGCTTCCTGAGGTTAGGATTGCTGGTTGTCCGGCACGGTGAAGCCGAGTTCGCGGATGAACGCAGTGATGGCTGCTTCATTGGTTTTCCCGGGGTCGAAGCGGACGGTCACCTTGCCTTCGGGGTAGGTTGACTTGCTGGAAGAGATGCCTTTTTGTTGGCTGAGCAGTGTGTCGAGACCGGTTGCGCAGGTGATGCAGGTGAATCCTTTTACAAGGTAAGTGACAGTTTGGCCCGACGCCGTGCTCAGGGCCTCCAGCGGAGCCAGGCCACCGACACTGGCAAAGGTCATCAGGTGAAGAAAGTTTCTGCGGAACATGAGTTCTCCTTGAGGGCTATTGCGCGTTTGCGATGCCTGGTTCGTAACGCCACGGCGTTTGACTGCTGGCTTTGTCTGAGAAACGCGTGTCTACATATTCATTGAAGTCGAGCTTTTTGTTGAGGACCCCGGTTTCCATCATGAGATCGCGCACCAGGTCGAAGTCTGCTTTACGCGGACCGAGCGGACTGTACGTGACCCGGTCGATGGGTTTGGTCAGGGCCCAACGGAGCAGTGCGGGTTTCTGGTTGTAGTAAAAACGCCCGACGAAATCGGAGGCGTCGATGCGGTGCGGCTTGCTGGTATCAAGCCAGAGACCGGAACGAGCGATGCCATCGACCAGTGTCTGCACCACTTCAGGACGAGTATCGATGAGGTCCTGACGGACCACCAGGATGCAGGACATGTAGTCGGGCCAGTACTCTCGGGCTTGAAAGAGAACGCGGCCGAAGCCGCCGATCTCCGCCTGCGAGGGAAAGGGCTCGCCCATGGCAAAGCCATCGATGGCGTGGGCGGCCAGGGCGCTGGACACATCGGGTGGCGCCATCTCAACCATCTTCACTTCTTTGGGTGCGATGCCCCAGACCTTCATCGCCCGGAACAGCAACAGTCGTTCGTCTGAAAAGCGGCTTGGGATGGCGAAGGTGTGGCCGCGCATGTCCCCCGGCGTTTTGATGGGTCCATCTTTGCGCACGACGACGGCGCTGCCGTAGCGGTGGCCGAGATAGACAATCTTGATCGGCACGCCCTGCGCCTTGAGCGCCAGAGCCAGGGGAGCAACGATAAACGCGGCCTGCACCCGGTTGGAGATGAAGGCTTCTTTTATTTCCGGGAAGCCCTGGAACATTCTGGGCAGGAACATCTCTCCTGAAAGTGAATACTTGGAGATGTAGTCCGTCACCGGGCAAGTGAGTTGGCAGGTCGCGGGCAAATACGCAACCGTGATTTTTCGTTGAGACGGGGGCCGGTAATCGTTGAGCACGGCCGCCCAGTTCACATTGAGCCAGGCGTGCATGCCGGAGATGAACAGGAGCCAGCCGCATACACCGAGCGTGATTGTTTTCTTAAGACTCATGACGAAACCCCCAGCGCACAGAGCGAATCTTTTCCAGCCTGCGGAAGCCCAGGTCGAGGATCAATCCCAACAGGCCGATGAGCAGCATGGCCGCCACTACCAGGTCATACCGTTTGCCGGAGTTACGCGAGTCGATCACCAGGTAGCCGAGGCCGGAGTCGACGGCAATCATTTCTGCTGCCACGACGACCAGCCAGGCCACACCTAGAGCGAGGCGTAACCCGACCAGGATTTGCGGCAGGGCCGCGGGGAAGACCACCCGGGACAAGAGCTGGAACTGGGATAGCCCGAAGTTGCGGCCAGCACGGCGATAGATCAGGGGCACCCTACCTACCCCGCTGGCACAAGCGACCAGGATAGGAAATAAGGCGCTGAGAAATATGAGAAAGACTGCTGGCCGTTCGCCGACACCGAAGAGAACGATGGCCACAGGGATCCATGCGATGGGGCTGATGGGGCGCAGGATCTGGATTACCGGGTTGATGACCTGGTGCAGTGCCGGATACCAGCCGAGCGCCAGCCCCAGCGGAATGCCGATGAGCGCGGCCGCGCCAAAGCCAAGCACAACGCGACGCAGGGAGTCGGCGATGTCGGCCCAGAGCACATGCTTCTGCGTGAGTTGCAGCAGGCCCTTGCCTACACTTGCCGGGGAAGGAAAGATGGTGGTCGCGGTGGAGACGACCGAGAAATGCCACAGCGCCAGCAGCAGCAATGCGGCCGGGACGGGCCAGAAATATTTCTCCCACGCAGCCGGCCTGGCCAAAGTGTTCATATGCTGTACGCCAGCCCGATCTGATTGAGCAGTTCATCGCGCAGTGCGAGGTAGGGCGGCGCGCTGATGTTTCTCGGGTGCGGGATGTCAATGGTGAGGACTTCTTTTATTTTTGCCGGTCGCGGCCCTAGCACGACCACACGATCAGCCAGTTGCACAGCTTCATCGATATCGTGGGTGACAAAGATCACGGTACGACGCTCGGCTTGCCAGATGCGCATGAGCTCGCCACGCATGATAAGCCGGGTGACGGAATCCAATGCGCCGAAGGGCTCATCGAGGTAGAGGACATCCGGGTTGACGGCCAGGGCGCGTGCTACCTGCAGCCGTTGCTTCATGCCACCGGATAGATCGGCCGGGTAGGCTTTCTCGAATCCCTGCAGCCGCACCAACTCCACGTAGTGAGCGATGCGGGTGGCCCGCTCTGCGCGCGACAGTTTGGCTAACCCAAAACCGATGTTGCCTTCGACGGTGAGCCAGGGAAACACACCGCGCTCCTGGAAGACGAGAATGCGGCGGGGGTCAGGGCCGTGGATTGGCTCACCGTCGATGATGATCTTTCCGTGCGTGGGGGCAAGGAAGCCGCCCATCAGGTTCAGCAGTGTTGATTTGCCACAGCCAGATGGCCCGACGAGGCAGATGAACTCGCCTTCGGCAACATCCAGGTTCAGGTCTTCGAAGACGGTGATGGTTTCGCCATCGCGCTGATAGACCATGCCTACGTGATCGACGTGCAACTTGCTCCGCGGAGCCACGGGCGGCTTGGTATCCACTGTTGTCACACTCCATCTCCCGAGTAGCCCCAACGGAACGATTGAACGCGTTCCAGAGAGCGCATGCCTAGATCCAAAAGGAGCCCGATGATGCCAATCACCACCATGCCGGCAATCACCAGATCGTAGCGATTCCCCGCGTTGCGCGCATCCACGATGAGGAAGCCCAGGCCGGAATTCACGGCGATCATTTCCGCGGCGACCACGACCAGCCACGCGATGCCCATGGTGATGCGTGCGCCGGCGATCAACTGCGGCACCACCGCGGGATAGAGCACGCGGTAGATGAATTGAGCGGTGGTGAGGCCAAAGTTGCGACCGATGTTGATGTAGATCGCGGGTACGTTTTCGACCGCACTCATCGCGGTCAGCAGCAGTGGAAAGAAGCAGCCCACAAAGATGAGGAAGATTGCGGCGGAGTCGCCGACGCCAAACCAGAGGATGGCGAGCGGGATCCAGGCGAGAGGCGAAATGGGTCGAAACACCTGCACCAGTGGATTGGCGGCGCGATTGACCCGGCGGTACCAGCCGATGATCAGGCCGAGTGGAATGGCGAGCACGGCCGCGAGGGCAAATCCCCAGGTGACCCGGAACAGCGAGGCCACCACGTATTTGAAGAGCAGGCCGTGTTGCAGGAGTTCGACGATGCCTTTGGCTACCGACCAGGGCCCGGGGAGTAGTTGCTCGGGGTGACGGCTCACGGCGAATTGCCACCAGGCAAGCAAGAGTGCGATGAACAGCAGTGGGCGCAGCGCCACGAGCAGTCTCCCTGCCGTTGATCGTTGTGGTTGCCCGAGCTCGCTCATGGTTCGCCGTTCCTTGCTATGCAGAACTAGTCAGATTCGCCGGGGCTTGCCGCCATTGTCACACACGGCTTTTGCCAACACGCGGACTAACGTGTGGCGTTGACTAGAAGATGAAGCGACTGGTGAAGATCAGGTTGTGGTTATAGGTGTGGAATTGCGAAGTGGCGATTTGCATACCCGCGCCGCAGGCAAAGCCCAAACGGCTGGTGGCGTCTTTGGGCTGCAGCTTGAATTTGCTGAACGTAATGCCGGGGGCAAGAAAGTTCTGTGTCTTGCCATCGTTCTTGCCACCCGAGAAGTGGGTCAGGTTGCTCTCCAGCTCAGGCCAGACGTACTTGCTGAGGTGGTACTGCGCGGTGGTGTTGAAGGCGATGGATCGGCCCAGCTTTTTGGTCTCGTCCGCTGGCAAGGCCCCGCCGAGCGAAGAGATCACATCGAACTTGCCAAACCCTTTTCCCCCCAGAAGCGACGGAGAAAACGACGCATCAGGGCTGCCATTGGTATGGCTCCCGGTGGGGAGCGTGGCGGTGATCTGCGCGCTCAGCATGTAATTGCCATGCTTCTCGTTGCTGGACAGAATGCGGTACTTGTACAGGAAGCCGACGTCGCCAAAGCCGTCCTTCACTTTCGGGGTGTTGTGCTGGAAATAGTCCGGGTAGTAAAAATCCACTTCGCTGTTTAAGCCGGGGACCAGGTTCAGTCCACGAGCAGCTCCATAGTTCCAGGTCGCGGTACGCGCGGGCGTAATCTGCCGGGTGAAGTCTGCGCGGAACACCTGGATCAGCATGGGGTAGGGCGCGATCAACGGCACTGACCAGGAGGGCTGCTTCGCCTGAATAGCGCTGGTGCGTGCGGCCCAGCGGGCGAAGAAGTTCGTTTGGGAATAGCCAGGACCTGTTGTGGCCACCAACAGGAGCAACAAAACCGGATACTTTCTCTTCATGATGTCTGCGCAAGCTTGCTGGATGCGGGACCAGATGGTCAACCCACCAGCGGATGGCATTCACGTCCACCTTTTGGATGAGCTGCACACACAGCTTTGCCGGCGGGCAGATGCGCGGAAGATTCGGGACAATGCGCTATGCTGAACCAGAAGTATCAACCCGGTGGTATGAGCCGGATGAGGGCGCCATGCAGCATGAATATATCGAGCGCGTTGTTGACCTGACCGAGCCGGAAGCGAACCAACTTTACCGCCTTAGCATTGAGGAGGCACGCGAGACCATTCTGCACGGCTCAACCGAGGCGGTCGGTCGCATCGCGGGTTCGTTCGCGCTGGTCGCGCGCGAGGGCAAGAGTGTTCGCATGGCCCGCTCTCTTGATCGCCCGATGCGCTACTTTCTGGCTAAGCGCCAGGCGGGTCCTGTGCTGATCGTTGCAGCGCGCATTGATACCATTTATGAGTGGCTGAAGAGTGAGGGGCTGGACGCACAGTTCCATCCCAGCTATACGAGGATGGTTCCCGCGCACCACGTGGTGGCGCTGCAGCTGATTGGCTGCCCGGACCCTGACCCCGTCTATACGCGTTTCTTTACGCCGGATCAGGGGGCGCTGACGACCGATCCTGACCAGATTGGCGCAGCGTACGTTGGCGCACTAGCGGATGAGATTGCGCAGTGGCTGGAACGTGTACCAGCCGAGGAACCGATTGGCGTCTGCTTTTCTGGCGGCGTTGATAGCGGGAGCGTGTTTCTCACCACCTATGCGGTGATGCGGAAGATGGGGATGAATCCGGCGCGCTTGAAAGCCTTCGTACTCGATCTGGGCGATGGGCCGGATGCTGCGCAGGCCCGGGCGTTTCTCGATGCGCTCGACCTCGGTATGTTTCTGGAACCTGTGGCGGCGGATGCTGCCTCGCTCGATGTGGATGAGACCATCCGTGTGGTCGAAGACTACAAGGCACTGGATGTGCAGTCTGCCACTATGGCGATGGCGTTATGCCGTGGGATACGCGGCAGGTATCCACACTGGCGCTACCTGATCGATGGCGACGGCGGAGACGAAAATCTCAAAGACTACCCGATTGAGCAGAATCCGGAACTGACGATCCGCAGCGTCATCAATAATCCGATGCTGTACCAGGAGGGTTGGGGTGTGGGCAAGATCAAGCACTCGCTCACCTACAGTGGCGGATTGAGCCGGTCTTACAGCCGAACGTACGCGCCAGCCCACCACTTTGGGTTCCGCGGCTTCAGTCCGTTCACCCAACCTTCGGTCATCGCGGTGGCAGAAGGTATTCCGTTCATTCGTTTGACGGAGTACGACGTGGAGCGGCTGTACTCGCTCAAAGGCGAGATTGTTGCCCGGGGGGTGAAAGCGGTGACTGGCCTGGAGATGCCGGTATTCCCCAAGCGGCGTTTTCAACATGGGGCGTTGCCAGAAAGCACGATGCATACGGCGCTGCCCTTGCGCGAAGCCGAGTATCGCCGTAAATTTCTCTCGATATACCAATGAGCCGATTGTTGCCATCAGCGTACCCGGCCAACTCTGCGGAACGGGATCGCTGGATCCTCAGCCGGCGGCCGGATCGTACCCAGCTTAGCCCCTATCTTCCGTATGCGTACTTTGCCGAGGATGAGTGCGCCGCGGGCGGAGCGGTGGAGCCGGTCGCGACAGTGTTCCTGACCAATCGCGAGTGCCCGTTTCGTTGTGTCATGTGCGACCTGTGGCGGAACACAGTGCTCGAAACAGTGCCGGTGGGCGCAATCCCGGCACAGATCGATCATGCGCTGGCTTCGCTTGCGCCGGCACGGCAGTTGAAGCTGTATAACAGTGGCAGCTTTTTCGACCGGCAGGCGATCCCGGTGGAAGACCATGGTGCGATTGCGCTCCGCGCCAACGCATTTGAGCGCTTGATTGTAGAGAATCATCCAGCGCTGACGAATGACGATTGCCTGCGCTTTCGCGATTTGCTGCGTGGGCAACTGGAGATTGCGCTCGGGCTGGAAACGGCGCACCCCGCGGTGCTGGCCAAGTTGAATAAGCGCATGACGCTGGAGCAGTTTTCGCGGGCGGCTGGTTTCCTGCGGCGGAACCAGGTGGATGTTCGCGTCTTTATCCTGGTACAGCCTCCGTTCCTGCCGGCGTCGGATGCACTGCACTGGGCAGAACGCTCGATTGATTTTGCGATGGAGCAAGGCGCTACCGCAGTGACCCTCATTCCTACCCGCGCGGGGAATGGCGCCATGGAGACGCTGGCGAACGATGGCGAGTTTCGCGCGCCCTCACTGCACACGCTGGAGGCGGCCATGGAGTACGGCTTGCGCCTGCGGGCGGGCAGGGTCTTTGTTGACCTTTGGAACTTACCTGCGACTTGCCCGGATTGCAATACGGAGCGAATTGAGAGGCTGCGCGAGATGAATTTGCAGCAGCGGGTGCTGGACAGGATTGCCTGTGCCGACTGCGGTGGCTTGTGTTGACGCGAGAGGTCGACCTGGTGATTGTGGGCGCCGGCTTCGGCGGCAGCATCATGGCGATGATCGCTCAGCGGCTGGGGCTTTCGGTGGTGATGCTGGAGCGGGGCAGTCATCCGCGCATGGCGATTGGCGAATCGACCACGCCGCTTAGCAATCTGCTGCTGGAACGGCTGAGCCGGACCTACGATTTGCCAGGGCTGGCACCCTTGGCAAAGTGGGGGAGCTGGCAAAACACTTATCCGCAGGTCGCTTGTGGACTCAAGCGGGGGTTTTCTTTTTTCCATGAGGGCGATGAGCCGCTGCTGGTTGCTGCCAGCCCTCACGACACCATCGCGGATACACATTGGTACCGGGCGGATGTGGACCATTTTCTGGTGAGCGAGGCAGAGCGGCTTGGAGTTACTTACCAGGACAATGCCCGCATTGAGCAGCTTGCCTTCACGGCGGAAGGAGCGACGATGGTCGGCCGCGCGGGCGAGACGGCGTTCTCCCTGCATGCCGGCCTGGTGATTGATGCGACGGGGCCGCGCGGGTTTTTGCATCGTGCTTTGCGGTTGGAAGAATCCTGTTTGCCGGATTTTCCGGCAACGGAGAGTTTGTACAGCCATTTTTCCGGCGTACGGCGGTCGCCGTTGGTGGAAGGTGCTCCTTACCCGGTCGATGATGCCGCCGTTCATCATGTGTTTCCTGGTGGGTGGGTGTGGGTGCTTCGCTTCAACAACGGCGTGACCAGTGCTGGGGTGGTTGCGCTGGCAGCGACGGCGCGTGAGCTGGGGCTGAGTGAGGGCGACGCTGGGTGGCAGCGATTGCTGGTAACCATGCCTGCTTTGCGCGCGCAGTTTGCTGGGGCGGTCCCGTGCCAGCCGTTCCGGCATATACCGCGGGTGAGCTATCGTAGCCGCAGCATCGCCGGCGCACGCTGGGCGATGCTGCCTTCGGCTGCCGGCTTTGTGGACCCGATGTTGTCTTCCGGGTTTGCGCTCACGCTATTGGGCATTGAGAGGTTGGCTGCTGTGCTGCGCAAGCCTTTGCGCAAAGCGGCACTGCACCAGTACGCCGAACAGACGGATGCTGATTTATTGGCGGTGAGCCGGTTGATTAGCGCGTTGTACGCAAACATGGGAAACTTTGCTGCGTTCAAGGCTGTGATTTATTTGTACTTTGCTGCGGTCAGTTTCGCGGAGACGGCTTATCGGCTGGATAAGCCAGGACTGGTGTCAGGCTTTTTGCTGGATGCGGACCCGCGGTTTGGGCCGGGAGTTCGCGGCTTGCTGGAGCGCGCGCACCAGCTGCACACGGAGGAAGACACACGCGCGTACACGGAAGAGGTTCTGCGGTTTATTGAACCGTATAATCTGGGCGGTTTTGGGGAGCCCGCGCGGCGGGATCGCTATCCTGTGCTGGCAGAGGATCTTTATCGGGCGGCGCCCAAGGTGGGCGCATGCCGGGAAGAGATTGCTGCGATGCTGGCTCGGGCGGGGTTTTAGTGTAGTAGCCGGTTTCAGGTGAGATCTTAACAGCTGCTTCCACAGCCACTAATCGCTGTTAAGGAAAGCCGCTAACGTTAATTTGTCATCCCGACCGAAGCGAAGCGCAGCGCAGGGATCTGCAGTTCTCTTCTGCTGTCGCAGATGTATAGGCGGCTGAACCTGCAAATCACCAGGCTAGAGTGGGAGAGCATTTTGTGGGTTGCCAGTTTCGTTGAGGTGGAGAGAAGAACTGCGGATCCCTCCGCTGCGCTTCGCTTAGGTCGGGATGACAAATTAACCTTAGCGATCTTCCTAAACAGCGGCTAGCCCGGATTTCTCACAAGTAAGCTGTAGATCTGGGTAGGAGAATTTAGAA
>CAZZVD010000204.1:0-10054 GCA_964657465.1 uncultured Acetobacteraceae bacterium | reverse complement strand
CCGAGCTTCGTGGAATCCCACATCTCGCGAAAAACGAGCGAGATGTGGGGCACCCATGATTGGTTACGGAACAGGCGTGGAAAATGCCGGGCTAGGCTTCGCTGACGGCTTCCTGCTGCACCACGCCCTCGGATTCCCGAGATACATTTTTTAGCGATACATGGTCGATGCGCGCCCAGATCAGCCCCAGCGGAATGACCGACATGAAGGTGACAATAAGCAGCAGCGTGCCGCAGGCCAGCGCCGGTTCAAATTGCACGTGAAAGATCTTCTGCATCACGCCAGTGGTCACGCCGATTTGGGTAAACCATCCAAGTACCGGCAGCTGCACAACCGACCCAACCATGCTTGCAGCCATCATTACCATGCAGCGCGCCAGCGTCATCGACGACAGCTCGGGCGACAACACAAAGGCCCGTGCGGTTTGCAGATAAGCGCTGGTGATCAGGCCCCACATGAGCAGCGATATGCCCAGAGCAATAAAGAAGTCGCTCAGTGTGGCGATGGAGTCGAGTCCGTCGCGGAAGGCCAGAATCTTGTTGCCTACCGACTGCCCGAGCGCCGGCGAAATAGAGCCTAAAGCGCGTTGGGAAAACCCCGCAACCGCACGGCCGGAAGCACGCACGATTACCGCAAAGCCTGCCAGAGCAATGGTCAGCACCAGGGCCGCCAGTGCGGCATGCTGCAGGGCTTCATGGTGGGGCAGCGTGGCCCGGTCGGGGGCAAGCAACAGCGCACCCGAAAACAAGAGCGCGGTGGCCGCGAGATCGAACATGCGCTCCACGGTGTAAACCGCAATCTGCGAGGTAAGGGCCAAACCTGTCCGTTTGGAAACAAGATAGGGGCGTACCAGGTCAGCCAGGCGTCCGAACAGCGCCACCGCGGTAAACCCAATCACCTGGGTACCCATGAGCGAGTTGATGCCCACTTTCTTCTGCGGTTTGATCAACACCGCCCAGCGTGCCGCGCGGAGCCAGTAGCAGCTCATGATCATGAGCACGCCGGCCGCAATGCGGCGCCAATCCACATGCTGCAACTGATCGCGAAACACGCTCCACTGAAAGTTGACGCGCGAATGCGCCAGCCATACGAGGGCTGCCAGCAGGATCGCTCCCACGACATACAGAATCCAGGAACGCTTCTTCAAGGGCGACTCTCCTAGGTGATTGCCGGGCGCGATGTGGTGGCCACCCAGCCCCTTCAGTGTTGCATAGGGCGGGTCGCACTCTTAGCCTCAAGGCTTGGATGCAGCAGCCGCGATATGGTTCAGCGCAGGCGCAGAGGCTTTTTCCAGCTGCTTTCTGCGGTTGAACTCGCGGATCACGCGCACCACGTAGGCGCGGGTCTCACGATAGGGCGGTACGCCGTGGTATTTGTCCACTGCGCCGGGACCGGCGTTATACGCTGCTAAGGCCAGCGCCAGGTTCTCGTGGTAGCGCACCAGCAGTGTATCCAGGTAGGCCGTGCCGCCGTTGATGTTCTGGTCCGCCCGGAAGCTGTCGGTAACGCCGAGCTGGGCTGCCGTGCCGGGCATCAGCTGCATCAGTCCCTGCGCGCCGGTCCGGCTGACGGCATGCAGGTTGCCGCCGCTTTCGGCCCGGACCACGCTGGCCAGCAGATCGACGTCCAGGTGGTGAGTGGCGCCGGCCTGGGTCATGAGCTGATGAACGTCGGCAGCGGTGAGCCTGGGCTCGGCCCTGGGAGTGTTGCTCGCGGGCACAACTGGAACATCGGGAACCATATCCACGGCGACAATTTCGGCGGCGTCTACTTCGAGAAAGTCACTGCCGTCGGCGCTGGTAAACAGCCGAACCCGGTCCCGCGTCTGCTCCCGATGGTCACACACAACGGAGAAGCCATTACGCAGCGTCACCTGCTCGGCTGCCGGCAGCGCAGCGGCCGAGCCCAATAGGGCCAAGCCTGCCAGGAGCCGGCAGAGGGTGGCTGCTTTGCTCATTGGGCAAACTCTACCACGCTGAGGCCGGCATTCAGGGCATCCCTACCACCTTCGTCATCTAAGGAGCTTTTCGTTTGAGTAATCAGGACAGCTTCAATGGCCTGGGCCACTCCATCTTCGTCGTTCGAGGCAGTGAGAGCCCAACCCCGGTTACGCGCCAGGGCAAGCATGCCTTCGCTGGCATTGGCCATCACGACGGCGTGACCGGCGTACTCCAGCATTTCCACATCGTTCAGGTTGTCCCCGATAGCCATGATCTGGGCCGGTCCCAGGCCACGGATACGGGCCAGGTTGTCGAGTGCTGCTCCCTTGGAGCAACCCAGTGGCAACAGGTCCAGAATGCTCAGATTGCGGGCCGGGTACTCGGTCCGGTGCATGGAGATCTGGCGACCCAGTTCGCATGACAGCAGGGCCTGTTCGGCAACTATCATTTCGTCCACCGTGCCGCAGATCATGCCCTGAATGGGTTCCTCGCCGCTGTCGAAGGCGCGCTCGATGGGCTGCACTTCCAACAAGAACGGCTTGTTCGCCTCGACCCAACGATCGATGCGCTGGTGGAGTTGCTGCATGCTTTCGATCACCAGGCTTCCGCTGCCTTCCCGGTCGAAGGTAAACACCAGGGTGCCGTAACCGCGCAGTTCCCGGCTCAGGCCGCGAGCCGTCTCCAGGGGCAGGAACCGGCGATCCAGCAAATGGCCATCGAACCCGCGCACCACCGCCCCGTTTGAAGAAATCATGACCGACTGCTCGCCCAAACCCACCTGCGAGATGAGCGGCATCGCATAGGCCTGCCGGCGCCCGGTGGAGATGACAACCTCCATCCCGGCAGCTTCGGCAGCAAGCAGAGCGGCACAATTGCGTTCACTGATCCGGGGGCCGGTCGACGGTAAAAGGGTACCGTCGATGTCGATTGCAATTAACTGTATGCTCACCCCTTCATCTTACCTGTTAAGCCTGCCCCCGGCCGCGCTGGCACCCGATCGGCAGCGGGTTTCACTATCATGGTTTTTATGCCTTCGATAAGCTACCTGGAGTGCTCCCGCTGCTCCACCCATACCTCTGCCGAAATGCCGCAAACCCTTTGCCCTCAATGCGGTGGCGTCCTGTACGTGCGTTACGACATGGCCGCCCTGCGGCAAACCGCCCATCGTGAGGACGTCGCCGCCCGAGCTGCGGCCGCGCCGGTTTCGCTCGGTATGTGGCGGTACGCAAGTGTCCTGCCCTCAGCCGAACCGGTTACCCTCGGCGAAGGCTTTACGCCGATGTTGCGCAGCCGCCGCTATCCCAACCTCTTCCTCAAAGAAGAAGCCGCGAATCCCACCGGCACGTTCAAGGCTCGCGGCCTTTCCATGGCGGTGACGATGGCTCGACACTACGGGCTCAGGAAGCTGGCGGTTCCGTCCGCGGGGAACGCGGCAGGCGCCCTGGCTGCTTATGCGGCTGCAGCTGGTATCGAGGCTCACATCTTCATGCCGCGCGATGTGCCCCTGGCCAACTACCTCGAGGCCATGGCTTACGGAGCTAACGTTACCCTGGTCAACGGCTTGATCTCGGATTGCGCCCGCATCGTCGCCGAGCGGAAAGAAACTGAGGGCTGGTTCGATATCTCGAGTCTCAAAGAGCCCTTCCGCGTTGAAGGCAAAAAGACCATGGGCTACGAGCTGGTGGAGCAGTCGGGCTGGCGGTATCCAGACGCTGTGTTTTACCCGACCGGCGGTGGGGTAGGCCTGATTGGCATGTGGAAGGCCTTTGAGGAAATGGAAGCGCTGGGCTGGGTGCAGGGTCGCCGGCCGAAGATGATCGCAGTGCAGGCCTCTGGCTGCGCGCCGGTCGCCAGGGCATACAGGGAGGGCGAACAGGCCTCACAGATGTGGCCGCAGGCAGCCACATTCGCTTCTGGATTACGAGTGCCCAAGCCTTATGGGGACAGCCTCATCCTGGATATCGTTCGAAAGTCGGGAGGAGTCGCGGTTGACTACCCGGATGAGCGCATACTGGCTTCACTGTTGGACTGGTCACGTCAGGAAGGCTTACTGCTCTCGCCCGAGGGCGCGGCCGGTACCGCCGCCTATGATGAACTCCTGGCCAGTGGGGGGTTATCGCCTGACGACAAGGTCGTCATCTTCAACACCGGAGCCGGCCTGAAGTATGCGGATGTGATTGCCGCGGGAATGGGTTTGGTATTTCCTCCACCGCTCCCGGCACCGCCCGAGGTGGAGCACGCACTGGAAAAGGACCGCCGCGGGCTCACTCTGCCCGCACGGCACAAGGCAGGCGGCATTATCACGCCGCAGTGACGGTTGCACGCGTTTTGCAGCGCCTGTTCCTTCACCAATGACGGGTGGACCATCTGCGACGTCCCCAAGGCTCGCTCTCGGGATTCATGTCTTACCACCCGTCACCGCTGCGACCACAAAGCCCTTCTCCCTGGACGGGTGCCCCATGCTCGCGGAGTTCCGCGTGCGTGGGTTGAACAAGATAGGGCGAAGCCCTTCCAACGCTCTTATCCGACATACCGCACATAAAGAGGAAAGAGGAAAGCAAAACACCAACACTGGGTGACCGTCGGACACGGAGAGAACGCTTTTGATGGGCTTCGCCCTATCTCTTCAACCCACGCACGCCGGAATCGGCGAGCATGGGGCACCCGTCCAGGGAGAAAGGCCTTGTGGTTTGCAGCGGGCATGGGTGGTGAGACATGCGTCCAGAGAGAAGGGCCTTGCGGTCGCATCTGTTACGGAGTAGGCGTGAGCAATGGGATCAGACGCGCGACTGCAGCTGGGGAACCAGCACGCGGGAATGTTCGATGGTGACCGAGTTGCCCTGGGTGTAATAGAGGGCGATCGAGATCAACAAAACCACAGCGATCAAGGCGGCTACCAGGATCAGGTAGCGAAGCATTTCTTTTTTGTGCCTTCGGGCCTGGGCCGGTTTGTCCACGGCGGCGCATCGAAGGCTTTCGGCGACATCCACATGATGGGCGTGTCTGGCTGCCGAAGATGCAGGTACTGGCATGCACCCTCCTCTATTTGTCTAAACCATAGACGGCGGAAACGTGATTTCGGTTGTTCTCACCGCTTATTTGCGATCCCGCGGAGTAAATCCCCGCAGGTCCGTTCCACCCTACAGAAACCCGGGTTCTTTTGCCATAGAATAGAAAGGTGAACCAAGAACCACCCAAGTACCTACCCGGCATTACCGCTGGCGCGACAGCCCTGCTCGAAGCGCGCCCACGCATCGGGTTCGTGAGCCTGGGCTGCCCCAAAAACCTGGTGGATAGTGAAGTCATGATGGGTTTGCTCGACCAGGCGGGCGCAGAGATGACCAATGCCCCGGAGACAGCAGACATCCTGGTCGTCAACACTTGTGCGTTCATCGATAAAGCCAAGCAGGAGTCCATCGACACCATCCTGCAGATGGCGCAGTACAAGGTTGCAGGCAAAGCGCGCAAACTGATCGTCGCCGGCTGCATGGTGGAGCGGTACCGGGACGAGATTCGGAAGAACCTGCCAGAGGTGGATGCGGTCGTCGGTACCGGCGAACTGGAAGAGATTCTGGCCGCGGCCGGGCTGCAACCGCCTGCCCCCGCCGTTGCCACACCGCAGCTTTTCTCGATCTTGCCCAGCCGGCAAACGCAGTCGCCCATTGCCTCCCGTCCCGAAGGCGACTTGCGGGAAGCGCAGGGCCGTTTTGGACGCGAGGAGTGGGAAGGCGCCGAGGCGCAACTGCCACAGTACCTTTACGACCACACTACGCCGCGGATGCGGGCGACGGAGAAGTCGACCGCTTACATCAAAATCGCCGAAGGCTGCGACCACCCCTGCAGCTTTTGCGTGATCCCGAATCTGCGCGGTAAGTTTCGTTCGCGGCGCTTCGCTTCAGTGATCAGCGAAGCCGAGCAGCTAATCGCCCAGGGAGTACGCGAGATTACCCTAATCGGCCAGGACACCACCTGTTACGGCGAAGACCTGGGCATGAAGGATGGTCTGGCCCAGCTACTCGACAGCCTGGCGCAGCTGCCCGGCTTGAAGTGGCTCCGCTTCCTCTACGCCTACCCCAACAAAGTCACCGGGCGTTTACTGGAAACGATTGCAGGGCACGACACCATCTGCAAATACCTTGATATGCCGTTGCAGCACGCTTCCGGGCCGGTGTTGAAAAGCATGCGCCGCGGCGGCAATGCCGATATATTCCTGCGGACCATTGAGCGGGTGCGTAAAGCAGTCCCCGACGTGGCTATCCGGACCACCTTCATCACTGGCTTTCCGGGGGAGACGGTTGACGATCACACCGTTCTCACTGAGTTCGTCCGCGAGGCTCAACTGGATTGGCTGGGCGTGTTCAGCTATTCCGATGAAGAGGGCTCGAAGGCATTTCACCTGGGCGACAAGGTACCCGCCCGCACCATCGAGGCTCGCCGCCGTTCGCTGATGCGGCTGCAACAGAAAATCAGCCGCAAGGCCAAAGCAAAACAGGTAGGGCGCCGGTTCGATCTGCTGGTTGAGGGTCCGTCAGAAGAAACACCGCTTCTCTGGCAAGGGCGCACCCAGCACCAGGCGCCGGAAATCGATGGCAAGATTTTTGTCAACGACTTCGGTCCCTACGAACAGCTAACCGCCGGGCAGTTTTACCGGTGTGAAATCACTGAGTCGCAGGACTACGATCTGGTCGGCAGAATCGTTGCCGAGTGACCGATCGGGAGCCTGTCGGCACAGAACAGAGTATTGCGATGAGTCCCTCTCCTAAAAAAGTGAAGAGTCTACGCTGCCCCACCTGTGGGCAGATCGTCACCACCAAGGATGCAGATTTCCCTTTCTGCAGTGATCACTGCAAGACCATCGATCTAGGCAAATGGGCCAGCGGCGTCTACCGCATCTCGTCCCCGGTGCTCGATCCTGAGCTACTGGAAGAGATTGAAGGGATGCGCCCGCGCTCGTCTGGCGATGAATGATCGCGTGGTAAGGAGGAAGACGGCCTGGGCCTGGGTTGCCGGCACCTTCTTCGGCGCCGGGTTGATTAAACCGGGACCAGGGACCTGGGGTTCTGCGGCAGCGGCACTGCTTTGGCTAGGCGCGGCCCACATCTTCCATCCCGGCCCAGGGTCACTGGCCTGGGGGACACTAGCCGCCGCCTTGCTCGCGCTGCTGATCGGGGTGCCCGCGGCGACAAGAGTGGAACGGGAAAGTGGCCGGGAAGATCCCGGTCACGTGGTGATCGATGAAGCCTGCGGGCAATGGATTGCCCTGATCCATGCGCGCGTGGACTTGCCTCACCTGCTGGCGGCGTTCCTGTTCTTCCGATTGTTTGACATCGTGAAACCGTGGCCAGCCCGGCAACTGGAAAATTTGCCTGCAGGGTGGGGCATCATGCTCGATGATGTTGCGGCCGGCGTGTATGCTTTGCTGTTGGTACAAGCGCTGAGTAAGTGGATCGGTTAATCCGTCTGCCCTCTCCCGGTACAAACACGATTCGTCCTGGCGATACCATGCAGCCTGAACCCGCTGCCGGATGCTCAAGGTGCCACGGCGTTCGCTACACTTAAAGTGCAGGGGTCAAAGTGCGAAGACTCTGCTTTCAGGAACTGAGCCGATGCGATTCTCCAAAGAGCCCCCCATCTCGAACTTGCCTAGAATCGAATCCGCTATCCCCGATGCTGCCTTGCCGGGCGGAGAGATCGAGGTGCGCGGCGCGCAGCTAGGGGCTGTTCAGTCGCGCATGCCAGTGGCTGTGCTCGATGGTATTGTGACCCCTGTGCTGCTCTCGCGAGCAAATCGCCTGGTCGTGCGCATCCCCGACGACGTGCAGACCGGGCGGCTAGAAATTCGGCAGAACGGCCAGACCAGCAACAGCATTCAGCTCAAAATCGCCCGCTTGCTGGCCGGAAATCTTCACCCTGTCGGAAACCCGGCGGTCGACGCCGCGGGCAACATTTACTCCACTGACTCAGGACCCCGGGGCCAGAAGACGGCCGTTTCGGTGTACCGCATCACCCCGGCTGGCGAAATGGAGCCTTTCGTCACTGGTATCACCAACGCGACCGGACTGGCACTCGATGGCGAAGGATACCTGTACGTCTCCTCTCGACTGGATGGCACGGTTCACCGCGTGTCCCCGGATGGCGCCTCTTCGATCTACGCCGAAGGCATGGGCATCGCCACCGGGATTGCGTTCGATACTTCAGGAAACCTGTATGTAGGCGATCGCAGCGGCACCATTTTCAAGATCGCGCAGGACCGGCAAATCTTCGTGTTTGCCACGCTCGAACCCAGCATCGCCGCCTACCACCTTGCCTTCGGCCTGGATGGCACGCTGTTCGTGAGTGCCCCGAGTACGTCGAGCTATGACTCCATTCATGCCATTGATCAGGCCGGTGTGGTCCGCGTCTACTACCGCGGGTTGGGGCGACCCCAGGGCCTGGCGTTTGATCTGGCCGGCAATCTTTATGTTTCGGCTTCGTTCCGCGGCACGCGCGGCCTGGTCGCGATTACACCGGCGGGCCAGGCGTCGGTCGTGCTCGCTGGCTCGGGCATCGTGGGCCTGGCTTTCGTGCCGGGCGGCAATGCCATCCTGGCTGCCAACGGTGCAGTCTATGATGTACCGTTAGGCATTGAGGGCGTTCGGCTGTTTTAGGCTCCGGCAGGTCCTGCTGGGTGCAATCCCCCTGCTGAATTGTGCGCATGCCGTACCGGCGTTGCGTGCGGCCAGCCCGTGCAAGAAAAATCTATAAGAAACAGGCAAGTCCCGGATGAATTGCGAAATCGTTGCTGTCGGTTCTGAACTCCTTACTCCCTATCGCCAGGATACAAACTCTCTCTATCTGACAGAGCGGCTGCTCAACCTGGGTGTGAATGTCACGTTCAAGACCATTGTGGGGGATCGCCTGGCCCATTTGGCCGGGGCAATACAGGTCGCGTTGGGGCGGACGGACATTGTGATTACGATGGGCGGTCTGGGTCCGACCGAAGACGATCTGACTCGCCAGGCGGTGGCAGAAGCCCTGGGAATCCGGTTGCGGCGGAATCCTGAAATTATTGGCGCCCTCTACGCGCGCTTTGCTGCGCGTCGCGCGCAGATGACGGAGAACAATGCCCGGCAGGCCGACGTGCTGGATGGCTCAGTGATCCTGGAGAATCCCCGTGGCACCGCGCCCGGGCAATGGGTGGATACCGTCTACGGTGGCCATCGTAAGCTGGTCATTCTGCTCCCAGGGCCGCCTTCCGAACTGAAGGCGATGTTCGAAGCTCAATGCCTCGAGCGGCTACGGGACGTAGTGCCCCAACGCGCCATCGCGACCCGCACCTTGAAAATTGCCATGATCGGCGAGTCGCAGGCCGATGCGCGCATCGCGCCCATTTACACCCGTTACAAAGATGTGGACACCACCATCCTGGCCCACACGGGCGATATCACCCTCAACCTGAGCTGCGCCAAAAGCGACATGGAGACGGCCCAGGCACGGGTGGATGAACTGGCGGGAAAGATTGAAGACGAGCTGGAAGAGTTCATCTACTCCTCCCAGGCAGAGTCGCTGGAGCAGATCGTTCTGTACCACCTCGGTATGCACGCCTCGACGCTGGCGGTTGCGGAGAGTTGCACAGGCGGCATGGTGGCGCAGCGGCTAACCAGCATCAGCGGCAGTTCGCGGTCGTTTCTGGGTGGCGCCGTGGTCTACAGCAACGCATTGAAAACGTTATTTGCCGGTGTGCCCGCGACCTTGATCGAGGCCCACGGAGCTGTCAGCAAAGAGGTAGCGGTCGCCCTGGCCGAGGGCATCCGGCGCGCGACCTCTGCCACCTTTGGACTGGGAATCACGGGGATTGCCGGACCCGGTGGTGGATCGGAAGACAAGCCGGTCGGCTTGGTATACGTGGCCGTAGCGGATGGCAAGGAAACTGAAGTAGTCGAGCGCCGCTTTGGTGGCGACCGCGACCACATCCGCGCCTGGGCCAGTCAGCAAGCGCTGGACATGGTGCGGCGCAAGCTTGTGTAGGTCCTCCTCCCTGGACGCGTGTCTCACCACCCATCTCCATTGCAATAGCAATGCCCTTCTCCCTGGACGGGTGCCCCATGCTCGCCGACTCCGGCGTGCGTGGGTTG
>CAZZVD010000203.1:0-10105 GCA_964657465.1 uncultured Acetobacteraceae bacterium | reverse complement strand
CTATCTCCTGTTTTCAGAGCCGTTGCACTTGAATCTTGAATCCGCCCACCCGTCAATGGTTACGGAACAGGCCTGGGAAATGCGGCAGAGCTCGGCTCAGCAACAGACTGGGGTGCCCCATATCTCACGACGTTTTCCAGTCGGGAGATGTGGGAATTCACGAAACTTAACCAGCAACGCTGTCGCCCTCAAATACTTCATCAGCCTCTGCGCAGCAACCGGCTCACGCGCGCCGGCGCTTCCACCCCAAACAGAGCCGTCGACGCCAGATACGCAACCCCGAAGACCGCCAACACGCAAAGCCCCACCCAGGGATAACCGAAGTGCAGCCCACGTTTGACCCCGTACGCGATGCCGGCGGAGAGTAACGCTGCCATCCACAATCGGGCGACGCGCGCCGACGAGAAGGCGACCGCCCCTATACGTGCTTGCAGCCCACGGCGCAGCAGGGAGAACTCCACCCATCCCGCAATACCCGCCGAAAAAGTAAGCCCCGCTACTCCCCAATGCGGATCGATGTGCAGCAACCTGGGCAACGGCAAAGCGCATAAGTAGCCCAGGGTGACCGTCAACACCACGCGAATGATGGCGAAATTCAAGGGTGTGCGCGTATCCCGGAGTGCATAGAACGCCGAGGAGTACAGCCTCCCCGAGGTCGTCGCCAATAAGCCAACCCCCGAACCAGCCAGCACACTCCAAACAAAGGTCACATCGCTCGCATGAAACTGCCCGCCACGATAAATCGTCGCCACCACCACATCCCCGAGGAAGATAAACGCCACCGCGGAAGGCACAACAAAGAAGGAAATATTCCTGAGGCCATTTTCCAGCCTCTGCCGCAGCACCGCACTCACCTCTTCCGCTGTGCCCAGGGCACCCGACATCGCCGGCAACTCCGCCGCAGAGATGGCCATGCCGAACAAACTCACCGGCAGGGAGTTCAGCGTCTGCGCGTAGGCCAGGGCCGATACACCATTCGGCAGCAGGGTTGCCAAGAGCGAATCGAGGTAGGCGCTGATCTGCACCACGCCACGACTCACAAACACAGGCACAAAACTGCGCACCACTGCCTGCACATGCTCCGTGCGGAGCGCAGGCTTCAGCTGCAACGGACGTAAGAATCGCAATACGGTTGGCAACTGGACGGCAAACTGCAGACCGCTGCCGATGACGGAAGCAATCGATATCACGACAGCAAGCCGCGATTCGCCCACGAACCGGCCTCTCCACAGCATCGCCGTAATCATGGCCACGTTCCAGATCACGGGTGCGGTATAGGAGAGGAAAAACCTGCGATGGCTATTCAGTATCCCGAGACACCAGGCGGACATCACCAGCAGGGCCGCACCCGGAAACAGGATCTGCACCAGGTGAATGGTGAGCAGCCGTTTCTCCCCCACCCACTTCGGCGCGATCACGTCCATGAGCCAGGGAGTGGTAAGGATGCCGGCAACGGTCAGCAGCGAGGTAAGCAGAAACAGGATGGCAAAGATCGCCTCGGCCAACTGGGTGGCTTCTTTATCCCGCCCCTCGGCGCGGAGCCGCGCATAGACGGGAATAAACGAAGCCGAGAGAACGCCTTCGCCAAACAGATTCTGCAGGAAATTCGGAATGCGGAACGCGGCACGAAAGGCGTCGGCAGCGTCTGAGTTGCCGAAGTAATGCGCAAACACCCGCTCCCGGACCAGCCCGATAAGCCGGCTAAGCAGAATACCCGCGGAGACAGCGACGGCAGAAGAGCGGGACGATGCGCGCGAGGCTGGGCTACTCAAGGGCCTGTCATCAAGCTTGGGATCAATGCTCGCTCTACTCTACTGCATGCGGCGGGGCTCGCCCTGCAACTTCATGGCAACAGGAACCAGTTTGTAACGCTAAGCCTGCTGCGCCTCGAGTTGGGTCACCAGATCTTCCCACTCCGCGGAGAGCGAAGCGTGCTGCTCGCGCAGATTCTCCAGAACCTGGGTAAGCCGCTGGGTTTCCTCCGCGCTTTCGTACACGCCGAGAGATTGCTCCGCGCTGGCTATGGAACTCTCAATACGCGGTATCTCTTCCTCGACAAAGCTGCAGCGGTCCTGCATCTGCTTCAGCTTGATGGGATTCAACCGGCGCACTTTAGCGGCAGCCGCCTCAGCCGGCGCCTCCGGCTCCTTCACTGCGGGCAGAGACACGGCGCCATTGGTGTGGGCCTGCGGCGCAGCCAGCATCTCCTTGCGATGCAGGTAATCTTCATAATTGCCGGGATACACATGCACGTGGCCACTCTCCACCTCGAAGATGCGGCTGGCGAGCCGGTCGATAAAGTAGCGATCGTGCGACACCATGACCACCGTGCCGTTGAACGCCGCAATCGCCTCCAGCAGCACGTCTTTCGCGCGCAAGTCCAGGTGGTTCGTCGGCTCGTCCAAAAGCAGGAAGTTAGCCGGGCTCACCAGGATGCGAGCCAGTGCGTAGCGATTGCGCTCTCCGCCTGAGAGCACCCCCAGCGGCTTGAACACGTCGTCCCCGGAAAACAGGAAGCAGCCCAGCAAGCTGCGCAGTTCCGTTGTGCCGACCCGGGGCGCTGTGTTGCTGATGTCGTCCAGCATGCGCGCATTCCCATCCAGCACCTTGTACTGATCCTGAGCAAAATACTCCGCGGTGACGTTATGGCCCAACCGCAGTGTCCCCTGGGAGGGAGGCTCCATGCCCGAAAGCATGCGGATCAGGGTGGATTTGCCCGCCCCGTTCACGCCCACCAGCGCAATGCGATCACCGCGATCGATGGTGAAATTCACATCCTGCAAAACCTGCTTGGGTCCATAGTTCTTGGCGAGATCCGAAACTTCCACCACGGTGCGGCCGGAAGGCTGCGGCTGGGGGAAGGAGAAGTGAATGGCCTGCTCCTCCACCGGTATTTCGATACGCACGATTTTGTCCAATTCCTTGATCCGGCTTTGCACCTGCTTGGCCTTGGTAGCCTGGGCGCGAAAGCGGTTGATGAACGCTTCCAGGTGCTCGATATGTTCCCGCTGGTTTTTGTGCGCCGACTCCAACTGGGCGCGGCGCTCCGTCTTTTGCACCAGGTACTTCTCGTAATTGCCGTGGTACACGTGCAGGCCCTTGTTCCAGATCTCAATGGTCTTATCGACCGTTACATCCAGAAAGTAGCGGTCGTGCGAGATGAGGATGTAGCCATTGGGGTAGCTGTGCAGGTAGCCCTCAAGCCAGTTGCGGGTTTCGAGATCAAGATGGTTCGTAGGCTCGTCCAGCAGCAGCAGGCTGGGTTTTTGCAGCAGCAGCTTGGCGAGCGCGATACGCATCTGCCAGCCACCGGAGAACTCCTCCGTCTGCCGTGTCCAGTCGTGCTTGCTGAATCCCAGGCCGCCCAGCACCGCGCCTACTTGTGCATCGAGTGCGTAGCCGTCATGGGCACGAAAATGAGAATCCAGGTGAGAGAAACGATCAGCCGCAGCAGCATACTCCGCGGATGCCGGATCAAATTCGGCCAATTTGGTCGAAAGCGTCTCCAGTTCCTGCTCCATGCTGCGCAGTTCGGCAAACACTGAGAGGCACTCGGCGAAGACGCTGCGGCCCTTCAGGGCCAGTCCTTCCTGGGGGAGGTACCCGATGGTCATTCCGCGGGTGCGTTGCAGGGACCCGTCATCCAGCGACTCCACCCCAGCCAGCACCTTCAGCAGGGTAGATTTGCCGGTGCCATTCGCCCCCACGAGCGCCGTCCGCTCATTCGGAGTGATGAGCCAATCAGCGTTCTCGAAAAGGACGCGGGGACCGAAATGTTTACCAGCAGCAGAAAGTTGGAGCATAAGAAAAGCAGCGCCAAAGCGCTGCTCTCATTGTCGCATCTCCAAACCCGACCACAAAAACCACGACGCTTTCCAGTCGGGAGATGTGGGAATTCACAGCTCTCCACCGCCGACTCTATCCCGGCAACTTCAGTCAGGGACCACGAGGGTAAGAACCCGCCCACATCTCTCCGGATTTCCTGTTTAAGGTGGAGGCCTTGGCGATCTGCATGCGGTTTTCCTCAATGAAAACCGCACACGTAGATGTGTCCGGTGCAGCGTAACAGGAAATCCGGGACCGGCTGAGAAGCGCCGTGAGATATGGGGCACCCGGGACAGTGGTGATCTTCCCATTTGGCGGTAAACGTGAACCCTAACCCCACAATAAGGACGTTTCCTGCGTATCGTCTGTGAAACAGATAAAAGGTGGTGGGACCAGGAAAAGGTGGTGGAACCAAGAAAACCGGGTGCCCCATATCTCGCGCTTTATGCGAGATGTGGGTCCTTCATCCGAGCGAAGCGCGGATCCACACACGCCCTTTCCCAACAACCATTTCAAACGAAGCCCACCACCCGCCGATCAGAAGAAACTAACCATCACTCAAGACCCCGAGATACTCCCGATCGCCGCAGTAATCGCATCCCGTGTCGCCGCCTCAAGCGGCGGCATAGCGCCCGCCTGCGAAGCCACCCAGGAACCCCATCGGTTGCCCGCCTCGTTCATCATCCTCAGCGGAGCCCCAAGCAAGTAATAATGCGTAACCGCAGCAGTGAACGCGTCGCCCGCGCCCACTGTGTCGACCACTTCGGCAGGCACCCCCGGATGCTGGTCAGTCTCTTCGCGGCTTACCAACAGGCTGCCATGCGCCCCCATGGTGACGCACACCAGAGCAACCGGAAAGTGGGCCAGCAGTTGGCGCGCACCTGCCAACAGCGCCGCGCTGCTGGTATCGCTGCCCTCACCCAACCCCAGCGCGCGTAACATAACCGGCATCTCCCCGTCATTCATCTTGAGCAGGGTCGTTCGCTCGAGAGATTCTTCAATCACCTCCGCGGAGTAGTACGGTGCGCGCAAGTTGATATCAAACACGCGCACGCACCCATCGGAGGTCGCGCCAAGAAAGCCCTCGATCGTCTTACGCGCAGGAGCACTTCTCTGCGCTAACGTACCGAAGCAGACAGCCGCAGCCGATTCCGCCAGCGAAAGCCAATCTCTACTTAACTCCAGAAAATCCCACGCCACCGGCTGCTTGATCTCGTACTCCGGCTGCCCCGCCTTAAACTGCACAGCGACGGTGCTCGTAGGGTGCTTGGGGTCGACCTGAAGATAGGAGATATTCACTGGCAGACGCGCAAGGTCGGCACGCGCGCGCAAGCCCAACTCATCCTTGCCCAGCCGGCTGGCACAAACGGCATGGTTGCCCAGCCGGCCTGCCATCACAGCAAAGTTGGAAACAGTACCGCCGAGGCGGGGGCCCGCGGGCAACAGGTCCCACAACAACTCACCAATCCCAACCACCAGGGCCGGCTTTTTTGCACGGGCTATAGCGTTCACTGCGGCTTCCGCGAAGAAGTTTGCAACAGGTGCTGCATCTCCACATACACCGCGTTGGTCCAGCCAAAGCCAATCACATTCTGATAGCCGGCGATCAGTTCGACCTTCGAAGAAATAGTGTCGACATTGTATTTCTCGTGAATCGTGCCTTCCTGGGCGAAGCTGGTCGCCACCGTATGGGTGAACTCTTGGGAAAGCAGGCGCGCATCATGCACAAACCCATACTTGCGCAAACCGTCCGCCGCCAGCCAGTTCAACGGAGCCCAGCCGAACGGCAGGTCCCACTGCAAACCGCTTGCGTAGGTACTGCTGGCAAGACCGCCCGGCCGATTCAGCAGCGCTAAATTGTGGTCGACCGCAGCTGCCTGCTCATTGCTGGCCGCGCCCGTCCACAAAGGATAGAAAGTGGTCGCATAGACATAATTCGATCGTTGACCGGTAGTGAAGTCGTAGTCGAAATACAGGCCCTTTTGCGGATTCCAGAGGTACTTGTTGATCGCCTGTTTGCGCGCGTCTGCCTCCTGGTCCCATCGTGCAGCCTCGGCGGTCTGGTGCAGCATGCCGGCAAAATCCGCAAGGTCGCGTTCGTACTTATAAAGCAGGCTGTTCAGCCCAACGGCCGCGTAGTGATGAGTGGACCCGCTAAAGGGACCGAAGCGGGCAGAGATGTCAAAGCCGGACTCGCGCACGGAACGGTCGCCTTTATAAAAATCGCGAGTCAGGCGATACCCATGTGCCCATGCATCGGCGCAAATCGCGGAGTGGCTTGCATCGCAGCTGCTTTTCGCCAAACCCGCCTGCTCGGCGGCTGACGGATGTTCCGATGCACGCAACAGGTAGTCAGTATGCACGTCGGGGTGGGCGACCAACCAGTTGATCACGTCGATGTAGTACGTGCTGTGGTCGGCAATGTCCGGCACTGGTCCTTCCCCGATATCAAAATAGCGTGCCAGGCCGGTGTTGCCCGCTCGATGTATTTCGCTGAGCCAGAAGTCATGATCGCGCTGCGCAAACGGATAAGCTTTGGCCAGCCATGCAGTCTGCCGCGCACGATTCGCGGCCGAGGGGTCACGAGCAATCGCCGCATCGTAAACAGCGCGGATCATCGAGCTCAGGAAAGGTGGCTGCGAGCGGGTGAGGAAGTAGGTGCGATTCGCGTTCAGCACCGCCCCGTAGTTTTGTACCTCGTAGAAAAAGTTCTCCACCATACCGCGAGCCAGCTCGACTCGCCCATCCCGCAAAAGACCCAGGATAATGAAATAGCTATCCCATCCGAACATCTCGTTGAAGCGTCCGCCAGGGACCACATAACGATTCGGAAGATACAGTAATCCGGGCCGGAGCGCCGATCCCTGCACATCGCCTAAATGGACGATGGGGTGAGGCAGGTGCTCAATCTCTATCTTGCACTGCGAACGAAGCCGCAGCAACTCCGGTGGAGTAGCCGCGCCCAGTGGCAGATACAGAACAGGCGTTGTTGTTATCTTGGGATCCACCAGCGACTTGCATTCCGTCATAGACCGGGAAAGGCTATCCCATCCGTGGTGTATGTATTCGTCCAGGCTTTCGCTTTTCGAGCTTGCCGGAGGCGGGGTGAGTTGGTTCTTCGATGCACCTGGCGTGACGGGCGTAACCTGCGCCATTAGCAATGGCCCCATCCATGTGGCCGCGAGCAAGGCAGCCACCCACCGCACGCAGAACACCGTGCCTTTACCTTGTCGAAGCATGCCGATTGAAACCCCTGGCAGCGATGTTACATCCAGCCGGTCTCGCTCTGCGATAGGCACGGGTGAGACAAACATCCTGACCCGTAACCACGTGGGGCGCCCCATATGTAACCGACGTTTTCCAGTCGGGAGATGTGGGAATTCACGGAGCCCTCCCTCTCCCGCCGCCCACACCTCTCCCCAACCACCGCCCCCCTTTTGTCATCCCTCGACTGCGCTCGGGATGATAAAAAGTGAGCTCGGATCGGCGCGCAAAAGTGGGCTCGGATCGGCGCGCAAAATCCGCTCACGTCCAACTTCTCCACCACCGCCACCACCGTACCTACCCGAGGAACCCCCGTGCGGCCGCACAATCAATCCACAAGCACAGACCGGAACGAACCCGACTTCCGATTGGCACGCACGACATCACTCCCGCCTGGCGAGCACTTCGTCGTACGTCTTGTAGACGCCTTCAAACACCGAGTCCCAGGAAGCAGATTGGGCGTAGCTGCGTGCGGCTCGGCACATGCGCGCATGCAGCACTGGATCGAGCATAATTCGCGCAATGGCCGCGGAAAAGTTTTCATCCCCGGCAATCAAACCGGTTTCCTCTTCTCGCACAATGTAACGTGGACCGCCGTCGGGCGTGACTACCGCCGGAACACCCGAGGCCAACGCTTCCAGAACGACGTTGCCGAATGTATCTGTATGCGAGGGGAACACAAACAAATCCATGTTGGCGTAGGCCCGCGCAAGCTCCGGGCCGCGCAGCACGCCGGTAAAGTCTGCGTTGGGCAGGTTCTGCCGCAGCCAGCCCTCTTCTTTGCCGTGGCCGATGATGAGGAAACGAAAGTTGCTGATGCCGCGCGCCAGCAACTCGGTGCGGATGCGCCCCAGCAGGTAAACATTTTTTTCGATCGAAAGCCGTCCGCAAAAGCCAAGCACGAACGGCTCCCCGGTTGCGGGGCGATCGCGAAACGCAGGCGAGAACGCAATGGTGTCGACGCCGCGTGGCATCAGCGCGCAGGGCCGGCCGGTCGATTGCTCCAGTAGCCGGCACAAATCGACGTTCGGCGCGAACAAAGCCTCGGCCATGCGATAAAAGCGCGAACAGGCCCGCAGGGTGGCCTGTTCGATTTGCTTTTCGGCGGAGATCGACTGGTTGTGGGGCAACAACCGCAGCAGCCAACCCGACCGCTGCGCAGCATACTCGTGCAGGTTGGTGTGCCAGGCAGCCACCAGTGGCACGTGCAGGTTTCTCGAGAGCCATGCGCCCAGGATGCCCGGCTCGCTGGGGCCGGTCACATGAATGATGTCTGGCCGGAAAGCACGCACCCGCTTTTCAATAAATTTCTTGTGGCGCAGAAACGCGGGATCAAACGTGAGGTCCTTCTCCAGGCGAAAGGCCAGGGCGCTGCCGCGAGGAATCTCCAGCGTCGTCAGCTCGCCCGATTGTTGCTCGCACAGGGCACTGTCCCGCTTGCCGGGATGGAGACAGAAGAACGGGACGTTGCGGCGCTGCACAAACGCTTCGAAGTGCCGGCTGGTGTGCGCCACTCCGTTGATCTCGTAGAACGTATCGGGGAAGTAAGCCACCCTGGGGGTTGCCGCGCGCATAGGCAAAGTGTATCCACGCGCACGCGAAGCGAGAAGGGGCAACCGGCAGGTTGGCCGGGTTAAAACGCTTCCCGCTCGCCCAACGCGAACTGCAGCTCGTGCGATTCATTCCATGCGGCCCGCAGACCGTGGCTGATCGGGTTGCTGCCCAACATCCTCACTAAGTGAAGCACCGCGCGCATGTAGGCCGGCGCCTGGCCATCGGGCCAAAGCTGGCTGACGGGCCGGTCAACCCCGTTCATGTCCGGGTGGAACACCCGCTCATCCCAACGCCGCGAGCCCTCGGGAAAGTCGGGGTAATCGCGTATGGCGTCAATGGTCGACTTCATGATGCGGTGCTTCCATGGCTCCGCGTATTGCGGCATAAAAAGCACATGGCTGCGTTGCTCGCGGCGAATCTCATCCACAAACTCGCTGAAGTTGGCAGCCTTAGTCAGGTTTACGTTGGCATTCGGTTCCAGGCCATGGCGGTCTCCGCCAGAGATCAACAATCTGTTCCAACGCGCGCCCAGCTCGGTAACCCGGCGATTTTCCTTCCAGTTGCGCAAACCGTTCAACTCGATGGCGTGGATCGCATGGCCATTCTGCGTAAGAAACTCTTCTACCCGTTGCTGGTGAAGATCATCGCCAATCTTGTAGAGATCCCAGAGCGGGTGGTTGAAAACGATGAGCACGTTCGGCAGATCGTGCAGTGCCGAGAGCATCTCCGTCAACCGCGCATCACTCGGTGTGCGGGTGAACTCTTCAAATGCGCGCATCCAGTCCACCCCCGATCCGCTGGGCAGATTGTGGATACCGAGGTGGAATGCCTGATCTTTGCCGAAGGGCGTCGTCCACTCCACAGAAACCGGGATATGGCGTGCACTGGCTACCGTGCGCAGCAGCATAGGCGCTTGAATGTCATCGTGGTCGGTGATCGAAACCAGCGGCTGTAACTGCAGCGATTCCGCAATCTGCTTGCTTTCCAGATCGAATGCCAGGCGCGGCGTCAGTGGCGGTGTCCAATAGCTGCGGGCGTAGTCCACCTGCAGCCGGTGATGTGTGCGGCACCGTTTCTCTTCGCTGGCAAGAATGCTGCGGAAGTAGCTGTACTCGTTTGCCAGTTTGGCAATAAAGTCCAGGGTTTCCTTGGAGCGATTCGTGTGGCTGTGGAGCGAAACACCGGAGACGAAGCCGTCTGCCGCACGAGCGTTCTTCCATAGATACGAGATACGGGTGCTGGCCATCTCTTCCTCCATGGGAGCAACCGCCTGGCGCTTGCAGCCACACATGATCTGTGCGGTTGCTCTCGTGCTCAGTATCTGGTGCAAAGCGTGAACAGGCGGTTACGGCAAGGCGAATTGATAGCGAATACACCCACGAACCTTGCTGAGTACTAGCCCGCATTTCTCACCGCCTATTCCGTAACCAATGACGGGTGCCCCACATCTCGCTCGTTTTTC
>CAZZVD010000202.1:0-10117 GCA_964657465.1 uncultured Acetobacteraceae bacterium | reverse complement strand
CCTTCTAAATTCTCCTACCCAGATCTACAGCTTACTTGTGAGAAATCCGGGCTAGGTACTCCGAAAGCGATGCATTGAGCGGCATGCCGCTGTGCGGGTCATAGTGCGTCTCTTCAAACAGCGCCATACCGATGCCAAACAGGATGCCGCCGATCATCTGGCTTCGCGCCAGCACCGGGTTGAGGATGTGGCCTGCATCGAAGACGCCTGTCCAGCGGGAAACGCGTACCTCGCCGGTTTGCGCATGCACAAGCACCTCAGCGAAGTGTGCGCCGAAAGAGGTCCAGGTGAAGGCTTCGCGTTCGCTCCCTGGCTTGGCTTCTGCCTCTACCTCAAGTTTCTCCGGCTGCATGCGCGCAAGTACATCGGCGTAATGCTCTTCGCGGTCGCTTTCGCCGGCGACACGGAGCACTCCATCCTGGATGAGGATGCTGTTAGGCGCGGCGCCCTGCAACGAGGACGTGGGCTGGGTGACAGCCAAGAGGATCAACTCATGCCGCAGATCCGATGCGGCTCGCAATATTGCTGGTCCCACCGTAGCCGTGGCTTGTGACGCGCCATGCACCGGAGAGGGTGGCAGACGACTATCACCGACTTCGACCGCAACCCGGTGAAGTGGAATGCCCAGCGCTTCTGCGGCTATCTGTGCGATGGCGGTGCGGGTGCCGGTCCCGATCTCTTGCGTGGCGGTCGAGAACACTGCGCGGCCGCTGCGGTCGAGTTCGCCATGCACGATGGAAACTGAACGGCGGCCGGGGTAAGCCGCGGTGGCCATGCCCCAACCAACGAGCCAATCGCCGCGCCGGGCACAGGCCGGTTTGGCCGGGCGCTGCGTCCAGCCGAAGCGCTCCGCACCTTGCTCGTAGCAGAGCCGGAGTTGCTTGCTGGACCAGGGGCGCTCGGCTTCTTCATCGGTCTCTGCGTAGTTGCGCAGTCTCAATACCAGTGGATCCAGGTTAAGTTCTGCGGCAAGTTCGTCCATTGCGGACTCCAGGGCGAACAGGCCGGGAGCTTCGCCCGGTGCGCGCATGAAACAGGGCGTGGTGATGTTGACCGGAGCTACGCGATGCTCGATGCGTACCACGGGACAACTGTAGAGGTGACGGGAGATCATCGCGGCCGGTTCGACAAAGTGGGCAACCGGGGAGGTGCCATTCAGCGAGGTATGCTGCAGCAGTTGCAAATGACCCTCCTCATCGGCCGCCAGCGAGATCGATTGCGATGTCTGCGGACGATGGCCGACTGAGGTGAACATCTGCTCTCTTGATAGCACCAGGCGCACCGGGCGCGCGGTCAATTTAGCAGCCACCGCTGTGAGGGCTACGTGCTGCCATAAGAAACCCTTGGAGCCAAAGGCTCCGCCAACATACGGGCACACGACGTGGACTTTCTCTGCTTCGATCCCGAGCATGGTGGAGACAAACAGGCGCGTGCCGTAGATCCAGCGGGTGCTGTCGTGCAGGGTCAACTGGCCGTTATCCCACGAGGCCAGGGTGGCTGAGGGTTCGATGGGGTTGTGGTGCTGGATCGGGGTTTGGTATTCCACATCGATGCGATGCGCTGATTGCACGTGGTCGGGATTGCCCCGGGTTGACTGCAGTGCTTCTTCGAAGTTCTTCGCGAAGTGTTTTGGCTGGTAGGCCTTAGCGAGTGCCTGCTGTGGCTGTAAGGCCGGCACTTCTGCCTCGTACTCGATCTCTAGCAAGGAGGCCGCGGTTTGCGCCTGTTGCGGTGTATCCGCAACCACCATGGCGACGTGTTGCCCGGCATAGTGGATGATGCCGTCCTCGAGTGGAGTGCGGCGTTCGCCGGGGAAAACGGAAGTGTAGTCCTCGGGAAGGTGCTGCAGGGGTGGGCAGTTCAGATGCGAGAGGATGAAGCGGACACCCGGTACCCCCTCGGCGCGCCTGGTGTTAAGAGCTCGAATGCGCCCGCGAGCGATCGTGCTCTGCACCAGGACGGCATGGGCGAGATCGGCAGCCTGGAATTCCGCGGCGTAGCATGCGGCGCCCGTGACCTTCTCTCGTCCGTCGACGCGCAGGGGCGCGTTGCCATTTGTATCAAGCACTGCGCTTATTGCCTGGCTCGCCCGTTCTGGTGTCGAATGTCTTATGTCCGTTCGGGCAGGCCGGAATTTTGTGGCCCCTGGTCACATGGACCACGGCATCACAGCTGTGGCAGTGGAAGTCTCCCGTTTCTTGTGCTGTTTCGCCGGCATGCGCTGCCATGCATCACCTCTGCAAGTGTGGTGCAGAACGGCGGTCCGGCGTTGCCAGTCTTTTAATACTTGAGGCGCTCGTCGAATGGGTAATCCATCGCCTCGGTGATGCGGAACATGGCCGCATCGGGGTGGAGGGGGTTGAGCAGGAAGTCTTTGGTGTGCGGCACGATGGCACTAGGGATTTGGAGCAGGACTGTGTCCTGCTTCCGCAGCCAGGCAGTCCCTAGTTCGCGTGTGATGTCCTGCTGGTCACGCCAATGGTCCGGGAGGTCGTTGATAGTGATGGGCGGAGGCGTGGGGTCGGGACCCTGCACGCATAGCAATGTGTACGAATAGGGAATGTCGTTTGCCGCGGTGTGGACGCAAACCTCTAACAGCGCCGAGGCGACGCTCTCGGTAAGGTAGACAACCGGCTGCCCGGGATAGTGCCAACGACCACTGGCCCTGAGACCACCCGTTCCCTTGAGGTCGAGATGACGGCTGATCCGCCAGAAAAGCATTTAGACGAAGATGCCCTCATCGATTTGAATTAGGAGTTCTTCCACGATGCGGCTGCCGGTGTCGGTTTTCAGCAAGGACAACGGCGACCGCCCCTGAAGCCGGGGTGTTGGTCTGCGCAGCCAGGCGAGCGCGTGGGCACGATCGCCATAGACGGATTGAGCGGAGGAGAGAACACGGATGACCCGGAGGACTCGGTCGGATTCTTCAATGGTCAGCTTTTCCCGTTTGGAGCGACGATGTTGGAGAGTGCGGGCCGGAATGACGGTTTCGTGGATTTCCGCACGTTCCAAACCGAGGGAGGTCAGCCGTTCGATGACGGAGGTGGCTAGCTGTTCTTCCACGATACTCAGGATTTGTGCTTCCGTGGCAGGGGCGGGTAGGCCGAGCCAATCGCCAATTTGCATGCTGAGAGGGTTCATGGGGCACCGTTACTTACATTATGCCATATGAATGTGGGCAAAGTGTAGGGGCGGGTTGAGCACCTCGGGTTGAGAGCATTTTGGGAAGGGTTGAGCTGAATTGGATTGGCTTGAGTACGAGAGCGGTTTGCTGGTGGGCTGAGATGTCCCCCACTCAAGCCGGAAACGGCTTGAGTGGGCCATCGTCGGGATGGGTCCGCTAATGAGCGGCTGGGCTTATGGGCAGTTCAAAGGTGCCGATTCGACCTGAAGCATTGTCGTAAACGGCAGCGCGCAGCCACCTGGTTTGCGGGGGCAGGTCCAGGGGTTGGTGGAACTGAATGCCCTGCTTCACGAAGGCCGGATATTGCTCCGAGCGCACGTGCAGGTCCAACGCGCCGGAGACAGAATTTAATGCCCTGCCATCGCGATCGAGGGCGATGGCGACGAACGTGACAGCCCCATGGAGCACGCCATCGCCGGAAGCTTTGAGAGCCAGTGGGGAAACATCTACGTCGTAACCGACGGAATAGCGGACCAGCGGGCGAAATACATTTTGATTGCTGCCCGCGATCGCCTCTCCTGCGGCTGGCGCACCAATATTTTTAGGCGCTACGCGAAACACTATTTGAGAGGAGGCGGGAATGCCGTGCTGCATGAGCGAAAGAAAACTGACCTTCTGTCCTGAAGACTCAACTGGAGTGTAACTGCGACGGTATGACAGTTCATACTTACCAGGCTTTACCTGCACTTCGATTTGGCGCGGTTTGCCGTTCTGTGATTTGTCTGAGCGATGGTAGACCAATGTGTAGTAGTGCGATCCATTCCGATCCACTTCGGCGAGCGCGCCTTTGAGGTCGTTTGTGTTGGTGATCGCTTCTCCGCCGGTTGCTTTTGCGACCTCATTCAACGTCATCACTTCCTCGGCACTATTGCTGAATTCCGCTGATTCCGCAGCCATGCTCCTCTCTGGTGTGCGCACAGCACTTCCTCCCGCGACAGAAGCCTTCAGCAGAGTTTGAGACACCAGGCCTTTGGCATCGATGGGGTAGACCGCGACTCTCGCAGTAGCCAGCAGATTGGCGGTGCGCGCAATTTGCTGTGAAAAGTTTTGCGCCGACCGGTAGGGATCCTTGAGATCGGGCTGCGGCAGAATGGCCAGCGGGAACGAACCGGAGAGCCAAATGAGATTCTTGCGGCCGGGAATAGCGGAGAGATAGCGGGCCAGTTCATCGAAGGCAGTGAGGGTGTAGCCGGCGCGCAGGCCGATATTGAACGAGTCAGACTCGGCACTAAACTGTTGCATCTCTTTGACCATCTGCGTCCCCAAAAACTGTTTGCCGTGACCCAGGCTCATGACCAGCTCCTGCGCGGCATCTTCGTTTTTCATTTGATCTGCCGTGTCCTCCGTCGTCTTGAGAAAGGCTGATTTTTGCGGGAAAGCATTGAAGGCCTCCACAGCCTGCAGCAATGCGTTGTGATCAGTGGTGAAGTCTTCGATTTGTCGCAGTTGCGTACCCAGGGTAAAGATAGCGACCGGCTTACCTACCGGCAATGTTTTCAGGTATGAAATCAACATCTGGTGGGCGCGCACCTGATCGTGGGTGGGCGTGTTCAGTGCGTCAATTAACAAAACGTCCACGCTTCCGTTGCTGGGGATAACTGGAGCGTTGGTGTAGACACCTGAAGGTAGCGGAACTGGCGTAGAAATGGCCGCCGGCGAAGGGTGGGCTTCAAACGCGACGATCCGTTGCGAGTGTCCGTTCTCGGAGACTATAAATCGGTCCTGCGTTAGATTTTCAATGGGAGTGCCGTGATGATCCTTCACGATGACATCGACAGTCACGTCGGTGGTACCTGCTTCAAAGACTGGTATCGAAGTCACGGTGGATTGACTCGATGCAGAGCAGGCCCAGGCGGCGAGGGTTAGGAGTTGCAGCACAGAACGCAGCCGTTGCATAGTCACCCCGCAACTACGATTGTACCCAGAGTTGGACAGTGCGAACGCCTGGGATATCGAGCAGGCTGTTGCGCGTTCAGGGCTGGGTCGGGAAAGGCCTCTTTCCACATCTTCCGACCATAAATCTGTCGGTAGATAGAGGGCACCCGAAGTTTTCGTGAAGGCCGTATGCCAAAGGCGCGATCGCGCCGGAACTGTTCTCAATTAGACAAGCTTGGTCAACATTTGTCAGGACGTCTGTAGTGCTCGCCCAAAACGACACCTACCACCCCCATTCAGGAACGGAGTAACTATGAAGTGATTTCTGGGGAGTATCCGGCCGTCGAGCTTAGGCAGAATGGGCATGTGGCGATATCGAAGCTGTCGAGCAAATACTTGTCTTCGCCCTTTTTGCGGCGTCACCTTCCCTTAGGAATACTCATCGTGGCAGCAGGTCTGATCCTGGCTATATGCGCAGTTCGCCTTCCTGGAATTGCCGCAGATGATTCCTTCATTCATAGGAGGATAGCTAACAACTACCAGCACCTTGGCAAACCATATTTCAATCCTGATCAGCGCGTCATGGTTACTTCTTCTCCACTGTGGACTCTGCTTCTCGCCGCGACCGGTGCGTTGCTGCCTCTCGACAACCCGGTTCCTTTATTGGAATTTGGCTTTGTATTGTTGAGTGCCGCGGCTGCATACGAGTTGGTGAAGACGGGGCAACCTGAAGGGCTGTCTGGCGTTGTGTTGCCGGTCGCCGCCTTCTGCTATGCATTCATGGCGGTTTTGCCCAGTTCGATGGAGCAGATGGAGAGTCCCTGTGCAGTCGCGCTCATGCTGGCAGGATGTCTGGGCATTCTCAGGAAGAAAGATTGGGGTATGCCGCTCCTGGTTCTTGCCTGCTTCACTCGCTATGAGTGTTTTCCTCTATGGGTTTTGGCAGGAGTCTGGATGACCTTCCGCAGGCAATGGACCAGGTTATCTCTACTCGCTTCCACTGCTATCGGTGTGGCCGGTCTCACCTGGCTGTTGTGGGAGTACGGAACAGTTATTCCCAACACGGTGGTCGCCAAAAGCCATCTATATGCCATGACGTATCGAAACGTTGTCAGGGCGTTCGCATCTATCCCGCAGGCATTGACATGCCTGGCATTCGGTCTGCTCTGGGCGCGCTACGGCAAGAGTCGCGGACGCCAGAGCAATCAAGTTGCTTTCCTGCTCTGTGGGTTCGGCGCTTTTCTCGCAGCCGCCTATCTCGTGCGCAAGACATTTATTTTCTCCTGGTATCTGCCTCTGGTGCTGGCGCCGCTATCCATCGGAATTTTACTTTGGTCGAACAGCCGCACCATCATGCCAGCTTTTCTCGGAATCGTTTTCGCCGGAATGCTTCTCCTTCCCGTTGGGATGTTGGATATGGATTTGCTACTCGCGGCGTTGCGCGGGCTGCCTGGCGCTACACCTGATTACGCGCTTGCCGCCCGCGTGCACGCCTATCGTCGCATTGGGACTGTGCTCCACGGGGAGTGTCCCACCGGCATCCTGATGACTTCAGAGATTGGCGCGCTTGGATGGGCATTTCAGGGCGAAATACGCGATGGCGCTGGGCTTGCCAGTCCTGAAGCGATTCACTATCACCCGATGCGTGTTCCTGAAGAACGACGCAGCGGGACCCTGGGAGAAATTCCTGCAGGATTCGTTCGAGACCGCCGCCCTGACATGATTGTCAGCTACGATCTCCTCGCCGAATCTGCGTTGCCCGCTGCTCGCTCCCTCGGTTACTTCGACTACGCGTATCCACTGTTTGTTCGGGCGGACCGCGCTTCAGCGGGTAGCCTGTGGGAGGCCCAGCAGATGCATGTGCTGGTGGCGCCGAATGGCCGCTGCTCTCCGATTGCCATCGATCAAGCTGTGCGCTCGGCGCTTGAAGAGTGAAGGGCCCGGTCCGGAAGGCGATGCCCTCCACTCAAACCAAAAGAAGCAGAAAGGCCGCGATTGCCCGCGGCCTTTGCTTGTTTGTGGTGAGGTGCAGTTACTCGGCTGCCATCTCTTCGGCTTCGCCTTCCTGCCGCATGAGTTCCAACTCGCGCTCGGCTTCCTCGAAGGCTGCGGTGACTTCCTGCTGCACCTTGGCAGCCGCTTCCTCGAGTTCCTGCGAGAGCTGGATGTTGCGGTAGTACTCCATACCGGTACCAGCCGGGATGAGGCGACCGACAATGACGTTCTCCTTGAGGCCGCGCAGGCTGTCGACCGAACCGTTGATGCTGGCTTCGGTGAGAACACGCGTGGTCTCCTGGAACGACGCAGCGGAGATAAAGGAATCGGTCGAGAGCGAGGCCTTGGTGATACCTAACAGCAGCGGACGCCCAATCGACGGCCGGCCACCCTTGGCAATCACACGCTCGTTCTCTTCGCGGAAGCGGAACCGATCGATCTGCTGTTCGAGCAGGAACGACGTGTCACCGACTTCCTCGATCTTCACCCAGCGCAGCATCTGACGGACGATGGTCTCAATGTGCTTATCTGAGATGGCCACGCCCTGTAAGCGGTAGACTTCCTGGATTTCGTTGACCAGATATCCCTGAAGCTCCTTCTCACCCAGTACTGCGAGAATGTCGTGCGGGTTCAACGGACCGTCCATCAGCGGTTCGCCGGCCTTCAGGCGCTCGCCTTCCTGTACGTTCACGTGTACGCCGCGCTGCACGGAGTATTCCTTCTCTTCCCCGTTGTCTGCGGTGACGTAAATCTTGCGCTGTCCCTTGGCCACTTCACCGAAGCGAACCACACCATCGATCTCGCTGATGATGGCGGTTTCACGCGGCTTGCGGGCCTCGAACAATTCGACCACACGCGGCAGACCGCCTGTGATGTCCTTGGTACGAGTGGTTTCACGCGGGATCTTGGCCAGCACATCGCCAGGGAAGACCTCGTCTCCATCCTGAATCATGAGGTGAGCACGGCTGGGCATCAGATAGCGCTTGTTGCCCTTGGCGCCCTTGATCACGATCGCCGGCTGACGCTTTTCGTCGGCTGCTTCCGCTACCACGAGGCGCGACAGGCCGGTCACTTCGTCGACTTCTTCGTTCAGCGTGATCCCTTCCTGCAGATCCTTGAACTGGATCGTTCCACCGATCTCAGTCAGGATCGCGAAGGTGTAAGGATCCCACTCGACCAGTGCCTGCCCCAGTTGGACCTGTGCGCCGTCTTCCACTTTCAGTTTGGCGCCGTAGACCACCTGGTAGTGCTCCTTCTCGCGGCCGCGTTCATCGACTACGGCAATGGCGCCCGACCGGTTCATGGATACCAGGTCGCCCGACTTGGAGCGGACCGTCACCATGTTCAGGAAGCGCACGATGCCATGGTTCTTGGCTTCGAGCGAAGACTGTTGCGAGACACGGGAAGCGGTACCACCGATGTGGAAGGTACGCATGGTTAGCTGCGTGCCCGGCTCACCGATTGACTGCGCCGCGATCACACCGACGGCCTCACCCAACTCGACCATACGGCCGGATGCCAGGTTACGTCCGTAGCAGAGGATGCAGACGCCGCGCTTGGACTCGCAGGTCAGCACGGAGCGGATCTTCACCTTCTCGATACCAGCACCCTGGATCGCGTTGGCGAAATCTTCCGTGATCTCCTCGTTCACTTCGACGATCACGCTGCCTTCGAAGTCCTTGATCTTTTCGAGCGATACACGGCCGATGATGCGGTCGCGCAACGGTTCGATGATCTCGCCAGACTCCACGATGGGGCCGACGTAAATGCCTTCGACGGTACCGCAGTTCTGTTCGCTGACGATGACGTCTTGTGCCACGTCCACCAGGCGGCGGGTCAGGTAACCCGAGTCTGCCGTCTTCAACGCCGTATCCGCGAGGCCCTTACGAGCGCCGTGGGTGGAGATGAAGTACTGCAACACGGTAAGACCTTCCCGGAAGTTGGCCGTGATCGGGGTTTCAATGATTTCGCCGGAAGGCTTGGCCATCAGGCCGCGCATACCAGAGAGCTGACGAATCTGCTGTTTGGAACCACGAGCGCCGGAGTCAGCCATGATGTAGATCGGATTCATGACCCCCTCCTTGTCGGCGTTCTTCATGTTGTCGAACATCTCATCAGCAACCTTCTCGGTAACTGATGACCAGATCTGAATGACCTTGTTGTTGCGCTCGCCGTTGGTGATCGCGCCATCCAGGTACTGCTGCTGTACCGCGATGACCTGCTTTTCGGCATCGCGCACAACGGTGTACTTGGTTTCAGGAATGACCATGTCATCCAGGCCGACGGAGAGGCCGCTACGAGTTGCGTACTTAAAGCCGAGATCCTTGATGCGGTCGAGCATTTTGACCGTCACTTCGAGACCCAGGTTCAGGTAGCAGTAGTTCACCAGCTGACCGATGCCCTTCTTCTTCAGCAGGCCATTGACGAACGGCATACCGTCGGACAGGGAATCGTTCAAGATGGCGCGGCCGACAGTGGTCGAGATGTACTGCTTGTCGTACATCACCGGCTCGGTGTGGGTCAGATCCTGATCGTCGTAGGCGGTGGTCATGTCGAGCACCGGCCCGGTGTAGCGGAGACGAATGGGCGTGAGGGTCTCGACTTCTTTCGCTTCGAGCGCCATCAGTACTTCTTCGGTATTCGCGAACACACGGCCTTCGCCCTTGCCGCCCTTCTTGGCTTTGGTCAGGTAGTAGAGACCCAGGACCATATCCTGCGTCGGCACAGTGATCGGCTGCCCCGATGCCGGCGAAAGGATGTTGTGCGAGGCCAGCATCAGTACACTGGCTTCTACCTGCGCTTCCGGTGACAGCGGAATGTGCACGGCCATCTGATCGCCATCGAAGTCTGCGTTGAACGCGGTGCAGACCAGGGGATGGATCTTGATTGCCTTGCCTTCCACCAGTACCGGCTCAAAGGCCTGGATACCCAGACGATGGAGCGTAGGGGCGCGGTTGAGCAAAACTGGGTGGTCCTTGATGACCTCTTCCAGGATGTCCCAAACGATTGGCTCCTGCATTTCGACCATTTCCTTGGCTTGCTTGATGGTCGTGCAGTGGCCGG
>CAZZVD010000201.1:0-10194 GCA_964657465.1 uncultured Acetobacteraceae bacterium | reverse complement strand
GGGGTGGGGGCATTGTGGTTGTCTCCGGACAGTCGTGGTGAGAAATCCGGGTTAGGGCTTTGCGGTTCAGCCCGAGATTCATTTGGGAAAGAGAACAGCAGGTCCCTCGGCTTAGCTCCCAATAAACAAACGGTGGAGGCATTGTTGTGCAGTAAGCGACATTGGACTCTAGGTACTTTGGTGGTGGCGCACGTCAGCCCCACGCACCCAGAAGATGACATCCTCTGCGATATTGGTGGCGTGGTCACCCACTCGCTCCAGGTTGCGCGCGATCATCAGCGCATGCAGGGCCTGCGGAGTGTAGCGCGGGTTTTCCTTCATCACATTCGAAAGAGCAAAGAAGGCGTTGTCATTTAATTTGTCAACGCTGTCATCCATGGTGAGCACCGCCGTAGCGACTTCCGCATCCGCTTCGATGAAAGCCTGCAGCGCTTTCCTCACCATGGCCGACGCCAACGAAGCCATGCGCGGAATGTCTACCGGCAGATCGACCACCGGGAAGGCCTGCAGGTCGCGCACGCGATCACTGATGCTCACAGCCTGGTCGCCCACGCGCTCAAGGTCGGCATTGATTTTGATGACTGCGAGAATGAAGCGCAGATCAATGGCCATCGGCTGCTCCATCGCCAGTAGATCCAGTGCCATCTGATCGATCTCGCGCTCGAAGCTGTTGATCGAGATCTCGCTACGCACTACCAGGTCACACAAACTGATGTCGCGCACCCGGTAAGCCTCCACTGCGCGCTGGATGGCCTGCTCGGCCATGCCTGCCATCACGAGAAGACGTTCCTTCAGATCGTCGAGCTTGCGGTGAAAGCGAATGCGCATCATCCGAACCTGCCCGTGATGTAGTCCTCGGTGCGTTTGTCGGTCGGATTGGTGAAGATCTTGTGGGTTGCGTCGAACTCCACCAATTTGCCATTCAGGAAAAAGCCAGTGTTTTCGGCAACGCGCGCCGCTTGCTGCATGTTGTGGGTAACGATCACAATCGTGTACTGCGACTTGAGCTGGAAGATCAGATCTTCGATCTTGGCGGTGGAGACAGGATCGAGAGCTGAGGCCGGTTCATCCATCAACATCACTTCCGGATCGACGGCCAAAGCACGAGCAATGCAGAGCCGCTGCTGCTGGCCGCCAGAGAGACTCGCGCCCGACTTCTTCTTGAGATCGTCCTTTACTTCTTCCCACAGGGCAGCCTGTTGCAACGAGCGCTCGACCACATCGTCCAGAACCTTGCGATTGCGGAACCCGTTCAGGCGCAATCCGGAAGCAACATTGTCGTAGATCGACATGGTCGGGAATGGGTTCGGCCGTTGGAACACCATGCCGATACGGCGGCGAATCTCGACCGGGGACGCGCTTTCGTAAATGTCGACCGGGCCCACACGCACCGTGCCCGTAACTCGCCCAACCGGATTCGTTTCATGCATGCGGTTGAGGCAGCGCACAAACGTAGATTTTCCGCAGCCCGAAGGGCCGATCAACGCAGTAGCGTGATTCGCGGGTATCCGCAGGTTGATGTTCTGAAGCGTGTGGTTGGTGCCATACCACGCATTCAGATCAGACACTTGTATTTCAACACCCACTAGCTTACCCCTTTCAAAACGCCGCGCCCGGCAACATAGCGCACCAGCGCGACCGATACAACGATGAGCACGATCAGCACCAGGGCGCCGGCCCACGCCAGGCGATGCCACTCATCGTAAGGCGAGAGCGCGTACACAAAAATCTGCAGGGGCAGTGCAGCTATCGGCTCGTTTGCGCTGGTGCTCCAGAACTGGTTGCCGAAGGCGGTAAACAACAGTGGAGCGGTTTCCCCGGCGACGCGGGCAAAGGCCAGCATGCAGCCGGTGATGACGCCTGGGGATGCGGTGCGCAGCGTGATGGAAAGCACCGAACGCCAGTTGGGCACGCCCAGCCCGAGCGCCGCCTCGCGTACATTCAAGGGCACCATCAACAGCATTTCTTCCGTCGTGCGCGTGATGGTCGGCACCATCATGATGCCCAGGGCCACTCCACCTGAAAGTGCGGAGAAATGCTTTTGCGGTACCACGATCAGGCCATACACGGCGATGCCCATCACGATGGAAGGCACGCCATTAAGCACGTCGGCGGTAAAGCGAACCATATTGGCCAGGCGCTTGCCGCGGCCGAACTCGGCTATGTAGATGCCCCCGGCAATCCCCACGGGAACACCCATCAGGCTGGCGATGGCGAGCAAAATGCCCGATCCAAGAATGGAATTCGCCATGCCCCCACCCATCTCGCCGACTGGCTTGGGAACCTGGGTGAAGAAAGCGACATTCAGCGAGCTGGCGCCTTTATAGAGGAGATAGACAAAAATCGCGACCAATGGCGCGATCACCAGGATGGTGCTACCGACCGCTGCCACGGTGGCCAGGTGGTTGGCAAAGGTTCGCCACATCCTGTTGGAAGAGCCGGCACGACGGGGACTCATGATGCTGCTTGAAGCCATGGTTAGTTCCCTCTGACCGGTGCACCGCGGGTTACGGCCCAGACCAGCACGCGGGCCAGGGCATTCACAATGATGGTGACGATAAAGAGTGCCAGCCCGATCTCAATCAGCGCACTCAAATAGAGCTGGTCAGACGCTTCGCTGAACTCATTGGCGATCACGCTGGCCATGCTGTATCCGGGCGCGAGTAAAGACTTTGCAATTTCAGCACGGTTCCCGATCACCATGGTGACGGCCATGGTTTCACCCAGTGCGCGGCCCAGCCCCAGGATGACGGAGCCGACAATCCCAATGCGCGCATTGCGTAACACGCCCATGCGAATCATTTCCCAACGGGTTGCCCCCAGGGCAAGCACGGCTTCGCGCTGCGAGTGCGGCACTGCCGAGATCACCTCGCGCGTGAGCGAAGAGATGATAGGCAGAATCATGATGGAGAGAATCATGCCAGCGGAGAGCATGCCAAAGCCATAGTTCGGGCCGGCAAAGAGACCTGACCATCCGAGATACTTCATCAGAAACGGATTCAAGTACTGCCGCAGGAGGGGGACCAGGACGAAGATCGCCCACAGGCCATAAACCACGCTGGGGATAGCGGCCAGCAGTTCGGTAAAGAACGCCAGCGGTCCGCGCAGAAAGGTGGGACACATCTCGGTGAGGAAGATGGCTACCCCGACCGCAAGCGGCACGGCGATGATGAGCGATAACACGGAAGAGACGACCGTCCCGTAAATGAAGGGCAGGGCGCCGAAGTTTCCGTTGACGGGATCCCATGCCGACCCGAAGAAGAATGAAATGCCAAACTTTTGGATGGTCAGCCTGGAGCCGCTGATGAGCTCCACCAGGATCAGCAGGACAATGGCGAAAATGCTGAGCGCACACACCAGCATGAGTCCGCTGAAGGCGCTGTCAGCAAGCGCCGAGCTTCCGCGGCTGAGAAGAAAAGTCCGCACCGGCGAGGCCGCAGGCTCAGATCCAGACCCGGACACAGGCGCACCTGCAGGCGGCAAACCGTCTTGTGTGCGATCGGTCAAATTAACCTGGCCAGCCACTCGTGGTACCTGAACTTCTTGTTTCACCACTCATACCGTAGCGACTCTTAGTGAATCTGAGGTTAAACGGAGCCACAGCCGAGGCATGCGGTGAGTAAGGGCGGGCGGCGGAGCGATGGATGGAGTCTCCTGCGGGCCAGCATACCATTCCGGCACGCACACACAGCGCGTGCCGGAATAGCCTTGCTGCTACTTGAGCGAACTGATCGTTGCACTTACCTTCTGTGCCACCGCAGCAGGAAGCGGAGCATAGTAAAGAGAACTGGCCTCGTTCTCGTGCTCCAGCATCCATTTCAGAAAGTCGTTGATGACCTTCCCGTTGGCGGCGTCCTTTGCAGGTTGCGGAATCAACAGCCAGGTAAAGCTGGAGATGGGGTAAGCGTTGCCCGGGGCGTTGGTGATCGAGACACGGTAATCGGCAGGCATGCTTTTGACGCTGGCTGCGGCGGCGGACACACCCTCGATCGTAGCTTTCATCCAGGTACCGCCAGCACTTTTCACGTAGGCGAACGGGATCTTGTTCTGCAAAGCATAGATAAGCTCGACGTAGCCGATGGAGCCGGGAGACTGACGCACGAAACCGGCGACACCCTCATTGCCCTTCGCTCCAATGCCCTTGGGCCAGCTTGGCGCAGCCCCTTTGCCCGGGCCGCCTGCCCAGTCTTTGCTCACCTTGGAAAGGTAGTCGGTAAAGATGTAGCTGGTGCCACTGCCGTCTGAACGATGCACCACGAATATATCGACCGAGGGCAGCTTCACCCCTGGATTGTCTTTCGCGATGCGGGCGTCGTCCCATTTCGAAATCTTGCCCAGGTAGATGTCGGCCAGCACGTCCGGTCCGATGCGCAGGTCGTTCACGCCTTCCAGGTTGAAAATCGGCACGACTGCCCCGATGACCGTGGGGATGTGCTGAATCTTGACTTTGGAAGATGCCAGCTGCTCATCGGTCATCGGCCCGTCGCTGGCGCCGAAGTCCACAATACCCGCCGTCACCTGGCGAATGCCGCCGCCGCTGCCGATCGACTGATAGTTGATCTGGACGCCTGGATGCGCCGCACTGTACTCGCTAAACCACTTGGAATAAATAGGGTTGGGGAAGGTAGCGCCCGCCCCATTAAGTTTTTGCGCTTGCCCGGCGCAGGCTGCTGCGCCGATCGCGCCAGCCACTAGCCACACGAATCTGTTCACGTTCCACCTCAGGATTTAAGCCTGATTCTCGGCGCTATCTGTGAACGGTTCTTTAATGAGAGGTGAATAAGGCAAGAAAAGCAATACTGAACACACGCGCAACTTACTACTTTTCAATGGTTTGCGAAGCGGCAAGCGGAGGTTCCGCCGTGCCCTCCAGGCTGGGTGTGATGGCGGGGCTGCCGGGAACCACTGGCAGGCGAAAGAGAAAGGTCGCTCCCAGGCCGAGTTCGCTTTCACAGCGTATCTGTCCGCCATGCGCCTGAACAATATGCTTGGCGATAGCCAGGCCCAGGCCTGTGCCCCCGGATTCCCTGGAGCGGGCCTTATCGACGCGGTAGAACCGTTCGAAGATGCGCGGCAGATGTTCGTAGGCGATGCCCGCCCCAAAATCCTGCACAAAAAACTCAACCATTCCCTCTTGATCGCGGGCACCCACACGGACCCGTCCGCCGGATTTGCCGTACTTCATCGCGTTTTCGATCAGGTTGCCGAAGACCTGGCTCAGCGCATCCAGATCCGCCATTACCATGGCATCGGTCGTCTCGCCCACTTCGAGCCTTGCCGCCGAATCCAGCACCAGCCCACCGAGTGAGCCAACCGCTTCCTCGACCAGCCGGGACCCCTGGATCTTCTGCAAACGGAGTTTGTAATCGCCCGACTCCACACTGGCCAGGGCCAGGAGATCCTCGGTAAGGCGGTTCATCCGGGAAGCATTTTTAAGGATGATCAGAAGGAACTCCCGTGTCTGTTCTCCCAGGCGCTCGTCATCGAGAAGTGTCTCCACGTATCCGCTGATGCAGGTGAGCGGCGTGCGCAGTTCGTGAGACACGTTGGCAACAAAGTCGCGTCGCGTGGTTTCTGAGCGCTCGATTTCGGAGACGTCATGCAGAACCGCGACCGCGCCCCCGCCGGGCATTGGCGCCGCGTTCACCTCAAACACCTTGCCGGGAGACACGGAGGTGGCACGCCGCCGGCTCGCCTTACGCTGGGTTAATGCCGCGGAGACCGAGGAAAGCACTTCCGGATCGCGGATGAAATGGACGAGGGCGCGCCCCTCCTGCACAGGGCCATGCGCGATGCGCTGCATCACAGCGTTCGACCAACTCACCTGGCCCAGCGGGTTGATCGCGATGACCGCCTCCTGCATGCTATCGAGCAAGGCGGTCAGTTCGCTACGGCTACTTTCCAGGGCATGAAAGCTTTGCTCCAGGCGGCTGGCGGTCACGTCGAGCGCATGGGCCACGGCAGAGATTTCGTCCAGGTTGCCTTCTTCCACCCGGGCGCTCAGGTCCCCCGCCGCAATGCGGTTCGCAAACACCACGATCCGGCTTAAACGCTTGGCGAACCGGTGTGCCAGTAAGGCGGCCAGAAGAATTGCCAGGGTGAGCGAAAGCAAGGAGGCGAGCACGATACCGCGGCGTAGCACGTACAAGGGTGACGGGACAGCAGCCAAGGGGCGTTCAAGCCGGACGACCAGGGGGCCAGCAGGCACTGCGACATATAGCAAACCGCCGCGCTGCTCGCGGCCTAACGTTTTATGCGCGAGCACTGCTGCCACCTCAGGCGGGAACCTTCCGTTCCCACTAACCGCTTGCCCATCAGCCTGATCCCTGGAAGCTGCCAGCAATCTCCCCTGGCTGTTGAAGATGGCCACGTCGGCCCCGGCAGCCGGCGCGTCCAGATTCACAATGTGCTGCAACGAAGAGGGGTCGCTTACGGCTGAGTCCGCGGCGCTGATATGAGCAGCCAGCAGGCGCGCCTTGCCCACCAGAGACTCCTCCGCCTGCGCGCGCAGAGATTGCTCCATCACCTGGCGAAGGGAAAAGTCGAGCACGGCCATCCCGACGAAAAGGACGACAACAAAGGAGACGAAAAGCTTGGTGAAAACTCGACCGGTCACTCGGCTACACCTCTCGCTCGAGATCCGCCAGGGGACGAGCGGACGGGTACGAGGTCAGCCTTCCGCGGGCGGATTCCGTGGCAGCCATAGCACGCATACCCAAAGCGTACCTCAGAGCCAGGTCTACGCAAGAGGCGATATCCAAGCGGCTACTCCTAAAACTAAGTCTCCCTAAGAAGCAACCGGGGAAGCAGCGCGGGGAGGCAACGCGGAGACATAGACCGCGTTGGCGCTCGGGCTCAGGAGGCCGACTTTTGCGTTTCGTCTACCAACCTGGGAACCTCGAAGCGATAGCCGGCGCCACGCACCGTCTTGAGAAAGCGCGGGCTCTCCGGGTCACTTTCGATCTTTTCCCGGATCCGGCGCACATATACATCTACGGAACGTGGAGTCACAAAGCGGGCATCGCCCCACACAGCGTCCAGCAGGTGGTCGCGGCTGAAGACCCGGCCGGGGTGGCGAGCCAGGTAGTCGAGCAGGCGAAACTCGGTCGCTGTCGTGGTGGTCAATTCGCCGCGCACCTTTAACTGCATGGCGCTGGCATCAATCACCACATCGTCGAAGCTGATGATCGACGGAGCCGTTGGCCGCTCGAAGCGGCGGAGCACGGCTTTCACTCTCGCCACCAGTTCCCGGGTAGCGAAAGGTTTAGTGATGTAATCGTCAGCGCCGAGCTCCAGGCCCAGAACGCGGTCGTTTTCCCCTGCGCGCGCCGTCAAAAAGATAATCGGGATCGTGCTCAACGCTGGATTGCTGCGCAAACGGCGGCAAACATCGAGACCGTCCCCACCGGGAACCATGATATCCAGCAGAAACAGGACGGGCGCCTGGCGCTCAGCGTCTGGAATCAGGTTGGTTGGGGTGCTGTAAACACGTACGGTAAATCCCGCAGCTTCCAGATGATGTTGTACCAGGCGGGAGATATCAGGATCATCTTCGAGGACGCACACGCTTTGACTCAACTGGATTTCCTCTCACGTTCCGGTTAGGTCACGGCTACTTAAGTGGCAGTCGCCAGGGACATTACGCGGTTGCGTTTAGCGTAACCTAACTGCACAGATCAAATGCAAAACTACCGTGAATCCTTGCCTAAATCTGGTGTTACCCGGTCGTGGGATGTCGCAGTCGCTAAACAGGCACTCACTGTTACCTTATGGCCAACTGTAAAGTAAAGCTGAAAAAGCGGTGACGACCGCGAACGAGGGCAGAACCGTGTCGCGTCCAGTCATACTGTGCATCGACGATGAAGACCTCGGCCTTGAGATCCGCAAGATGGTTCTCGAACGCGAGGGCTTTACCGTGCTCACCGCCAAGGACGGGGCCACCGGCCTGGCCATCTTCGGAACCGAGACGATCGATGCGGTAATCGTGGACTATGCCATGCCTGGCATGAATGGCGGCCAGGTGGCCACCATGCTGCGCGATCGCAATCCCGTAATGCCGATCCTGATGCTGTCCGCCTACGTGACACTCCCTGAGCAGGTCATGCGGGTGGTGAGCGCAACCGCCACCAAAGGCGACGGGGCGTTCACCCTGGTCGAAAAGCTGAGGGAGCTTTTGCAGTCAAACAGGCCTGGTACCACCGCCCCCGAATCGGGGACTCCCGGTGCGCGAGGCGCTTCCCATTGAATCTGCACCAGTTCCGGCAAATCCTGATCGTAACGGTATTGCTTCCCCTGGTGCTTCTTTTGCTGCTCGCGCTGGTGTTGGCCTGGCAGATTCAACGCACGCTGCGCGAACAGCGCCGCATTGACCATACCGATCGCATCACCGCACAACTGAATGAGATGGAGCGGCTGGTCGTGGACCAGGATACCGGGCTTCGCAGCTATCAACTGACCCATGACCCGACGACCCTGGAGCCGTACCAAAGCGCAGAGGGCGCGCTGCACAGCTCGCTCGACCGCCTGCTTTACCTGGTTCTGGATGACCCGGAACAGTTCCGCCGTCTGCGCCAGATTCGCAATAACCACGAATTATGGATGGAGTTCGCCGGACATGCGCTCGATAACCTGCGGGCCGGGAAGATCTTCGGCGACACGGCGCTCGACCTGAGCGGTGGCCAACGGATGGCCACGCTGCGTACCCAGATCGGCGCGATGACCCAGATCGAAGTGAAACGCCGCGATGAGGAGGTAGAGTCCACCAACTCTCAAGTGCGCCAGCTCATGACGTTCCTGCTTCTCTCGTCCGTGGGCACGGGCATCGTGTTGGGCATCTACACCCAGCGAAACATGAAGAAGGTGTCGGCTGCGTTTCGTAGTTCTCTTGAAGAAGCGCACGAGCATGCGGATGAACTCTTTGAAAGCCGCCAATGGCTGCAAACGACCCTGGAATCGGTGGCAGACGCGCTGATTGCCTGCGACAGCGAGAGCCGGGTGGAATTGATGAACCCGGTGGCGCAAAAGCTTACTGGCTGGCCCTTGGAAGAGGCTCGCGGCAAAAGCCTGGACACTGTTTTCCGTACCCTGCATGAAGAAAGCCGGGAAGCTCTGCCAGTGCCGGCGGCTCCATTTGCCGAGCAAGATCTGGCCGTTAAGAAGTACTCCCTGCTGGTTTCGAAAGACGGCACGGAATGTGTGATTGACCAGAGTGTGGCGCCCATTCGCAACGCGGATGGCGCTGTGACCGGGCTGGTGCTGGTTTTTCGCGATATCACCGATTCGCGGCGCCGCGAAGTCGCGATGATGGCGCACGAGAAGCTGGCAGTCGCTGGCCGTCTTTCCGCCAGCATTGCTCACGAAATTCATAACCCGCTGGATTCCGTCGCCAATCTGCACTACCTGATGGCCAAAGAAGACGACCCCGTCCTGCAGCAGAAATACCTCACCATGGCGCAACAGGAGCTAAATCGCACGCTACAGATCAGCCGGGCGATGCTGGGCCTCTACCGTGAACCCAAAGCGCCGGTCGATGTCGATCTGCGCGAACTGCTGGAGAGCGTGTTATTGCTGCTGGACCGCCAACTGAAAGATCAATCGGTAAAAATCGATAGCCGGCTGAGCAAGGGCGCGTCCATACAAGGTTTTCCGGGCGAATTACGGCAGGTATTCACCAACCTCATTACCAACGGCGCTGAGGCGTCCGGGCCGGGAGGCAGGGTTCGGGTGCTGCTCGAGACTTCGGTTCCCGCGGATAACCGGCCGGGGGCGATGGTGGTGATCAGTGACAGTGGTCCAGGGATCACTGAGGGCAACCAGTCCAAGCTGTTCAAGCCATTCTTCACCACTAAAGGCGAGCTGGGCACCGGTTTGGGGCTGTGGGTAAGCCGAGGCATTGTGGAGAAGCACGGGGGCAAGATCGAACTGATCAACAGTACTGATCCTGCATTTCCCGGTGCGGCTGTGCATGTATTTCTTCCGCCGTTGGGGGCGTCGTCCAAAATGGCAGCAGCCGGCGGCTACCCCGCCCAGCAGCCAGTCAGCTAGCTAGCGCGCGTCTTTCACAACTGTTCGGTAACAAATGACGGCTGGGCGGATCCAACGAACCTCAGCCCCTGTGTGTGGAAGGTGTATGGGCCATCATCAAGAGCTGTTGAAAGTAGAGAGTGGCCGGTGGACAGCGCTGGAATCCCACAT
>CAZZVD010000200.1:8781-10212 GCA_964657465.1 uncultured Acetobacteraceae bacterium | reverse complement strand
GGGGCACCCCACGTGGTTACAGGTCGGGAGGGCTAATGTTGTAGTGCGAGTACCTGCTGCGCCGCACGAATGCCAGAACGCAACGCGCCGTGTACCGTTCCCCAATGACCGCTAATGTCGGTATGTTCGCCGGCGAAAAACAGCGTGTCCTCCTCCGGGACAGACAGCTGATCCGAGGCCTGCATCGCCCCTCGCGGCACGTAGGTGTACGCGCCCAGGCTGTACTCATCGAGAGCCCAGTCGTGCACGCTGGCACGCACCACATGTGTGCGCAACCTCTCGACCGTGCTGCCAAGCATAGCCGCCAATGTGATCAAGCCCGGCTCGGGCAGACTCTGTGCCGCCACCGATTGCGCCTTGCGTCCGGCGAGCCACGCGGTCAGCATCGGCGCGGGGTCAGGATAAGTCGTCCACCAGGTAGGCGGAGTCACCTCCGGCGACAGAACGAAACTCACACCATCAAAGCTTTTGCAGGTCGAGCGAAAGCTGCTGTCGAACTCGTACACCAGGTGGATAGCCTGCCCCATCGCAAGCTGATCGGCGGCCGAAAATATCTGAGCCGGCTCAGGAACAATCGCTACCCGGCGCGCCTGCAACACACCCAGCGGAAGTGTAACCACCGCAGTCCGCGCATGGAAGCTGCCACCGGCCGCCGTGGTAATAGCCACCTGCCCCGGCTTCCAGGTGATTGACTGGACAACGGTGGAGGCGAAGAACTCGCCACCCGCATCCTGAAAGCGGCGGAGAAGAAAGGCAGGCACCTGCCCGTAGCCCTCCGCCACGCGAAACAAGCGGTCGGCTGAAATCGCATCCTCCGCGGCCTGCTGTTTCGCCAGCGAAAGCACGCTGATGCGATCTCCATCCGCAGCATTGAAGCCTTCCACATAGTTGCGCGCCCACGCAGCCGATGCGTCGCTCAACCCCTGCTCGGAAACGAACTCGTTGAAGCTCATATCCGTCTGCGGCGCGCCCTGAGCAAGCTTATCGAACAGCTGGTCAACCGCGCGTTGGTCGCCGCAGGAGACGAGCCCGTCCCCATGAAAGCAGCGCATCTCTCCATCCAGCTCGAAGCGGGTAAGGCCGGCTTCGTCGATCAAGTCAATCAGCTCCGGCGCCAGGCCATGGACGAACTCAGCGCCGAGCTCGACCGGCAGCCCACCATCCGCAGCAGGGATGGTGTGGACCCTCCCCCCGATGCGATCCCGTGCTTCCAACAGCGCAACATGGAGGCCGGCCTCGGCCAGGGTCCGCGCCGCCACCAGGCCGGAAACGCCGGCCCCGATCACGATTGCATCGAACACCTCGGCCACTACACCACCTCCCAGGTGAGCGTCTCGGCGCGCGCTCCCTGTGCGGGGACTGGATGCTTGAGCCCTTGTATGCTCAGCACCGACCCTGCACGCAGCGCCGGGGGCGTAAAGCGCAGGTGCT
>CAZZVD010000200.1:0-8681 GCA_964657465.1 uncultured Acetobacteraceae bacterium | reverse complement strand
TGCAGCGGCTGGCTTTCCTGGGCCAGCAGACTGAAGTGGCGGCTGACGATATTCGCCCCCACCCTGGTCAACGCTTCCACTGCTTCAATCGAAGCCGTCCAGGCCTCGATGGTCTCTGCCGGGGGAATGGCTACGAACGCAACCGGCGGCGTGTTGCCGGCCTGGCCGGAACGCAGCCGCTGAATCTGCTGCGCATCGCTCCCCGCCCAGCCGGTGTCGTGCATTTGGATGGCCTGCAGGATCTCCGGCGGCAGCTCACCGAATGCCGAGGGCAGCAGCGCCTCCGCCACTTCCCCGGCCATAACCGCGTGTGCCGGCTGCGGCACCAGCAGACACGGCAACGTGATCCGGCGCTGTGCTGCTTCCACCATGGCCCACGGGGACTGGGTTACCAACTGCAATTCTTTTGCGATCGCACCAATGACCATCGACACCCCTCTTCCCTTAGCTTCGATGCGGCTGTTTCAGCATAGACCGCGACCACTTCAGGTAAGCTGCTCGCATGATCCTTCAGGAAGCAACGACTGTCGATGTGCCGACCCCCACCGGGCCTATGCGGACCTATCTGTTTCGTCCGGCAGCCGAGGGCAGGTATCCGGCGGTGGTGCTGTTCTCTGAAATCTTTCAGGCTACCGGACCCATTCGCCGCTTCGCCGCCACGATCGCAGGGCACGGTTACATCGTCGCCGTCCCGGAGGTGTACCACGAGCTGGAACCCGCGGGCACGGTCCTTCCCTACGACCAGGCCGGCTCCGACAAAGGCAATGCGGATAAGTACGGCAAGCCCGTGGCTGCCTACGACAGCGACGCGCAGGCGCTGCTGGCCTACCTGCCTGCGTTGCCGGAGTGCACCGGGCGGCTGGGCGCGATCGGTATCTGCCTCGGCGGCCACCTTGCTTTTCGTGCCGCTTTGCATCCGAGCGTGCAAGCCGCCGCTTGTTTTTACGCCACCGACCTGCATTCGCACAGCCTGGGCCTGGAGAAACACGACGATTCGCTCCAGCGCGCCGGAGAGATCAAGGGAGAACTCCTGCACATTTGGGGACGGCAGGATCCCCATGTGCCCCTCGCCGGACGCAACCTGATCAAGGCGCGGCTGGAGGAAGTGGGCGCCAACTTTCAGTGGCTGGAAGTAAATGGCGCGCATGCCTTCCTGCGCGATGAAGGCTATCGCTACGATCCCGAACTGGCCGGGCTGTGCCTGCAGTTCACCCTGGCGCTGCTGCACCGCAAACTGGCCGCGTAACCGGTAGAGGAAAGAAGACTGTGCTCGACGAAGAAATCAACGAACTAGAGCCGAAACCAGAGCCGAAAGTCGAGCCGAAACCGGGGCCGCCCAAAGTTCTCGATGACCCCTCCAGCGATCTGGGATTTGGCCGCGTTCTCTCCCAGCAGCGGGCGCTGCGCCTGCTCAATCGCGATGGCAGCTTCAACGTGCAGACCAGGGGCCGCGGGCTGCATGCCTTTCTCGCCTACTCCAACCTGGTAAGCACCACCTGGAACCGCTTCTTTCTCTTTGTCGCCATCCTGTACCTGACGCTCAACGGAGTGTTTGCCGCGGCCTATGTTTTGTGCGGGCCCAGCGGGCTGGTCAACACGCTCGACACCGGGATTTCCAGTCCCTTTCTCAAGGCCTTCTTCTTCAGCATCCATACGTCGGCGACCATAGGTTACGGCAGCACCGTGCCGGTGGGGCTTTTGACCAACACGCTGGTTGCTCTGGAGTCGGTCGTGAGCCTGCTGGGTCTGGCCGTGGTGACGGGTCTGGTGTTCGCGCGCTTCTCCCGGCCCGTGGCGGACATCCTTTTCAGCCGCACGGCGGTGATGTCGTGGATTGGGGATCTTCGGTCCTTCCAGTTCCGCATCATTAATTCGCGCAACAACCAGATCATCGATTTGCATTGCCGTTTATTGCTTTCCCGCTTCGAGACAAATGCGGAGGGTGTTTCCGTGCGCCGCTATTACTCGCTGGCGCTGGAGCGGGAGAGTGTGCAGTTCTTCCCACTCTCGTGGACAGTGGTCCACCCCATCGACCGCAACAGCCCGCTCTACGGGGTCACGGAAGATGAGTTATGCGGCAGTGGGGCAGAGTTTTTGATCCTGCTGACTGGCATGGACGAGACTTTCTCGCAGGTGGTGAACACCCGGTCGTCCTATCGTGCAAACGAAATCGTGTGGGACGCAAAGTTCGGCGACATCTTCATCTACGATCCGGAAGGGCGGATGGCCGGTGTGGACATGAAGCGGTTCCACGACACTCATCCCATCACCGGGCCCAGCCGGGGATAGTGGGGGCGGCTTGGGACACTCTCGGTCTTTCATCGAGCAAAACTCCAAACTCGGCCCTTTCCTGTACCACTACTCCGGGTGCCCCATATCTCCCGACGTTTTCAGCCGGGAGATGTGGGCGGGCGTTTGTCCTCTTGTTCCTCAACCAGAGTTACCAGGAAAGAGCTCCCGGTGAGAGGCTGTGAATTCCCACATCTCCCAGGTTTTGATTTTCGGTCGACGACCAACGTTAGTCAGACCCACACCACTACGCCGGACGGGTGGGGGCACCCCACGGGGCTGCAGGTGGGGGACGTGTGTACTGCACCTCTGACGTGCCGAGGTTTGGGAACGAGGCGATCGGCTTTCAGCAAAGCCCCTCTGCGGACACGGCTACGCCCGCAATATCCTCGCACCCTGCGGGCCGGCGACTACCACCGCCGATGCCAGGCCCAGGAACAGCCCATGCTCCACTACACCGACGATGGATTTAATCGCATTGGCCACGCTGGCAGGATCAGCGATTTCTTCGTAATGGCAGTCGAAGATAAAGTTGCCCTCGTCCGTGATGTAGGGGCTGTTGTCTGGCCGAAGCCGCAGGACGGGTTTGGCCCCCAAATTAACCAGATGGTGCTTCACCGGCGCAGCCGCAAACGGAATCACTTCCACGGGCAGCGGAAAACGCCCCAGCCGCTTCACCATCTTGTGTTCGTCGGCCACGATCACCAGGAAACGCGAAGCAGCCGCCACAATCTTTTCGTGAAGCAGCGCTCCGCCCCCACCCTTGATCAAGGCGAAATCGGGAGCTACTTCATCAGCGCCATCGATGGTGACATCCGTGTAGATCACTTCCTCGAAACTGGTGAGGGGAATGTTCAGCGAACGGGCCAGCTCCCCACTCGCCCGTGAGGTAGGCAGGCCGCGAATGTTAAGCCCATCCCGCACTAACTCCCCGAGAAACCTGATGGCAAAGGTAGCCGTAGTGCCCGAGCCAAGGCCGACCACCATGCCGTCCTTGACAAACTCCAGGCTTTTGCGGGCAGCCGCAGCCTTCTCACTATCTTGCGTGGTGACCGGTTCCATGATTTCCCCTAGAGCAAAGTGGAACGGTTCGCCCGGCCATACATCAGGCGAGCAAAGCCGCTCATAAGCAGGTTAATCCCGACAATCGTGCCCAGCGCCCACACCGCGCTCGCAGGCCAGCTTCTCCAGATCATTAAGGCCAGGATGAGCGTGACAATCCCATCAAACAGCAGCCAGATAGAACCCGGTGCACTGCGGAGGTGAAACCAGGTCACCAGATGAAAGATGCCCTCCACAAAGAAAAGGACTGCCAGCGCGAGCGTGAGTGAAACCAGGCTTGCCTTGGGATGCACCAGCAGGTACACACCCGCGATCAGGTAGGCACAGCCCACCAGCAATCGCCAGAAGAAGCCGCCGGTGGTGCGCGCGGCGAAGGTTCCTGCAAGGTGGGCGATGCCGGCAACGATCACCAGCACCGCGAGCACAATCGCGATGGCAATCCCGGCCTCGAAGGGCAACGCCAGGGCAAAGAAGCCCACGATGATAAGCAGGATGGCCCAACCGAGGGGAAACGAACCGCCTTTTCCCAGGCTGGTGCCGGGCAACGATGTGACCATGGCTGGCTCCTTCGAGCACGGGGATGAGTGCGCCACCAGCATAAGCGTTTTTTCGCCAATCACAGACCACTAAATGCCGCCCTGACCGCCGGGAAACGCTTCGCGAGCATTTGGTTGCAGGCGGAGCACGCGATATTCTGGTTCTGCTTTGGCGTTGCGCCCCGGGCGGCGCCGGTTGCTATCCACTTCGAAGGAGATCCATGGCGAACGAACTGCGCAGTTTTCTTACGCTTCCGTATGACCAGCTTGAGGAATTGAACCTGAAGGTCAAAGAACAGCGGAGGAAGCGCGTTCCCCTGCACCAGTTGCAGGAGGAGCGAATCAAGTACCTCACGGACGAAAAGGGCATCAAGGCCGTGACCGTTCTGTTCAGCGACCTCGAAGGCCGGCTGCACATGTTGGACTACGACAAGAAATTTCTTATCAAGAGCTGGGACAATCTCACGTTTGACGGCTCGTCGATTCGCGGCTTCTCCGCGCAGCGCGAAAGCGATCTCCGCCTGGGCATCGACTGGAGCGCTTTCTACTGGGTACCCGCCGACTACTTCGGCGCGGGCAAAGTGGTAGTGTTCGGCGAGGTGATCGGCAAGGGCGGAGAAGTGTATCCAGCCGATATCCGCAGCGTGCTCAAATCATTCGCACTCGAGCAGCAGGAAAAGAACGGCTACACCCTGAACGCCGCCAACGAAATCGAAGGCTTTCTATTCGAAGGCGTGGATGCGGAGCGGCGCTACCACGAAACCGGCAGGTTCGAGTACGTCAACACTGGCGGCTACTATCACTCCCTCCCCGGCGATCCGTTGCGGACCTTCATAGACAACACCGCCGAAGTGCAGCGCGCGATGGGTTTCGAAAACGAAAAGGACCACCCTGAGGTAGCGCCTTCGCAGTTCGAAATCAATTACACCTACGGGGAAGTGGTGGCCGCGGCTGACCAGATCCAGCTCTACAAGCTGATCTGCCGCCAGGTAGCGACCAGCATGGGCTGCTCGGCCTCGTTCCTGCCCAAGCCGGTGATTGGGGTAAACGGCAATGGCATGCACACCAACGTGTCGATCAGCAAAGATGGCAAGAATCTGTTCTGGGACCCGAAGGGCGAAGAAAGCATCAGCCCGCTCGCCTGGTCGTTCATTGACCGCATTCTCAGCAGCGCCAACGATATCTGCCTGCTGCTCAACGCCAGCGTGAATGCGTACCGGCGTCTTGATCCGCACTTCGAAGCGCCGAATCAGATCAAGGCCTCCCCGATCGATCGCGGCTCGATGGTGCGTGTGCCGCTCGGCAATGAGAAGAGCTCGCGGGTCGAAGTCCGCTCGGTGGGACCGGATGCCAATCCGTACATGGCGCTGTACTCGATCTTCCGCACCGGCCTCGAAGGCGAGATGTCGAAGATCAAGGATCTGCGCCAGGCCAAGCGTTACCTGCCTGACAATGTGTACACCGCGATCGATGAGTTTCGTAAATCGAAGTGGACCACGACGCTGCTGGGCGCCGATGTGAAGGCACGCTACGCGGACCTGAAGCAGGCATCGGCCGATCGCTGCCCACGCTTGCTCGGCTCCCTGATCAAGGTGCCCGAGGTCCAGTTCCATCACGATGTGTACAACCAGTACTTGTGGAACCAGTTCTAACGGCGCCGCGTTCGTCCGTGGAACTGTTCTCAATCCCGTCTCGCAGGGATGGCTGAACGCGCCAGCGTGGCGATTCAGCTGTCCCTTTCGGGACGCGCTCTCAGGTTTTACACTGGGCCAGGTGTTCAGGGAGAAAAAACCATCAAACTGTTAGGGATCGATGTCGGTACAGGCGGGACGCGAGCGCTGCTCATCGACGAAACGGGCGCGGTTCTTGGATCGGCAATTCACGAGCATCAACCCTTTGCGTCCCCGCGCAATGGCTGGGCGGAGCAGGATCCGCAGGACTGGTGGAAGGCCTGCCAGGGCGCCGTCAGCAAGCTCCTGCGGGAAAGCGATACTCCCGCCAGCGAGATTGCCTGCATCGGACTCAGCGGGCAAATGCACGGAGCCGTGCTGCTGGACCGGAACAACGACGTGCTGCGACCCGCGCTCATCTGGTGCGACCAGCGCACCGTCGCCGAGTGCCGCTACCTCAATGAGAAAATCGGCTCGCAACGGATCGTCGAGCTCACCTCGAACCCTGCGCTGACCAACTTCACGCTCACCAAGCTACTCTGGGTGCGCACCAACGAACCCAACATCTGGCGGCGCTTTAACAACTTTCTCTTACCCAAGGACTACATACGCCTCTGCCTCACCGGCATCAGGGCCATTGACGTAGCGGATGCTTCCGGAACCCTGCTGCTGGACGTGGCGCACCGCCGCTGGTCCGACGAAATGCTCGACCGGGTGGAACTCAACCCAGATTGCCTGCCCGCCTTATTCGAGTGCCAGGATGTGGTAGGCAAGGTGACAGCTGGAGCGGCTGCCAGCACCGGCCTCATAGCCGGCACGCCAGTGGTCGCGGGCGCGGGTGACCAGGCCGCGGGAGCCACCGGCATGGGCATTGTGCGCCCCGGCGACGTGAGCGCCACCATTGGCACCTCCGGCGTCGTGTTTGCCGCCACCGACAGCCCCATCACCGATCCGCAGGGCCGTCTGCACACCTTCTGCCATGCCATTCCCGGCCGCTGGCACGTCATGGGCGTCACCCAGGCAGCGGGCCTGTCCCTGCGCTGGTTCCGCGACAACTTCGGCGTTGACCCGAGCGCGCCCGTGCTGGCGGAACCCTATGACCAGCTGGCGCAGGAAGCGGCCAAGGTCCCGCCGGGCGCCGGCGGCGTCCTCTGGGCCCCTTACCTCATGGGTGAACGCACCCCCCATCTCGACCCGGAAGCCCGGGCTGCACTGATTGGCCTTGCCGCCGATCACAACCGCGGTCACATCATTCGCGCCATCCTGGAAGGTGTCAGTTTCAGCCTGAAAGACACCCTTACCATCTTCCAGGAGCTGCGCGTGCCGGTACAGGCCATCCGCGTCGGGGGCGGGGGCGCCCGTTCCGCGCTGTGGCGGCAGATCCAGGCAGACGTATATGGGCAATCCGTCGAAACAGTACAGGCTGAGGAGGGCGCCGCTTACGGAGCCGCCTTGCTGGCCGGCGTAGGCGTGGGGGTCTGGCCCTCAGTAGACGCTGCCTGCGATGCGGTCGTGCGCGTAGCCAAGCGCACGGCGCCCGATCCTGTCGCCACCCAACTGATGCAGCATATTTACAGTCGTTATCGGCGAATCTATCCGGCGTTGCGAGGCCTGGCGTAGCGCGCCGATTATGAAAATACTTGTGGCCTTGCGCGTCAGGTTAATTTTTGGTGTGCGACGACATTTCTCGCGGGTTAGCTTGCCCGCATTTCACGCCGCCTGTTAAGTAACCAATGACGGGTGCCCCACATCTCGCTCGTTTTTGGCGAGATGTGGGATTCCACAGCTATCCACCAGCCACTCTCTGGTGCCGACAGGTCTCGATCGATAGTCACATACACCCTCCACGCTCAGAGGGCAGAGGTTCAGGGAATCCCACATCTCGCGAAAAACGAGCGAGATGTGGGGCACCCGTCGTTGGTTACTTAACAGACGGTGAGAAATACGGGCTAGCTAGGCCCGGGCTGGGGGCTGGCGGTGGGCTAGCTAGATGTACCTCACCACCAGGCCTGAGCAAAAACCCTCACCCTGGCGACTGCGCGCCTACCCAGGCACGAAAGTGCGCTCACTTTTGAGCGGTGCTTCTGTTCTCTTCCGTGGTACGCAGGCGCCTCTCCACAAGCCGGCAGCCGCTGCCACCCTTTAGACTTGGGAAATGGCTCTGAATCCGGTTTTAGCAGTCTGGCTATTCACGCGCCGCAATCGCCACACGAGCATCCTCTGATGCAACCGCTGATGATCGAGCACGCCGCCCCTGCCCGCCCCACCCCGGCGAAGCTATCCCGCAGAGGCTTTCTCGGCCTGACAGCCGGCTGCGCTGGCGGCTTGCTCTTCTACGCCGGCGAAATCGCCCGCCACGAACTGGAAATCTCCTTCCGTACCATCACCCTGCCCCGCCTTCCCGACGCCTTCGCCGGCATGAAAGTCGTGCAAATCAGCGATATCCATTTCGAGGAATACACCGAGGCCGTCTTTCTCGAAGCCATCGTGCGCAAAATCAATACCCTCCGCCCTGACCTGGTCCTCATCACCGGCGATTTCGTCAGTTCGAAACCCCTGCCCCAGTCAATGACCATCAGGCTGGGCCACCATTGCGCCGAGATCCTGAGCCGCATCGAATGTCCGCAACGCTACGGGATCCTGGGGAACCACGACGTGCTGGTGAGTAAGCCTGCAATCACCGGGATGTTGCTGGAACAGGGTATTCCCGTGCTCTCTAATAGCCACGTCCCCCTGGAGCGCGGCTCCGCACGTATCTGGCTGGCCGGCATTAAGGACGCACTGCAGGATCACCCCGATCTCCTGACCGCTCTACCGGGAAAGAGAAACAAGACCACCGAACCCCTTCTGCTGATGGCGCACGAGCCTGATTTCGCGGATCATGCCGTAGGGCACGACATCGACCTGGTGCTCTCCGGCCACACTCACGGTGGCCAGATCCTGTTGCCCCTGCTCCCCCCGCTCATGCTGCCGGACCTGGGCAAACGCTACGTGCACGGATTCTTTCGCTTCGCCGATGGCATGCAGCTCTACGTGAACCGTGGGATCGGCGCTGTCAATCTACCGTTCCGCTTCCGCTGTCCGCCTGAAATCACAGTCATTACGTTGCAACCGCCGCTTTAGC
>CAZZVD010000199.1:0-10338 GCA_964657465.1 uncultured Acetobacteraceae bacterium | reverse complement strand
GCCCACATCTCCCCGCAAAAACGCGGTGAGATATGGGGCACCCGGTCCCGTGGTGCAGCCGGTCCCGTGGTGAAGGATGAGGGTCGGTGGTGGATTTCCATTCGAAATAGAAGTGGAAATATCCGTTCCTCGATCAGATCCGGTTTAGGTCAAGAGGGTAAAAGCCGCCCACCCCGTCCCGTGGTGAAGGATGAGGGTCAGTGGTGGATTTTTATCCGTAATGGAACTGGAAATCTCCGCCCCGCAACGGACCGGGGTGAACCGCCTGCCGCAGCCGTCTCCGCGGTGCTTCGGTTGTAAAGCATCGATGTGCCGAACACCGGCTTGGTAAGCGCGCCAGTGCTCAGCAAATCGTAATAGTAGGCCCTTGACTCGGGCTCCACATGCGCGAATTGCGCTACGGAACGAGACAGGTGCGGTGTGGCCGCCGGCTCTTTTACGGGATCGAACGATAGCTGCTGAAACATCAACAGGCCGGACACCCCAAGAACCACCGACAGACCAGATGCCAGGCGAAACGCGCGCGTACCCGGCCTCAACACGAAAATGCCGAGAGCCAGCGCAAGCGACATAAAACGGAACCCTGGATCAGACACACCAAGCCCCTCGGAAGGACTCAGCAAGGCGGCCGCCACAGACAACAGGAAAAGCAGCAGCAGCAACTTCTGCGGCTGCTGCTCACGAAAGTTAAGGAACAGTGACCTTGCCATCGCCACCATCAAAGTACCCGCCAGCACACCCGTAACGGCCACGAGCACATACATGCCCCTCGCTCCGAAAACAAACAAGCCAAGCGAATGTGAGTGAACAATCGGGTTCACATAGCCAAGCGATTTGAGGAACGTGTTCACTTTGAATACCACAAAGGCAGGCGACATGTACGGCACCGGCACATCGTGTAAAACCGTTTTTTCAGGATTACCAATCGTAACGAAGCGGCCATACACATACCACGCCGTCATCAGCACGCTTGGCACTACCGCCAGCAACGGCCGGTACGTACGGCGAAGCAGGCAATAGATCACCAGTGCGCAGACACAGACAGCGAAGGAAATGGCGTGGCAAAGAAAGATCAGAATCAAGAGACCGGCTAGCTTCCCCGTCCGCGGCGCCTGATCGCGCAATAACACGGCGCAAAACCACAGCATGAGCGCGACAGAAAACTGGAAGTTGAGAAAGCCCCACCAGAAGCATAAGTTCACCACGATCAGCGAGGGCGCCAGCCAATACACTTCGCTGGATCGGCCCGGTAAGGCGCGCACCAGCTGGCGGCAAGCAACGAAGGAACCTGCAAGGTAGACGCAAAGCCACAGTTCGGCCGCGACCACCCAGGGCATCACCAGGCCAAGCAGCCCCAGGCAAACATCAGAAAGCGAATTAGGCACCGCAAAGTGCTTCAGGGAAAATTGAAGGTCAGGGTGACCCTGCAGAATATGAGTAACCGCCACACCTTCATACACCCAGGTTGGGTAGTCCTGAAGCAGGGGTGGATGCGGCGCCAGGAGAATCAGTGCGGCATAGGCGCACAGCAACCCGGCAAAGTAGCACATCGGCACATTCAGTTTTGCCAGCGATCGCACCCTACGAAGCTCCATGACGAACCGGCGTCACGGCGACCCAGCCCGGCGCAGGTGCAGGAGCCTCTGCATTTCTGCGCAGATACGCTAACAATACGGCGAGCCAGGTGAGGAAGTGGTTCAAATTGTGATTACTCAGTGCGAACCACAAGACATGGATCAACGCAATGTTACTGGCACGATTTAAAAGCAGCTGCGATGGGCTCAACCCAACTGCCGGACGCGCAGCAAAGGAAAGACCGCCTCCTCGAGCGAAGAGGGCAAGCATCGTCCCGACCAACAGAGTGAACCCCACAATGCCCAATCCGAAAAGCATTTGCAGGTAGACGTTGTGCATCATGTCCATAGTGCCGAATCCGAAGCCGAGAAACGGCTGCTGCAGGTAGAGCCTCAACGCAATTTCCCAATCGGCAACGCGGCCGCTGGCAAAACTGTTATGCGCAAAGAAAGCGCGATATCCGCCCACGAGAATGCCCCACACGTTATAGAACGGCTGAATGCAAAGCAGCACTGTCACCCCGGCCGCGACCGCCCGCACCAGGAACATAATGGGTTTGCGCCAGCCACCCTGGGATAAACCGATATACAACACCGCCAGTATGTAGGAGACATACGCCGCACGCGTTGTGGCCAGAAAGAGGGCTCCCAGGGTAAAGAACCAGAAAAGAAGAAGAAGCGGCAAGGACCGGATCCTGCGGAAGATCGGATCACTCCCAATCAACTGCTTGCGATACACCAGCAGCAAAGTGATGACGGCGAGTGCGAAGCTCGAGACCACTCCGTACTCATTGGGATACGACCCGGGCGAGAACCGCAGCAGGCCGAAGCCCCACTGAACAAGAATCTCGAAGCGCGCGATGAAGGCAAGAGTGAACACGTGGGCATAAAAGCCAACGAAAAACACGTAACCCACGGTGAGCGACACCAGGTAGCCCACCACAAAAGCCCCCAGCACCTTGAGCCGTTGATGCAGGCTGAACGCGCGCGCCTCTTCTCCCGCGCCGATCGTGAAAAAAAGCAGAGTGACGAATAAAAAGTAGCGTACGAGAGGATTCTCGTCGGAAGAGCCATACAGGTTGGAGTACCGGACGTAAGCGTACGTGGCGGAGGCCAGCATGTAGGTCAACACAGGCGCCAGGACCAGGAGATTGTTAAAGGCGCGGCCGCGCAGTCCCTTCCAGGCGAAAACAAGGATGCCAAGGGGAAGGATGAGGTAAAAGAACCGGAACGAAGCAGGTGCGCCTGGCAGCGGGATCAGGTTGCCGATGGGCCCCAGGAAAGCAAACCAGAAGACCAACTTTGAAGACAATGGAAGACGCGGAGGAGCTGTGGCCATTGGGTCAGTCGCCTCTCATGCAAACCGCCGGTACACGTCCAGGTGCCGACGTGCACTCTCTGTCCAGGTAAATTGCCGGGCACGCATGAATCCCCTGGTTCGCAGCGAGGCCTGCAAAGAAGGCGTTTGCAATACTTTCTCAAGCGTGTCTGTCAGCTCATGAAAGTCCGCAGGGTTGAAATAGCAGGCAGCGTCCCCGGCGACTTCCGGCAGTGACGCCTGTCCGGAACAAATGACAGGAGTGCCACATGCCATGGCCTCCAGCACGGTGAGGCCAAAGCCTTCTTCAAAGGAGGGCAACACGAACACTTCGCTTGCCCGGTAGAGCTGGGCCAGATCGCTGTTCGAAGCATGCGCGATCAGTCGCGGCGCGATCGCCAATTCTTCCGCAAGGCGCGTTAGGGCATGGACGCCCGACTGATCGCTACCCACCAGCACAAGCTCCACTTCGATCCGCCGGCCAAGGAGTTCGTGGTAGGCCCGCATCAGGGCTTCCACATTTTTGTGCGGCTTGAGATTGCCGACGTAGAGGATAAAGGGCGCGACTACACCAAAACGCCTCGCCACCTCGCGACGCGCCTCCTCCCGGTCACCCGGGGCAAACCCGGCTGCGGGCGCATTGTGAATTACGGACACCTTGTCAGGATCAACTCTGAGATGCTTGACGATCTTGTTCTTCGAATACTCTGAGACGGTAAAGATATGCTGGGCCCGGCGCGCGCTCATGCGCAGCATGGGTGCCGCATACGCGAGAGACTTCCAGGCGTGCTTGTAATGGCGATCAAGCAAATGCGTGAGGTCGTGAATCGTCACCAGCAGCGGGCCTTTGAAAAGCACAGGAAAGTTGTAGTGCGGCACATGAAGCAGGCCGGCTCGCTGCAGGGTGCGGGGGACGGCTAGCTGCTCCTGCAGGGAATACATAGGGGCATCGACAACCGATGTGCGCGCACAGATCGGTTCGAAGAAGGAACGTTTCTCCAGGCTGGTCAGCGCATGGACGGAGTACTGGAAAGTATCGTGAAGCTCGCGAATCAGGTTTGCTGTGTAGACACCGATCCCCGAGCGGTAGGCGCGTGCATCGATGGTTATTTCGTCGTACATCCGGGCACTTGGTCACCACACTACAGCTGCGCTTTTAGATGCGAGTAGCGGAGAAGAGAGTGGCTGCACCTTCGCAACACGCACGCCATCTTACGTCTCTCACGCTACGAGAGTGTGCCTGCCAAAGAACCGGCCGAGGCAGTGCGGAACAGGATGCTGCCACTGGCTGCCAGGGACAATGCCATCACTATGCCGAAGAGGCTGGCAGGAACATGCACGCCTCCCACCGACCAGGCGCCCACAAACAGCAAGGGAGACGTACAAAGCAATGGCAGAGCCACTCCCGACCACAACAGGTCGTGCCTGCTGAAGCTGATGCGTGGGTAGGTACGAGGCATGTTGTAGAACAGGTGCGCTCCCACGCTAACGATGGCGCCGATCAGGGTGCCGACGGCCACGCCGACCGCGCCAAAGTATGCGCCGAGAAGGATGCTGGCGGCCAGGTTGCTGACGCCCTCTGCGAGCGGGCTGACCTTGATGAGTGTTTGTTGCGCAGCCGCCACCAGAATGATGGAGTAGGCAGCACCCGTCAACCGCAGCATGTTGGCCAGCAGAAGAATGATCATGATGGTGCGAACCGCCGGAGAGTAGGCCGGCCCCAGCCACAACTTGAGGAGAGGACCCGCGTAAATGATCGCGGGCAATCCAGTAAGGATCAGCAGGAAGATGTTGAGCCGGGTAGACGAAACCACCAGCTTTCCGAGTGCCTGCCTGGAACCTTGCGCATCGAGCCCGGCAGCATGGGGCATGATTGCGTTCAGAACGGCGTAAAGACCGCCACCCATGATGGCGATCAGGCTGGCAGAGAGCGAGTACGCGATGACAGCGTGATACTCGAAGCGGCCCACAAGGATCACGTCGAGGCCGCTCACCATCAGCATGGATACGGACATTACCGTGATAGCCAGGCAGTAGTGAAACAACTCACGCGCCATCTCCCGGTTAACAGCTCGCCGCTTGAAACGAAGGCCCGGTACCAGCTTGCGCATCGCGAGCCATTGTGCGGCGTACGCCAACAGGTTTGGCAGCGCCACCAGTACGGCCATACAAACGAGTGAGCAGCCGGCAAGCACGCCGGCCACCAGCAGAATGGCGGAGAGGAGGCGTGCACTCCCGGTGGTGAGGGCCGGAATTTCATTCCGCTGTAAACCAATGAAGACGCAATTACAGACCGAGGCGGGTAGCCCAAGCGCCGTCGCAACCCCCACGATCAGCAAGGTCCAGCGCATTGCTCCCATCAATGTCAGGGGCACGCCGGGAAAGAGATGAGGGAGAAGCCACAAAGAGCCTGCGAGCAGCACGCAACTGAGGACGCACGCACCCGTCAGACCCACGAACGACGTGCTGTAAATAGCGTCTCGCCGTTGCTCGTCTTTCAATTCCTCGGCGAACGCGATATAGCGGCCGATGGCAATCTGCAACCCAAAATCGAAGTAGCCAATGTAGGCGGCAGTCTGCAACACCAGCAACCACACCGTATAGTGCGCAGAGGGCATGTGCCGCACCAGGAAGGGCGGCAACAACAAAGAGAAGGCAGCGATGGCTCCGCCACGTGCGAGGTTTGCAGCGGCGTTTTTGAAAAGCCTGCGTTGGGTTCGCATACGTACCTTTCTACTCACCACCAAGCTGCCTGCCGCCCTCAGAATTGGAAGTAGAGGAAGGTATTTCCGTTGCTAACGAATAGTATGGCTGCAATAAACAAAAGCCCCATGGCAATTGACCAGGACCAGGTTGGACGATAGGTAAGCGCCGCCCAAAGGCGGCTCTGTGCCAGCCGCGAAGGCACCTGACCCAGGATCTCCTGGGTATTGGGCGCAAACCACACGATGGGAAACAACATGACGATCAGTGCTACGGCATGCCATTGCACATCTCCGATACCGTGGCGTAATCCAACCATGGCGGAGAGCAGCATCAGCGCGTCCGAGCTTGTGTCTGCGCGGAAGAATGCCTGGCCAATCAATACGCAACCATAGGTGAGCAGTACGCTGGATACATGGGCGTACAGGGGTGTTTTGCGGGATGCGTCGGGTGCGCGGACAAAGATGCGCCAGGCATGGTTGATGCTGAGGAAAATGCCGTGAAGCACGCCGAAGATGATGAACTGCAAACCAGCGCCGTGCCAGATACCAATGAGGAACATGGTCGCGAGCATCGGCCAGGCCACCATGCTCGTGAATCCGCTGAAGGTTCGCTGTGCCTTGCGCGAGGCTTTCTTGCCTGCGGCCAGCCTGCGCCTCACCACCCCAAGCGATATTGGGTTGTAAAGGTAAAGAGTCAGGTACCGCGTAAGGGTCATGTGCCAGCGTGACCAGAAGTCGATCACGTTGGCTGCTTTGTAGGGCGAATTGAAGTTCAACGGGAACTCGATCGAGAACATGCGCGCCAGACCGACCGCCATGTCGGAGTAGCCAGAGAAATCGAAGTAGAGTTGCAGCGAGTAGCTCAGAATGCAGACCCAGGCATTCGCATTGGAGAGGCGCGCGAGGTGGCTGAAGTTGCGATCGGCAATTTGGCCGAGGCGGTCAGCGAGGATAGCTTTTTTTCCCAGGCCGAGGATGAACCAGCTCAAGCCGACCAGAAAGTCATCGCTCCTCAGGCGATAGTCCTTGTTCTGCGAGAACTGCGGCATCATCTCCTTATGGTGGAGAATGGGCCCGGCAATCAAATGAGGAAAGAAGGTAACGAAGAGACTGTATTCAATGAAACCCTGCGGCTCTGCTTCTTCCTGGCTCAGGTCGACCAGGTAGGCAATCTGGGTGAAGGTGAAGAAGGATATCCCGAGGGGCAGTACGACGCCCTGCCAATGATGATGGCTCAACCCTGTGTTGTAGAAAAAGTTCAGCGACGGGAAAAGATATTTGAAGAACGAGAGGGCGGCCAGGTTCGCAGTGATCGCGGCGATCAGCCAGGTCCGCTTGCTTCGTCCCTCGGAGCGAGCGATGACCCGCGAGCAGAAGAAGTTGAAGAGAACCGAGCCAAGAAGAACGAAGACAAAGTTCGGGTTCCAATAGCCGTAGAACACGACTGACATAAACGCCAGCCAACCGATGACCGCCCGGCGACCATAGCGCGCGGCAATCTGATACCCGATGAGCGTGGCGGGCAGAAAATAAACCAGAAATGGAATAGAGGTAAAGAGCATGGCTAGCGGAGAGTACCTTCTGCGTTCGCTTCGTTTTTGCCTGCTGCACTTAACTGCACTGCATTTGGCTGCACTGCCTGATTTTGCGGCGTCTGTCTGCCAGTTGATCGTTTCTGAATAGCCTCGATCTGCTCTGCCAATTCTTCTGACACTTTCTGCGCGCCGGCCTTCGTGTAGTGGGAATAGCCCTCGTTGAAGAGAACCGCCGGAAACCGCTCCAGGGTGTTGGAGAGACCCTTCAGATGCTGCGCGATGTAGTTGAACTTCGGGTCGCAGGTCGAGAGCGGCGATGCGTTGATCAAGAGGTGATCAGCGGCATGAGCATACTTTTCGCGCAAATGCTGCACGAACGCAGGGTCCGGAGTATGGAAGGTGGGGTCGAGGTCGTCGACCAGGGCACAGTTTGTTTGGGTCGGTTCCGCGCGCACGAAATGCACATCAATGAGTGGCGCGTTTGAGGTCGCGTTTGCGTGATGGCGCCTGTTTGTCAGCAAGTCGGAGGCGCCAGTGATATATGCATAGTGCATCATTCCCATGATGATTTCCGGGTGCCGCAAAGTCGTCAGAAGAAAGTCGCGCTTGGGGTAATAGCGTAACAAGGGCACAACCCCCTCCATATAGGCGGTTGTATCTTTCCAGCCTTCCGGCTTGTAGAAGTCAGCGCCCGTAAATTGAAGCACCAGGTAACGCGGCTTCGGGTTGTGCGCGAGAAAGAGGTCCAGCCCCCTGGTGCCGAGCACGACGATCACCGCTTTTGTCTGCGCGACATTACACGTTCTTAGCCCGGTCCGCGCCTGCACTACAGCGGGGTCTACCCCGGTGATAGCGCTCGAGTCTCCGTAAACCAGAACATCGCAGGGAATGTCGTGCGCCGTGAAGACACGGTCGCTGGACTGTATCCATTGCGAATCAGCGTGCTGGCGAAACCACTGGCTATATGTCAGAACGAACGCAAGCAGGCAGGCCACGACGGGCAGGCCTACGATGACAGAGATCATCTGCCATTGTTTTCTGCTGCGTTTGCATGCTTGTTGCTGGGAAGCAACAGAATCGGTTTCCTTCTCGAGGGAAGGATCGACCGCAGTCTCGAAGGCAGTTGGCACCACTCACATTCACCTGAATCAAAGTTTTAGGCTGTTGGCCCGTTCGAACATGCACCTGCCGCTGGCTCACGATTGCGACGTTTGCGCTCCCGCCAGGCTTGCAGAACATGCTGGGGATCGCGCGTAGGATGGGCGGCCTGCTCTGAATACCGCAGACACTTGTTTGAAGGTTTCCGCGCATGCGGGGTTGCACCCGCACGGTCACTCACCTTCATTCTATTTTTGCCTGTGTGCAGGTGACTTGACCGCGCATCCAAGTGGGCATGTCAGCCGAGCAACTCACACAAGCCCCACACATTGTCCCTCTGAGCGAAGAGCGCGCCGTTGGCCGGCGCATGCCTTCCCCTGCGAGCGGCTCTGCCGGACGCCATGTGGCGTTAAAAGACGCAGGCTGGTTGGGACTCGGCGTTCTTCTCCTGATAGCGACTTCTCTGTATTGTGTTCGTGGCCGCATTCTGTGGGAAGACGAGATGCTGGGCTTCCTGCTGCTTCGAGATCCATCTTTCCACCACATGGTGACGGCGTGGTTACACGGCGCAGACGGAGGCGGATTTTCTTTCTATCTCACGGGCAGGCTCTGGTTCCACCTTTTCGGTTCGTCGGCGCTTTCCTTCCGGATGTATTCAGAAGTCTGTTTCGCTATCGGCTTCGCTGCCAGCTGGCTCGCCATGCGGCGCTTTTACCGGCCCGCCGTGGTTACCTTTGCTGCCTTGACTGTTTGGCTGGGCAGCCCTGTGCTGGTGCAGCACTACGCTGAGGGCCGCTTCTATGGCCTCTTTATGGCAGCCGTCGCTCTGACGATTTATCTTTACGTGCTGGCAAGCGAGCGGCAGCACACCTCTCCTCTCTTCTGCCTTGCTCTTTTTCTTACCCATAGTCTGCTGATTACAAGTCATGTGCTGGGCGTGGTGTATAGCTCTTTTGTATTGCTTCCCATGCTCGTTCTGGACTGGTGGCGCGGCCAGAGAAGATGGGCCCTCTATGCTTCCATAGTCGCTTCGTGGCTATGGTTGATTCCCTCACGCGCAGCGATTCAGGCCTCCGCCCACGTGGGCAAACCGTTCTTCTGGACAAAGCAGCCAAACATCGTCGACTTCGTCAGCAACTACAGCGGGTTCACGATCAAGCTCGCGATCCCGATCGTCCTCGGAGCGCTGGCAGTCCTGGTTGCAATGGCAAAGCAGCACCGGGTGCGCGTTACGCTAACCACTGCCTTTGCGGACAGACGTAGTCTTTACCTGCTTGTCCTGTCGCTGTTTCTTATTCCTGTCGTGTTCTACGTGGAAGGAATGTTCGGCCCTGCGCTTTGTATCAGCAGGTATCTGCAGCCGATTGCATTAGCAACAACCATCCTTGTGGCGGAGCTGATTACCATCGGGCTCTCACTGTTGCCAGCGACCGTTCGTTCCAGTACCGCCGCCTTCGGCATGACCTGGGTGCTGTTCGTTGTGGCTCTGCTGGCCTATGGTTTCGTTTATCGTCCTCGGCATACCGGTCTGGATCAGGACTTCACCGCGGCATTGACGCAAGCGCTGCCCCAGCATGTGCCCGTGATTTGTGAAGACGGATTGATGTTTACGGAGCTTATCTCCCTGCAGCATGATTCCCCGGTTCGCTATACGTACTTACTTGATTGGCAGAACAGCCTGTCGCCACAGTCGCCGCGCATCGAGGTGACGCAATACCACCTGATGCAGAACTGGAAAGACATGGGGTATTTCGCCGGGTCCATTCAGTATGCAGAACCATTCCTCCGCGAGCATCCGTTCTTCTACTCGGTGAATTTCGAGGATTTGAGAGACAAGACGCCTTCCGGGCAACATTCTCCACGGGAGGAGTTTATCGGCACTCGGTTGCACAAGCGCCTGGCCCGCATGCCGCAGTACGACGTGAAATTAGTGAAAGTAGTGCCGCTCGGCGAGCTGAGTGCCTCGGTATGGCGCGTCTGCCGGACGGGGTCGGCAGCATGCAATTGATCTGCCGCGCCCAGCCCTTGGCTTAGCCTGGATTTCTCACCGTCGGTTCCGTAACCAACGACGGGTGCCCCACATCTCGCTCGTTTTTCGCGAGATGTGG
>CAZZVD010000198.1:0-10506 GCA_964657465.1 uncultured Acetobacteraceae bacterium | reverse complement strand
AGGGATTAAGGCATTGTGGTCGGAAGCTGAGGGTTGTGGTGAGAAATCCGGGCTAAGTGTCAGGGCTGTACGTGGCCCTCATTCAAGATCTAGTGCCGGGAGAGAGTGGGGGTGGAAACCGGTGGAATCCCACATCTCGCGAAAAACCAGCGAGATGTGGGGCACCCGTCATTCGTTACGAACGAAGTACTTGATCAGAAACACCGTCCCGGGCCAGGGCTTTGTCGCCAGCTTACGGGCCTCTCCGTTGGTTGTGGTGCCGAGGGTGCACCGCATGATTTAGGTTGGGAGAGCATGCTTGCTCACCCACCGGTTTCGGCCCGTCCCGCCTTGCTGCTCGCCCTTCTGCTCGGATATGGGGGCGTTCTGGGCTGCGGGGCGCCTGCCTCGCCGCTGCCACCCAGCCTCAATCTGCCGGACCCGGTCCAGGATCTGTCCGCCGTCCGGGTGGGCAACTCAGTCCACCTTAGCTGGACCACGCCCCTGCGAACGACCGATAAGGTTCTGCTCCGTAACCCGATTGCCGTACAGGTGTGCCGTTCGGTGCAGGATGCTGCCTGCCTCCCCATCGCCGACCTGAACCTCCCTCCCGGCAAGCCCGCGATGTACACGGATGATCTGCCTGCGGATTTGCTTCAGGCCGACCGCCTTTTGCGCTATGAGGTCGTCCTGCAAAACCGCGCAGGCAAATCAGCGGGGCCGTCGAATGTGGCTTACAGCGCAGCGGGCACCAGTCCACCGGCGGTAAGCGGGCTCACCTGCCAGACTCGAACCGACGGCGTGCTTCTCAGCTGGCTACCAACGCCAGAACCCGGGCGATCGGTGACCTACCGCATCGAGCGCACGGATCTCACGCCGGCGCCGGTCCAGCAACATGCACGATCGCCGCTCGCGGCCCCCTTGCCCCCCGTCCTGCAAACGCTGGCCGTCCGCATGGCAGATGGGGATGACCCCGGACACGCCATCGACACTTCGGCGCAATTCAACCAGCAATACCGCTACCGGATGGTCAGAGTTGTCACGCCGAACCTCGCAGGACGCGAGGTGGAGCTGCAAGGAGCACCCAGCAACGACGTCCAGGTGACTACTACCGATACCTTTCCTCCTGCGGTGCCCCAGGACCTGGTCGCGGTAGCCGACGAAGCCGCCGGTGCTATCGATCTCTCCTGGTCCCCGGATCGCGAAAGCGATTTGGTCGCTTACAACGTGTACCGCCGGGATACCCAGGCAGGCTCCCCGGTCGAGCGCATCGCGTCCTTACCGGCGCAAACCGCGTACCACGACACAACCGTACACCCCGGCCATACCTACGCTTATGCCCTATCGGCCATTGACCAGGCTCACAATGAAAGCCAGCGTTCTCCAGAAGTGCAGGAGACGCTTTCCGCCCGGTAGCTTGCCCAGCCGCCGGCATCGAATCCACCAGAGGAGCCACTACTCGCATGAAATATTGCCGCCTGCAAACCGTGCATGGACCCCAATACGCCGAAGTGGTTGAGCGTGACCAGGAACTCTGGATCGAGCGCCTCATTCCGCCTTTCGAAGAAGGGCCGCAGAGTGACTTTGTCGACCGGGCCGGCGCAGAGTTCGTTCCCTTGCCCCTGGCACAGGCCCGCACACTGGTGCCTGTACACCCCTCCAAAATAGTGTGTGTGGGCCGCAACTACCGGGAACATGCGGCGGAACTGGGCAACGAAGTGCCTGCCGAACCGTTGTTGTTTCTCAAAGCGCCCTCGGCTTTGCTTGCTGCCGGTGAGACCATTCTCCGGCCCTCGCTTTCCGAACGAGTCGACTTCGAGGGGGAAATCGCGATCGTGATCGGTACCCAATGCAGCAAAATCCGGGCGGATCAGAATCCGAGCGACTATATCCGGGGGTTCACCCTGGCTAACGATGTAACTGCGCGCGACCTGCAAAAGAAAGATGGCCAATGGTCGCGGGCCAAAGGATTTGACACGTTTTGCCCAGTAGGCCCCCTGGTCAGCGACGAAGTGGACCCCGCCCTCGGCCTGCGCATCACTACGCATCTGAATGGGGAGCTGAAGCAGGACGGCAACACGCGCGATCTGATTTTTTCTGTGGATTTCCTATTGCGCTACATCACAGCAGCCATGACCCTGTTTCCAGGGGATTTGATCCTCACCGGGACCCCCGCCGGGGTCGCTCCCATGAAGGCAGGGGATGAGGTGGCCATCACTGTCGAGGGTCTGGGCACCCTCACCAATCCGGTCGCAGATTGAACGGGTTGCGGTACCCGGATCGCTGCAGGATGCAAATTCAGGCCGAAATGAAACCTATGGCAAATTTGAGAATCTCAACACACTGAAGGCATACACTGGAAGATACAGGCAAGGAGATCTGATATGGCCAAGACGTTGCTCGAACAGCTCCGCAACATGACGGTGGTGGTTGCTGATAGTGGGGATATTCAGTCGATTGAGCAGTACAAACCCCAGGACACCACGACCAACCCTTCACTCCTCACCACGGCCGCCGGCATGCCTCAGTATCAGTCCATCGTGGATGATGTGCTGATGGAGGCCAAAAAGCAGCTTGGCCCGCAGGCAAAAGACAGCGATGTTGCCAACCTGGCCTTCCGCCATCTGGCTGTAGCCTTCGGCAAAAAGATACTGGCCATCGTGCCCGGCCGCGTTTCGACCGAAGTCGATGCACGCATGTCCTTCGACACCGAAGCGACCATGAAGCAGGCCCGCGAAATCATTCAGCAGTACGACCAGGCAGGCATCTCGCGCGATCGCGTGCTAATCAAGATCGCCTCCACCTGGCCCGGTATCAAGGCAGCCGAGCAGTTGGAAAAAGAAGGCATTCATTGCAACCTGACCTTGTTGTTCGGCATGCACCAGGCAATCGCCTGCGCCGAAGCCAAGGTCACCCTCATCTCGCCCTTCGTTGGCCGCATTCTTGATTGGTACAAAAAAGATACGGGCAAAGACTATGAAGGCGCAGACGATCCAGGCGTGCAATCAGTGACTCGGATCTATAACTATTACAAGAAGTTCGGCTACAAGACCGTAGTCATGGGCGCCAGCTTCCGCAATGTTGGCGAGATCCGCGAACTGGCCGGATGCGACCTCCTGACCATCGCTCCCAAGTTGCTGGAAGAGTTGAAGAATACCGAGGGCGATCTGCCGCGCAAGCTTGACCCTAAAAATGCGGAAAGTCTGCAGATCGAAAAAATCCCCATGGACGAGGCGACGTTCGAGCGTATGCACGCGGAAGATCGGATGGCGCACGACAAGTTGAAAGAAGGGATCGAGGGTTTCAGCGAAGCGCTGCAGAAGCTGGAGAAACTGCTTTCCGATCGCTTGGCCGCGATGGGCGCCAGCAAGCAGGAAACAGTCGCCGCCCGGTAACTGCTTCCACGAGTTACCACAGATCAGGTTCTCGAAAACCAGTGTCCCGAAACAGGGCGCCCACATCCCGCATATTCCGGGGGTCGTGGGCGTTCCTGTCTCTGGCTGTATTTGCCGCGATTCCCCTGTGCCCACCTGGATACACCCGCTTCGGCTAGTACATAGTCAGGTTCTGAATTCCACTTTTGGCTCACCGAGTGCAAACAATTTCTGCAATGCCACATTCATCTGTCTGTAATCTGCAACAAATCGCTTAGTCTTCGTGTCTTACCAGGTATTCGACGCGGCTGAGAGGGTGTCATTACCTCCGCAGCCATAGCAAGGAACTTTTGCCAACCTTCCCTGGAGGTGCACTTGATCCCGCTAGAGCATTCTTTACGCCAGCTTTTCCACGACGTTGTCACCGATTGCTACGATTCTCGCCTTGGTCTGCGTGACGCAGAGATCTCCAGTTACGTTGCCGACCTGCTCACTGAGTTCTGCCGTGCTGAAAACATCTATCGCATTCGCGATGCTGCGGGCAATCCCGTGCGCGAAGTGGGTGCGATGCTGGTGGCGTCCGACCCGATTCATGGGACTGCCTCTTCCTTCGGCGAGGAGCGCGAGCGCCGCAAGCATATTGGCGATTACACGCTGTTCTTCACCGGCATGTATCCCGAATCGATGCAGCTGTGGGGAGAGCGGCGGCGCGATAGCTTTTTTGAGATGGTGCAAGCCGGCAAGGAAAGCTATTACATCGTGTCCAAATTCGATTTGTGTGAGTACAAGGAAGAGGCCCAGTTCTTTGGCCGCCTTTCGGGTTCCTTTGAAGCCTGCATCTACGGCTTGAATCTGGTGCGGGGAGAACTGGACCGGCTCAGGGCGCTACCGCCTTCGATGGACACGGGCGCATCCACCCAAATCATGTAGCATGGCGCTGCAACAAAGAACGATTTGAGGGGGGAACGAAATGATCGTGACAAGAAGCTTGAGAGCGTTATCGAAAACGGGGCTGGCCGTAATGCTGGGACTGGGCCTGGTTGGCTCTTCCGCCGTAGCTCAGTTGGGTGTGCACGCGCCGGCTGTGCACGCCATGGCCGCGCCTGCAAAGACAGCAGCGGCCGCTCCGTTGGTCGACATCAACACTGCCAGCAAAGCCGATCTGAGTGCACTGCCAGGTATCGGCGATGTTTACTCGCAGAAGATCATCGATGGACGTCCCTACAAGACAAAAACTGATCTGGTGAACAAGAAGATTGTCCCTGCCGCGACCTACAGCAAAATTCGCGCCAAAATTATTGCCGCCCAACCCGCCAAGTAACCGAAGTGTGCAGCAAAGAAAAGGGAAGCGCCTGAGCGCTTCCCTTTGTATTTGCGACCGGCTTAAACGGCCAGAGGCAACGTGTCTTTCACCCGAAAGCGCTGCATGTTAATGCGCAGCGCCCGCTCGATTTTGCGCAGGTCGCCCTTTTCTTCCGGAGAAGCAAAGGTCGAGGCGACTCCGCTCCGCGAGGCGCGGCCGGTGCGGCCGACCCGGTGCACAAAATCTTCCGCGATCTTGGGCATGTCGTAATTCACGACATGGGCCACGTGGTCCACATCGATGCCCCGCGCCGCGACGTCGGTCGCTACCAGAACGCGATGACCACCCTGCGCAAAGCTGCGCAGCGCGGCGTTCCTCTGCGACTGGCTGCGATCCCCGTGAATACTGGTCGCCTTCCAGCCCGCATGGGACAGCTTCTTGGCTACACGCTCGGCACCGTGCTTGGTGCGGACAAACACCAGAAAGCTGCCATCCTCTGAGCGCAGCAAGTGCTCCAGCAAAGTCATCTTGCGATCTGCACTGACTTCAAATGTTTGCAGCTTTACGTTCTCAGCCGGCTTCAATACGGAGCCGATCTCGATACGCACTGGATTCTTCAGGTAGTCGCCGGCCACTTCCCGCACCGCACCTTCCAGCGTCGCCGAGTAGCAGAGTGTCTGATGGGTAGCGGGAATCGAGGCCACGATGCGGCGAATGGCGGGCTTGAAGCCCATATCGAGCATGCGATCGACTTCGTCCAACACCAGAATCTCTACCTGGTTGAGCTTGACCAGCTTGCGGCCGATGAAGTCTTCCAGCCGGCCTGGCGTGGCCACGATCATGCGGGCGCCGCGACGGATCGCGTCCAGTTGCGGCCCTTCGGCCATGCCGCCGACCACCAGGGCCGTCGGTACCCCGGCCAGCTTGGCGCATGCCTGCTGTACCTGCATGGCCAACTCGCGTGTTGGCAACAGGATCAGGGCATTGGCGGTCTTCGCCTGTGACTTTTGCAGCTGCTCGATTATGGGTATGAGGAAGCTGAGTGTTTTCCCGGTGCCGGTCTGTGCCGTCGCCAGGACATCCCGGCCTTCGAGTGCCGGTGGAATGGCTCCGACCTGTACGGGCGTGAGCGTAACAAAATTTGCTTTGGCTAAGCGCTGCTTGAGCGCTGCCGAAATAGGTAATGCGGAAAACTCGTTCAAAATGAAAATCCTTGCTTCCGGTCTCTTGGGACCTGGAGTGCCTGTTCATCTCCGTCCGGCTTCGCCCGTACGGCGATACATTAGATAGCCTGCTTGGCGCGTCTCATCGCTTCGAGCGACTTTCTTGCCGACACGAAGATCTCCGTCGGCTCGGGCCTAAAGGCTGCAGAATCTGTGTCTGGCGATGCTTGACTGCACTCAAAAGTGTGCAACTACTCGGCGTTGCAGAGGGGCGCTTTGCTGTTGTCGCCAGCTGTAACCCATACACCACACCATGCCAGGGAAGCACATGCTTCTAATCGCCGCGAAGATCCTTGGCGACTACGCTGAAGGGCTTGGGGGGTATGCGACCGGCTTTCTTGACGCAAACTGCGGAAAGCAAAGAGGTCGGCTTGCGGCAGCCTAATTTTAGAGATGGTCTAAAGGCTGACAACCAAACAATTTAGCGCAGATTAAGAATAGCATACGCGACAGGCAACTGTATTCAGCAAGGGTCGGCCATCACCCGGTCCCGTGGGCAGGGGGGTGTCTGAGATACGGTTCAGACCGTGGTGAAGGGTGAGGGTCGGCTCCAAACCTCCATCCAAAAGAAGAACTGTAAGCTCGGCTCCACCACGGACTGGGGTGCCCCATATCTCACGACGCTTTCCAGTCGGGAGATGTGGGAATTCACAGCTCCCGCGGTGCAAGCCTTTCCGGCCAGATGCGGCTCGGGGTCAAGAGGGGTAAACACCCGCCCACATCTCCCGACGAAAAAACCGTCGTGAGATATGGGGCACCCGGTCCTGTGGCGAAGGGGGTGGTTCAGGAGATGTGGGAATTCACAAGTCCCAAAGTCAACGCTGCAGGGGCATGATCGCGTTCTTGTTGTCCGGGCTTTGTGGATCGATGCGGAAATCCCAGACGGAAAGGTTCACCTCTCCCGGAGAAAGCAGTTCCATCAGCGCGTACTCTCCAATGGTCAGTGGCTGCTCCGGCACGAGCTTAAGCCAGTGCTGACCGGGAAGCACCTCGGTTCTGGTAGGGATCACATCCTCGGTCTGCGACACCTTTCCACCCACAGCGATCTTCACCCCGCTCACATCACGGTTATCCCGTTTGAAGTTGCTGCGCACCCGCACAATGGCATATTGACTTTGCGCAGAGCTCACATTCTTGTCTTTGATCGATCCGGCCCCATGCGTGTCGACCGTGACCGCGGAGCCATCCGCAGGTTCATCGCCCGTCGTTAGGCTGACATAAAAAACCGGATCACTCACATGCAAACAGACCTTTGATTTCGATCCAGGAATCTGAATCGTCTGCTGCACGCCACCCAGAGGGTTGAGCGTAGTGCGCAAAATATTATGGCCGGTCTGGCGATTGATCGTGCCGTTGTTCTGCAGAAGGGCGACCAGTTCCGGTTGATCCCGAAAAGTATCCAGGGCCCAGATACCCTCCTCGTCGGGCAACCGCAAGCCCGGCCGCACATCCGGGGTGCGCGCACGCTCGGCCTGTTCTTCCTTATCGATCGCCGCAGCTTCCGGGTTGGCCGGCGATGCAGGAGCTTGCGTATTCGGAGCCTGGGTCTCCGGTGTCTGCGGGGTGGGCGTGTGTGCGCCGGGCGCATGATCCTTCGCGTACTGTTGAGTGGCCGTCCAGTCGACCAGCTCGGCGGGCATTTCTTCCCACTGGCTTCGCTCCGCGCTGAAATACCGCACCCGGTCGCCCACCCGCTGGTACTTCGTCACGACCTGGTAAGACCCGTCCTTCAACACAAGCCGCTGGTTCGCGACCTGGGCAAGCCCCGGAATATTCGCCAACAACAAACAGGTAATCAGCAGCAGGCGCAACATAAGCGTTTTCCTACTCTAGTGCATCACGCGCTCGTCTGCCGATCGCTCGTTTCCCCGAGCAATGAATACCAAGCCACAAAGTCCAAACGCCCTGGACGGATTCCTGGCCAGCGAACGCAAAGGTTGGTCTTTCCTTCGATTTCAGTTCCTGCGATACTTGAACGTGCCCACCCGGTGCGTCCATTCCAACCACAAAAAACAAATGAGGAAGCAATGTCTGCAAAGTACATCTTTGTAACGGGCGGAGTTGTGTCCAGCCTCGGCAAAGGCCTCGCGGCCGCGTCCATCGGTTGCCTGCTTGAAAGCCGCGGTTTGCGCGTGAACCTCATGAAGTTCGATCCCTACCTCAACATCGATCCCGGCACGCTCTCGCCTTTCCAACACGGCGAGGTGTTCGTCACCGACGATGGCGCGGAAACGGATCTTGACCTGGGGCATTACGAGCGCTTCACCCACGCGCGGCTCAGCCGCGACAACAACCTGACCACCGGGCGCATTTACGAGCAGATCATCACCAAGGAACGCCGCGGCGACTATCTGGGCAAAACCGTCCAGGTGATCCCGCACGTGACCAACGAAATCAAGAACGCCATGCGTAAGGTGGCGACCGACACCGACGTGCTGATCGTAGAGATCGGTGGAACCGTCGGCGACATTGAATCCCTCCCATTCCTCGAAGCCATTCGTCAGATGCGCCAGGAGTACGGCCGGGAGAACACCGTGTTCGTCCACGTGACCCTGGTGCCCTGGATTGGCGCCGCCCAGGAGTTGAAGACCAAGCCCACCCAGCACTCGGTGAAGGAGCTGCTCTCGATCGGTATCCAGCCGGACATCCTGCTCTGCCGCACCGATCGCTTCCTCGCGCACGACATCAAGAGCAAGATCGCGCTGTTTTGCAATCTCGAAGAGCGGGCTGTCATTGCCGCCAAGGACGTAGCCTCCATCTACGAGGTCCCGCTGAACTTCGCCCAGGAAGGCGTCGACAAGCTGGCCTTAAAGTACCTGCATATCGAGGCCAAAGAACCCGACCTCGCCCGCTGGAAGCACCTGGTGGAGCGCTGCTATAACCCGCGCGACGAAGTGTCCATCGGCATTGTTGGCAAGTACGTGGAATACGAAGACAGTTACAAATCGCTCAAGGAAGCGCTGGTGCACGGCGCGTTGGCCTTCGACTTGAAGCTGCGCGTTACCTGGATTGAAGCCGAAGGGCTTGAGAGCAAGCATCCCGGCGACCGCCAGTACGAGCAGCAACTGGCGGGTTTCGACGGCATCCTGGTGCCGGGTGGCTTCGGCAAGCGCGGGATCGAGGGAATGCTGAACGCGATCCGGTACGCCCGTGAGAACCAGGTGCCCTACTTCGGTATCTGCCTGGGCATGCAGACCGCCTGCATCGAGTTCGCCCGCAATGTATGCGGACTCGCCGGCGCCAGTTCCAGTGAGTTTGACCCGGCGACCCCGCACCGCATCATCTTCAAACTCCGCGAACTCACGGGTGTCGAAGAGATGGGCGGCACCATGCGCCTGGGCGCATGGCCCTGCGTGCTGGTGGAGGAGTCGATCGCCGCCAACTCGTACGCCACCACCCAGATCAGCGAGCGCCACCGCCATCGTTACGAATTCAACCGGGAGTACGAAGCCCTGTTGACCGGCGCCGGCATGCGCATCACCGGCACCACGCCGGATGCGACTTACGTGGAGATCGTTGAGATCCCTGGACACCCGTTCTTCCTCGGCTGCCAGTTCCACCCGGAATTCAAATCCAAGCCGCTTGAGCCGCATCCACTGTTCCGCTCGTTTGTCGGCGCTTCGTACCAGAACCGGCTGCGATCCAAAGCTGCACCTGTGGCTGCCGCACAAGGCGACGCACTCCTCGAAACACGGCCATGAGCGACTTTGAAATCGGCAACGTCCGGGTGGGGTCGCCTTCCCTGTTTTTGATTGGCGGCCCCTGCGTGATCGAGAGCGAGACGCACGCGCGCTTTATGGCGGACGCCATCCAGCGCATCACCACCGACCTCGGCGTTCCCTACATCTTCAAGGCGTCCTACGACAAAGCGAACCGCACTTCAGTTGCTGCGTTCCGCGGCCCCGGGCTCACCGAGGGCACGCGCATCCTGCGGAGCATCGCCGAGACCACCGGCCTGCCCGTACTCACCGATGTCCACCAGGCTGCCGACTGCGAGGCAGTAGCGGAAGCGGTCGACGTCCTCCAGATCCCTGCATTTCTCTGCCGGCAAACCGACTTGCTGCTGGCTGCTGCCAGGACCGGACGAGCCGTCAACATCAAGAAGGGCCAGTTCGTTGCTCCGTGGGACATGCGCTTTGCCGTGGAAAAGGTGACCGGCGCCGGCAATCCGCGCGTCTTCCTCACTGAGCGTGGCGCCAGTTTCGGCTACAACAACCTGGTGGTCGATATGCGCTCATTGCCCATCATGCGCAAGCTCAGCCCGGTCGTCTTCGACGGAACCCATTCTGTCCAGACCCCTTCGTCTGCGGGCGGCCAGTCGGGCGGTCAACCGGAGTTCATCCCCACCCTGGCCCGGGCCGCCGTGGCCGCCGGAGTCGATGGAATCTTCCTCGAAGTACATGACGATCCAGCCCACGCCAAATCCGACGGCGCGAATGCGCTGAACCTCAAAGATCTGAGACCCTTGTTGGAACGCCTGCTGGCCATTCAAGCCGCCGTACAGCCCAGTAGCTAGATCTCCCTTTCCAACGCATGACGGGTGCCCCACATCTCGCTCGTTTTTCGCGAGATGTGGGATTCCATGGCTGTCCACCAGCCACCCTCTACCGGCAACAGCTCTTCGATA
>CAZZVD010000197.1:0-10614 GCA_964657465.1 uncultured Acetobacteraceae bacterium | reverse complement strand
CCACATCTCGCGAAAAACGAGCGAGATGTGGGGCACCCGTCGTTGGTTACGGAACAGATGGTGAGAAATGTGGGCTAAACAGGGCTGAACTTGTTCGTGGGTCTGGAGTCCATCAGGCCCTGGCCCGGATTTCTCACCACAACCCTCAGCTTCCGACCACGATGCCCTAATCCCTGGACGGGTGCCCCATTGGGGTTTTCTCCGACAGTCGTGGTGACAAATCCGGGCTAGCTAACCCACAAAACATATCGTCGCACACCAGAAATTACCCTAACGCGCAAGGCCACAAGCCGAAACACAGCAACAGGCTCACCGCTTCCTTCAACCTGTCGCACCAATCAGTGTTGGTGACAAATCCGGGCTGACTAAGCCTTGGATTTGTCGTGACCTTCCTTCTTTTTGCAAGCCATTTCGCAGTTCCGTGCTGCAGAACCTCTGGCGTGCCGCCTTATGCGTGAGGGCTGCGAAATCACGGGAAAGAAGTTTTCTGCAGCCTGTCTATCCCTGCTGCTGGTCAAGTTCTACGCAGACTCTGAAAACACAGATTCTTGCCAAGTCGGCATCAGTCGATCGTCAACGTCATGCTGGTGGAGGAGGTGATCGAGGATGAGGTGTCCGTCCCGGTGATGGTGAGGGTGTAAGTTCCTTTGGTGGCGTTTGAACTTGAAGAACTCGAGGAGGATGACGATGAAGATGAGCCGCAACCGGATGTCATGCCAATCATGGTTACCACGCAAGCAAGAGCAAACATCCGGCGCAACGGCCGGCTTGGTCTGGCCCCTAGCAGTCCGAAAAAGAAAAGCCCAGCCATCGCCACCTCGGCCCGTGAAGCGTTCATGGATAAAGGAGCCTTCGGCGAATTACTGCTGAACTTTGAAGTGACATGGTTAATCTTCCGGTTCCCGCCGCTGCCACTTATCGAAGAACTGGAGCAGGCTGATGAAGTAGTGCCGATGGTCATCGTGGCGGCTACCGCGCTCGTGCCGGAGACAGTAGCATTGGAGAGGGAATAGCAGGCATTAGAGAGTGTCGCACTGGTTGAGACACTCCAGCCGACGGTTCCGGTGTAGCCGTTCCTGGGCGTGATGGTGATAGTCGACGTACCTGAACTGCCGTCAGATACCGTCAGGTTGGTAGCTGCCAAAGTAAAGGAACCAGAGCCCGAGCTCGCCGAGGATCCTACCGTCACCACCAGGGAGCCGGTCGAACCCGCGGACGTAGCATCCCCCGAATAGGTAGCTTCGATGACATGGGATCCCGCGGTTGCGGAAGTGAAAGAGTAGCTGGCAGTGCCGCTGGAAAGAGCAAGCGACGACGTCTCTACCGTGCCGTCAACCGTAATGGTGAGCGTCCCCGTCGGCGTGACCGTCAACGCACTTGAAGCCGATGCCACTGTGATCGTAATCGCGTCACTCGCGCCCGATGCGGGACTGTTGGTTGAAGCCGAGAGAGTAGTCCTTGAGGCGGCCAACGAGGAAGCAGTCGTTGCCGGCCAGGAGGTCAGCAATTGATACAGGTCCACCGAACCCAGGCCGGAAGCTTCGTCGTAGCCGGCGGTAGCGGGGTACTCCGAATCGCCTGCGCTTGTGCAGTAGGTGGAACCCGCGGTGCATGTATTGCTGCCGCTGGTGATGTCATGGAAAGCAGAAGCATACGTGGTGGCATTCGCGGCGAGCGAATAGAGAGTGGAATTGATGACCCCCTGGCCGGTGGAATTCAACTTCTGATTGATAATTGCCAGCATCCCCGAGAAGATGGGCGCGGCAAAGCTCGTACCTCCAGCGACGGTGAGATAGTTGTCACTACTGTCCCGGAAGCCAGTTGCGCAACTGCCCGTGATGCCGGTCGCACTCGAATCACTGGAGCAGTAGAGATAACCGGCATTGTTGGGAGATGAGTCGAGAGAGATATCCGGCACCAGTCGATAGCTGCCGGATGAAATACCCGTTACTCCGGTTTGCCAGCTGGGTCGGGGGGTCAGGGAGCTTACGCCACCTCCACCGGCAGAAAGGCCGTTAGACGAGGAATCGTCATTCCAGACCTGTTCCGGAATATAAGAAAGCGCGGAGCTGATAACATCACTGCCACTCGCAGACGACCAGTAAGTACTATTCGAAGAGGAAGTATCGGAGGAGGAAAATTCAGTACCGCCCATGCCAGTTACATATTGGCTGCTGCTGGGGAAATCTACCGCCAGGGCCGTGCGCTGTGCGGTGGTCAGGCTTGTGCCTTGATAGCAGTCGGTCGAGCCGCTGTCTCCCGAAGCGGAAATCACGGATTGTCCCTGCGAAGCGGCCTGCTCCAGAACGCCATTCAGACTGGAATAGTCTGTTGTGCTGAGGTCAGTTTCGCAGTCACCATAGCTGTTGCTGATAATCGGCGCAATCCGGGTGTCGACCGCATATTGAATCGAGTCAAAAGTACTGTAATTGGCGTTGTTACCTACATAGACGAAGTAGATATCGGCGCCTTTGGCTACGGCGCCCGAGTATTCCAGGTCGAGGTCGGATTCCGCTTCATCATTTGTGCTGACAGCAGAGGTTCCCGAATCAGGCACCAGGACCACCGTCGCATCCTTGGTAGTCAGACCGGCTGCGCTCTGAAACGCTTCGATGTCCGAGAGCGAGACCGACGATTGACCTACGATTGCGAGGGACTGCCCTGCGCCGGTATACCCCGCATTGTAGGCAGCATTGATGTCATAGATGGTCGCCACATCCTTTGGCGTCAGGTAGTGGTTGCCGGATTGGCTTGAGGTAAAGTTGGCCGAGACACTGCGTTGGGGCGATTTGAACTGAACGTGAGCCCTGGGGCGAAAGCTGGACAGATTGCCAACCGTTTGCACCACGGGAGACAGCGTCGCTGGAATGGAAACGTCGCTCGCAGGGGCGTAAAACGACTGGCCATCCACCGTATAGGTGTGCAGTTCGGTCCCAAATGCCCTCTCCACCTGTTCTGCCGTTCCAGAGAATGTAATACGGTTCTTGCTGCGAGCAACGCTTTCTACAGCGAAACCCTGCTGCTCCAGCCACGACTGTACCTTTGTGATATCCGCGTCCGCCACTCCGAATCGGTTCGCAAACTGATCCGGCGTGAGCCACTGATGATATTGCGCCGAGGATGAGTTCTGTTGTGCGGCAAGCAGCTCTTGCAGGTCGGCTTCCTGCGCCTTAGACCGCAGCATAACGATACTCATACCGTGGATAGCCGTCCCGGAAGCCAGCCTTCCCCGGTCGTTGGCGGCTCTCGCCATGGGAGGATGAGAGTTGGAAACGATGACCCGCACAGTGCTGTTGACCTCCCCCTTGATTCGGGCAGCGGGCCCCTGCGCCAGCATGGCCGCCACCGCCAGAGAGGCCACGCCCATCCAGGCGGCGAAGCGGAAGACTTTCAGCACGGACGTTCTCCGCACGCGCATCGCCGGCAGGCATACGCCCAGCAGCGACACCCAGAAGTTCGGAGCACAAAAAACGGAAACCACCCTTTGCACCATGCCGGAACCGATCAAAATCCCAACAAGCGTCTGCAAACGGATCTGAAATATCGGCACGACGAAAGGCCACGGTGACCTTTTCATGTATTGCTCTCCTTGCGTCCGCGAATGCGGTAACTCGCTATACTGGCTAGACGCCGCCGCGAGTGATTAGCAAGAATCGCCCTACATTTTTCGACAAACTAACGTTGTGCCGAGGTCATGAACGAGGTCATGAAGTAGCCCGGCGCATGGCTGCTGTCCTGGTCGCTGAACCGTATGCTTCTGCCACCGAGAAAGCACCGGGCCTAAAAAAGAAAGTATTGGCAAACGAGAAAGAGGCTCTTCTGGCCTTTTGACATGGCGTTCCCCTCGCATTCCGACCACCTAGCTCAGCCCCCGCCACCGCGACGGGTGCCCCGTATCTCACGGCGCTCTTCAGCCGGGAGATGTGGGCGGGCTTTTACCCTCTTGTTCCTCAACGGGAGTTTGGAGGAAAGAGCTACCGGTGAGCGGCAGTTAACTTCCGGATCTTCCCGGATTTCCTGTTGAAGGTGGAGGCGCTGGCGATCTGCATGCGGTTTTCCTCAATGAAAACCGCACACGTAGCTGTGTCCGGTGCAGCGTAACAGGAAATCCGGTCCCCGGATTTTCTGTTGAAGGTGGAGGCGCTGGCGATCTGCATGCGGTTTTCCTCAATGAAAACCGCACACGTAGCTGTGTCCGGTGCAGCGTAGCAGGAAATCCGGTCCCCGGATTTTCTGTGGAAGGTGGAGGCGCTGAGGATCTGCATGCGGTTTTCCTCAATGAAAACCGCACACGTAGCTGTCTCCGGTGCAGCGTAACAGGAAATCCGGCGAGATGTGTGAATTCACTAACCTCGCCCAGTAATGCGGAACTCTCCCACAGCCCTCCGCCAGATGGTTGCGTACTAATTCGTTCCAGAAAAGTGAGACAGATGCAATCTTTGCGGCCCCCGTGCGCAGCGCACTCACCCTGACGCGCCAGCCCCAGGCTGATCGAAGCAGCACGCTGAACAGGCAAATCACAACAAAATCCCCGCCGCGGGAGGGACGGCCATGGCCGACCGGCCCCCGCACAGATCCGTCACCGTTCGTGGCTCCTCTGTCCAGCACCGTCGATACTGCGCTCTAAGCGCAACGACTGTTGCAAAAGCAGGATGCGCTGTGAAGACGGCACAGGAAATCCGTGAGATATCACTTGCGATATCAGATCAATGCTTCCGGCACACGAAAGTGCAATGGAAGGGCTGACCAGGGTATCTATGATAAACAGTAAGGTTCGAGCATTCTTGCTGCCATGGATAAGGCTGCCGGCGAGGGACACAAGCTATCGTGGCACAATTCATTCGTTACGCAGTTTCCTGTCACCGTCACCGGAAGAGGAAGTCTGACGGCTCGTTCAGCCAATACCTCGCCTTTACCGGCAGTCGCCGCATTATGAAGCCGGCCACACGCCCGAGTTCGTTCGTGCGCCGCCTGGCGGGGTGGCGCAGCCCATTCGTCTTTGCCTGCCTGGTGTTTTTTTGCCTTGATGGCGCGCTGCTCTTTTCGCAGGAACAGCCGCAGCAGAGAATCGTAAGACCACTCTTACTCACGACTGCTCAACAGGTTCACGATCTACCGGCGGCCCTTGCATCGCAAGCCCGGGTGGCAATCGCCGGCGTTGTTACGTACTACGATCCGGTAGAGCACAACCTGTTCGTCCAGGACAAGTTGGGCGGCGTCTACATCGAAACAGACAAGGTGTATCCGCTGGAATATGGCGACTACATTTCCGTACGGGGTGTCGCTCTGGCAAGTTACCGCACGGAGTTAGGAATGAATCCGGAAATCAGTATCCTCTCCAAAAACAAGCGCGTACCTGCACCGCTGGTTACTTACGAGCAGTTGGCCATGGGCAGGATGGACTGCCGCCTGGTGCGGCTGGTTGGAAAAGTTCGCGCAGTGAACGTAGAGCAACATGAGAATGGCCCAATGCTTCATCTCGACCTCAACATGCATGGAGGCCAGATTGAAGTCTACCAGCCGTTTCAAGCCGGGCTGCCCGGGCTAACGCAAAGCCTGGATACTACACAGACCCTGCCTCTGCTCGATTCAACAGTGGCACTTGAAGGGGTTGCCGGCGCTGCATTCGACACCAAGTCGCAACTGACCGGGATCATCCTATATACCCAAACAAGCTCGGCCATCCATGTTCTCAGGAGAGCGCGGGTAAACGCGCTGGCCTTGCCTTTATCGAACATCGACAACGTATTCGAATCACGGCGCATTGAGGATGTCTCGGCCCGGTTGCGCCTGCGCGGAACGCTGACCTACTACAAACGAGGCGAATCCGCTGTTCTGGAACAGGATGGCAAGAGCGTCTTTGTGCAAACGCGGGAAGTGAAAGACATTCCGCTGGGTCATGTGGTCGATGCCGTCGGTTTTGCTACTGACCAGGAGTTTGCTCCGAGCCTTCGTCAGGCACTTCTATTCGACACGCTTGTCTCCAGGGAAGTGAAGCCCAAAGTGGTGAGTTATCAGACCGCACTGAGTGGTATTGAAAGTGACAATCTCGTTTCGCTCGAAGGATTGCTGGTTTCTCAGCTGCGCAGCGGTGCTTCGGAAGCCGTGGTGATCGATGTGGATGGCCACCTGGTGACTGCCCGTCTTGAGAGCGGCGCGCACCTCGCAGGCATTCGGCCCGGAACGCAATTGCGATTGACCGGCATTTGTAGAATCGTTCCGGGTGTGTCCTGGCGCGCTCCCAGTTTCTTTCGCATCGAAATGAGAACGCCAGGTGATGTCACCGTGTTGTCCTCTCCCCCATGGTGGACGGTCCGGCATCTGGTTGAACTTCTCAGTACGCTCGGCGCCGTAGCGCTCATAATCTCTGCCTGGGCGGTCCTTCTTCGCCGGCGTGTCAGGGAACAGACGCAGAGTATCGAGCTCTCGATGATCATTGCCAGGACAAGAAGCGCATTGCTGGAAACCATCAGCATGCATCAAACCGCGGAATCGCTGCTTACAAACTTCTGCGAGACCGTCAGCAGGCTGCTGCCTGGCACTGATTGTCGCTTCTCGCTGCACGGTGAGATCCCGGCAAAACAGATCTCGCAGTCGGCAGTGGCGGTGGCCCGCACCTTACTGCATTCCACCTCGCTGCATGACGCGGAAGGCAATCAGGTAGGTTACCTGGAGGTTTTCCGCAAAGATCCGAAGGTTCGCCTGGCAAACGAACGTGCGGTATGTCTGATGCTTGCAGAAGTTGCCAATCTTGCCATGCAGCAGTCGCTTCTCTATGAAAGCCTGGTGCACCATTCGACACATGATCCGCTTACCGATCTACCCAACCGCAGGCTTTGCGAGCAGCGGCTTCAGGACGCGCTACGGCAGGCTGTTGAAACGAATGGACGCGTTACGGTGGTGTACATTGACGTGGACCGGTTTAAAGACGTCAATGACCGTTATGGTCATAAGGCTGGCGACTCGTATCTGAAACAGATAAGCAGCCGCCTGCGGCTCGCGATCCGTTCTGTTGATACGTTGGCGCGTGTCGGCGGTGACGAGTTCATCGTCATTGCCCCACAGAGGGCGAACGGTGAAGACGCAATGTATTTCGAGGAGAGGTTGAGTAGTTGCTTTCGGCAGCCATTTGAAGTGGAGGGCCGACGTTTTCAGGGCGCGGCAAGCCTGGGGCTCGCCTCCTATCCGGAACATGGAGCGACCGCCGAGGACCTGAAGCGATACGCAGACCAGGCTATGTATGCTGCCAAACGGCAGACGCCCTCGCATGCAGGCTTGTCACATGAGAGTAGGAGCAGCGTGAGGTCACTCGCGATTGTTACCGCAGGCGAATTGCAAACAGCCTTCGAGCGCAATCAACTGAGTCTTTTCTATCAGCCACAATTCTCGGCTGAAGGCGCGCTGCGGGGAATCGAAGCTCTTTTGCGGCTGCACGATCCCATCCTGGGAACGATCACGCCGGACGCATTCATTTCGGTGGCGGAGCGATGTGAGCTTATTCTGCCGCTCGGGCGTTGGGTGATCGAATCGGCCATAAAAAGCGCAATGAGCTGGGGGCTTCATCAAGGACCCGGCGTCCTGCTCTCTGTCAATGTTGCCCCGCACCAGATAGCAGAGCCGGACTTTGCAGAAATGGTCCTTGCCATTGTGCAGCAAGCTGGATTTCCGGCTAGCCGGCTGGAACTTGAGTTAACCGAGCGCTCACTCGGCATCGAATCCCACGAAGCTCTGCGCCAGGTGCAGCGGCTCCGCAACGCCGGCATCCGCATTGCCATCGACGACTTCGGCACCGGCTATTCCGCGCTTAGCCTGCTGCATCGGCTCCCGGTAGATACCATCAAAATCGACCGCAGCTTCGTCCTGGCCATTGAGAAAGAACCCAGGGTGTTATCCGTTATTCAGGCGATCTACTCAATGGCCAGATCGTTGGGAAAGCGCATCGTGGCTGAGGGTGTCGAAAAGCCGGAGTCGATGGCGGTACTCCTCCACTTGGGTCAGATGGACTATCAGGGTTATCTGCTGAGCCGGCCACTGGATACGAGCCGGGTGGAAGCGGCTCTCCGCGGCTGGCGCTCAGGTATTTCGATGCCCATGGCCCTGGACTAACGACCGCGGAACCGCCGCACGCCTGCTCATGTGACGAGGACCAGTGACAACGACCAGTGACGACGGACGTGACCTTTCGATCAAGACATTCTTCAGTCGCGGATGAGAGCGGTCTGGCCGCCTGTTGATGCTTGATCAGGCAGTCACTCACGATGCATAGAAGGTGAGACTTGCTTGACGTGAGTCCGGAGCTGGAACGGAGTTCGGGCGAGCAGACGGATGTTCACTCAATGTGTTGCTCTTGTAATCGTTAGGTTACTTTCCGTCTGTCCCGCCTCGGTATTCGGCCATTCCGGATTAAGCATAATCGTAAACTAAGTTAATCAAGACTTTAAGTTCAACATAAATATCCCCGCCTCGAGTGAAACAGATAGTTACAGAGCCCTGCCATGATCGATGACAGGCGGGTACCTTAGGGGCCCACCCGCCCTGGGTGAAGGCCGTCGAGATTGAGGGACATAGCTTGCTTTGAGCGGCGGGTAATCGAAACGCCATCAATCGTATCTTGTAACGTTTGCTCGCCACGCTTCACCAACCTGGCATTATGCGGATCATGCTGATTTTTGTGCGAATTTTCCAATGATGCCTACGTCCTATAACATTCAGGAAATCCTGAGGTGTGAACTCGCAGGAGTAATCATTTTCCATTGAACGGTGATGGCGGCTGGTTAGACGAGACCTCTTGACCTGGCTTTTGTTCGATCGAGATTCGCTCCACCTCGGAACGCTCTTTTCTTAGAAAGTTCAGAAATGCGGAATATGAAACGGACTTATCGTAAGTTACTGTTGACCTCTGCAGGAGTCCTCCTAATCGCAGTGTTGGCCGGGTGCCGGCAAACACCGAGGAACCAACCACAGGATGCGTTATCGAGCTCGCTCCCCTACGACGTGAATGTGCAAAAAATTCAGGCGCTCATTGGTGATAAGAGTGTCGATTCCGTGCCGAAACAAAACCTGCTCGATGCCCATCGCGAGTTCGCCACCTTGGCGTGGCAAACGTTTATCGCGCTCAATTGGCCGGCGGAATCAGACGGCAGCCCCTCGAAGACCAGGGACATTTCGGACAGGACGGCCAATCGTGTGTGGGATTCTTGGCGGCCGGCTGACACTATCTTCTTGCCGGAAGGGGCGACTCCGACGGACTGGGACGGAAAAGCGCAGAGTTCGCAACGTTTTTCGTGGAAATCGGCCTGGCGACAGCATACAACCGCCGGCAGCAACACGGAGGCATTCGGTGGTCCCCTGGTAGACCAAAATGGCAATTGGGTTCGCTTCCAGATGCGCGTGAACCATGAAGAATTTGACTACATCCGCAACAACGGCCTTTACAGCGTGGATAAGCAGATCGAGTTCAGCCAGAAGCCGAAGGAGAACCAGGTAGAACTGCCCTTGAACGATGGGACCACCAGACGCGGTTCGATGGAGATAAAGCTGGCCTGGAAGGAACTTTTACCGGGCGAGGATGATTCCCGTTTCTTCACCAAAACAGTGACGGCCGAGATCTCGCAGGTCCCTGCAACCGAACCTCGGACCCGTACCTTCAAGGCCGGGCTGGTGGGCATGCATATATCCATGCGCACCCAGTCCTCACCGGAATGGATCTGGGCCACCTTTGAGCAGGTCGATAACGTACCCGATCCCGCCCGGCCTTTGTTTCATCCGACTTTCAACAATCCCAACGACAAGACGACAAAGCCCAACCTCCTGCCGGTCACGAACGCCGTGCAGGATCCCGACAGGGGCATCTACTCTCTTGCCAAGCCACCGGCCGCAGATAAGTGGGTTGAGAACCTTACCAGGACGCCCGTTCAGTTGACGCGCGTGCAGGTCCCGACAAAACTTGGGCTCAACCCGCATGACGCTGACCTCGATGAGATCGCGAACGAGGTGACGCGGCAGATGCAGAAGCTTTTGAAGGATCGCAACTCCGTCTTCCAGCACTACAAGCTGATCGACGTGCAGTGGCCGGTGCAGCCGAATGCGCCGGCTGCGGCTGGGGGTGCTGGCAGCGCGCCGGAAAGCGTGACCTACAAGACTCCGGGGCAGATGGTTCCGGTTTTCCTCGTCAACACGACGATGGAAACCTACTTTCAACATGGTAACCAACCTGCGGGCGCGCTCGAACAGGACGACCGCCTGGCCGCGGGCTCAGCACCGATCGATGCGACCACCGTGAACGGAACTGAGAGCTGCGTGGGATGCCACTACTCCTCCGGCATTGCGACAGGGTACAAGAAAGACCTCGCAACAGGCAGGATCATCGTCGACAAGAATGGCATTCCAGCAATCGTAACCGGCGAAAATAATCACTTCGGCAGAACCGGCAACGCGAGCTTCAGCTGGATGTTGCAACTCGAGCCGAAGGTGAAACCGCGCAAGCTTGACGATCCCGCGGTGATCTTTCCGCCAGCCCCGGTACCTCCCTCGAACCCAGCCCAGTCCCCGACGAAATAGCACGGCGGATTCAGGATCGAAGTGCAACAAGATCGACACCTTGAGACCAGTGTC
>CAZZVD010000196.1:0-10638 GCA_964657465.1 uncultured Acetobacteraceae bacterium | reverse complement strand
CGAGCCTCCCTTCATGTGTTCGCCGGAGAAGAAGCCTTACGCAGCATCGATCCGGGAGGGATCGATGTACTCTCGAGCGACCTCGCCTCGTTCCGCGACGCCCTGACCGCCGAGAATCGAACATTGAAGAGAGCCCTCACCGACCCGCGCATCCTGAGCGGCATCGGCAACGCCTACTCCGATGAGATCCTGCATGCGGCGCAGTTATCGCCGGTAACCTTGACGAGCAAACTCAGCACCGGCGAGTGGCAACGGCTGTTCGCTGCCACCCAAAGTACACTAACACTCTGGATCGATCGGCTTCGCAACGAAGCACAGGTTGCTTTTCCCGAAAAAGTGACCGCCTTTCGCAAAGACTTTGCCGTGCACGGCCGCTACGGTCAACCTTGCCCACGGTGCGGCGAGCCAATCCAGCGCATCCGTTACGCAGACAATGAAACCGATTACTGTGTCAAATGCCAGACCGGTGGCAAGCTGCTGGCTGATCGCAGCCTTTCCCGCCTGATGAAGGCAGATTGGCCGCGCACCCTGGATGAGTTGGAAACGATGAAGCGAAAGTAGTATCGGCCACCCACCCGGGTCACGGGAGTGCTGGCTTACACCGGCCGGCTGATGGACATGGCCACATCTGCGGCGGCGGGGCTGCCGATGGCCGCCTCGCCCAGTGGCAGTCGCACCTCGGCTGCGCAGCCTGGCCCATCAAGACGATTGCTGAGCTGCAATGCGCCGCCATGCGCTTCACAAATCTGGCGCGCCAGCGCCAGACCGATGCCACTGCCCCCAGGTTTGGTGGTGTAAAAGGGCACAAAAAGATTGGACGGGTTGGTAAGTCCAATGCCATTGTCTTCAATACAGATCACCACGGCTTGCGCACTGCAAGTCCACGAGACCGTCACGTGTGGAGCGTCGCCGTCGGCCATGGCAGCCGCTTGCGGGAAGCGAGCCAGACCGGCTTCCGCTGCATTGCGCACCAGGTTAATGATGAGCTGTTCCATCTGATCCGGGTCCAGTTCCATAGTGACCTCGGGCCCCGGCCGAAGCTGCACCTGCACCCTGGTTTCCAGCACAACCGCCCGCTCAATCAGCAAATGTAATGAGCACGGTTGCCGTAACGGTGACGGCAGCTGGGCCAGCTGCCGATAGGCCTGAATAAATCGATTCAGCGACTCTGCGCGGTTCTCGATGATTTGGAGGCCGCGCTCCAGGCTGAACACCGGCTCCTCATGCGCTTCCTCGCCCTGCGGAAGTTTGTGGATGAGCGACCGAAGGCTGCCGGCAATCGACTTGATGGGCGTGAGCGAATTGTTAATCTCGTGACCCATGACCCGGATGAGCCGCTGCCAGGCATCGCGCTCCTGCTCGCGCAACGCACTGCTAACGTCAGAGAGCACGAGCAACGTGTGCGGAATGCCCCGCTGGCGAAAGCTGGATCGCCGCACCATCCATTGAACGGGACTGCCTCTGCTTGGCAGAACGAGTATGCCCCGGTCTGCTTGTTCGAGCAATCCTGAGAGTTGCAGTTCTCGAGCGCTCAAGCCCAGCGCAGCCCCATCGCTCAGATGGAAGATGGCTTCTGCCGCCGGATTGACGAGGCGCAACCGGTCGCTGGGATCGAACGCGAGCACGGGCGATTCCATGGAAGAGATGACGCGGCGCAGCAGGGTGGTCGCCTCCATCTCGTTAAGCCGCTGGCCCTGCAGCAGGTCAGCAAACTCATTGATTTCCAGCGCCAGTTCGCCCAACGCATCCAGTTGCCTCGCTCCCCGGGCACGAAAGGAATAATCGGATTCGCGCAAGGCAGAAACCACGTTGGCGAGGGTTTGCAGCGGGTGCACAATTTCTTCCAGCATCAGGCCCACCGCGATAAGAGACAGCAGGGCAACGCCGCCGAGAGCGGTAGCCATCATTGTGGCAGATACATTGGCTTGCCAGAGCAGAAAGGCGGCCAGTAGAAAGGAAGGCGCCGCGATACAGGCGCTCAGGATACGAATCTGGCGTTCAAACGGGGTGTTGCGACCGACTTGTTTAGGCCGCAGTGGGACGGAGTGCGCTGATTCACTACCGGTATGCGGAGTGGGATCAGAGTCCATACTTCTCCATCCGGCGATAGAGTGCTCCCCGGCTCAGTCCCAGCGCTTCTGCGGCATGGCTCACGTTGCCGCCGGCCCGTGCCAGAGCTTTCCGAATGAGGATGGCTTCCACGGCTTCGAGGCTGAGCTCATCGAGGCTTTGGGAGGATGAGCGAACCGAGCTCAACCCAAGGTCAGCATTCTGTATCCGGGGGCCGCGCGCCATGAGCACCGCGCGTTCGAGCGAGTGGTCGAGCTCACGTACATTGCCCGGCCAGCCGTGCTGCAGCATCGCTTCCAGCGCGGCTGGCTCGAAGCCGGTGACCGGCTTGCGGTAGCGCGCAGCATAACGAGACAGAAAGTGCCCGGCAAGGGTAGGGATGTCCTCCCGGCGGTCGCGCAGGGGAGGCAGGTGGATCTCAACGGTATTGAGACGAAATAGCAGATCCTCGCGAAAGCGGCCGGCGGCACACTCTTCCGGAAGGTTGGCGTTGGTGGCGGAAAGTAGCCGCACATTCACACGCTTGGTCTGTGACGATCCAACACGTTCCAGATCACCCGTTTCCAGCACGCGTAACAGCTTGGCCTGCTGGCGCATGGGCACGTTCGCCATTTCATCCAGGAACAGGGTGCCACGGTCTGCCAGCTCAAATCTGCCGATGCGGTCAGTACGCGCGTCGGTAAAAGCTCCTTTGACATGGCCGAAGAGTTCGCTTTCGAAGGTGCCTTCCGCCAGTGCGCCGGTATTGACCGCCACCAGCGAACGGGCGGCGCGGGAAGAGAGCGCATGCAGCGTTTGCGCCACTACTTCTTTCCCGGTGCCATGCTCGCCGGTAATCAAAACGTTGGCATCCGACGGCCCGATGCGCGCCAACAACTCCAGCACCGGCTTCATGGAAGGCGCGTCGGCGATCAACTCAGGACGGCCTTCGGCGCGCAACAGGCGGTTCTCTGCCTCCAGCCGTTCTGCCCGCTGCATGGCCCGCCGCAGTTCAATTTGCGAGCGCAGAATCGAGAGCAGGCGGGCATTTTCCCAGGGCTTCTGAATAAAGTCGCAAGCGCCCCGGCGCATCGACTCGACCGCCAGATCGACATTCGCCCAGGCCGTCATGACCACAATCCGAAGACGACTGTCATGCGCGCTGAGCTGAGCCAGCAATTCCAATCCTTCTGCCCCCGACGTTGTGTCACGGGTGTAGTTCAGATCAATGAGCAGAGCATCAAAGCTTTCGCTCCCAACCCGATCCCGCACTTCGCGCGGAGACTGCGCACGCGTCACCCGATAGCCTTCAGGGCGTAACAGCAACTCGATCGCATCGAGAATGTGGGGCTGATCGTCGGCGGCGAGAACTCGCGGCGCCTCCGCCGGATGACGAGCACTCGCGGTCTCTTTCGCTGCTTGCGGGTAGGTTGCCATTTGCTATGTTCGACGGTCACCGACAGTATAGTGCGCGGTGAGGCCGGAAGCCTGCTTCTACTGCGGCGCGACGCCTGCCCGAGCCTCTTCGATCGAGATACCCACGTGCTCGAGAGTAACGCCGACCGCCCTGTCGAGATCGACTTTAGCGCGCTCGTAAGCTGTCTGCGCGGTGACCAGGGATGATTGTGAAATCGAGAGATCCCGCTGGGCGGTGAGCGTTTGATAGATAGAGCCCGCCCCTAATTGCTGTTCCTGCGTGTCGATTTCAAACGTTTTTTGCGCCAGATCGCGCGCCTTGGTGGCTGCGGCCACGCGGGCCACACTTTGCTCAACCGTGTACTCGGCATTGCGCACGTTCAACCGGATCTGCTTTTTGGTCTGTTGCGCATAAAGCTCATTCTGCCGGAACTCCAATTCCGCACGAAACTGGTCGGCGCGCGCCACCCGGTTGCGCAGCGGGATGGATAGGTTCAGACCAGCATAGTAGGTCGGTGAAGAGTTGTTATAAGCGTTGGTCAACGAGCCGCCAAAGCTGTTTGGCACCACCACGGGGTTGGGCCCCAGGCTATAGTTCGGGTTCGGTTCGCCAGCAAGACCCGTGCCCCCGTAGAAGCCCACTGCCGTCAGGGAAGGCAGCAGATTGTTGCGCAACGCTTTGCGGCTGATGACCTGGTTTTGCAGATTGATCGCAGTCTCAGAAAGAGTAGGACTGTTCTTCAACGCTTCGCTTATCAGATCCTCTACGGCTGGAAACGTCTGTGGGCCGGAAACCGCCGCGATGTCCGTCGGAATGACGGGCATCTCTTCCAGGACCGGGTCATCGAGGCTCTTGGTGATGGCATTCTTCATCAGTGACTGTTCGAGCTGCAGATTGGTTCGGGCGACGGTCAGCTCCTGATCGCGATTCGCCACTTCTGTCTCTGCGCGCATCACGTCAATCGCCGGCACAGCCTGCAGGTCGAATTGCTTCCGAGTGTCTTCCAGCGTCTTCTGTGCGAAGTCACGTGATCTTACTTTGACCTGTTCATCCTGATACGCATTGACCAGATCCCAATAGATCTCCTGAATGAGAGTGACGGTGGTAATTACCTGATCCTTGAAAGCGAGGTCCGAGATTTTGCGATCGTTCTTCGCGATACGCAGGAAGCGTAAGTTAGGCCCGAAGCCGAATCCGTTCAGCAACTGTTGCGTCAGGGTGAACTGCCAGAACACGTTCAATGCCGGGGTAAGCGCGTAGTAGGGGCTGTTGATGGTCTGCCGGTTGTTTTGCCACTGGAACTGCGCCGCCGTGCCCGTGGGGAAAGCCTGGGCGTAGCTTCCGTTGACCGTCCAGGTATTGAATTTGAGATCGGGAACGCCGTACTGCTGCAGGTTGTACACCGGTTCAGTGGAGTGCTCCAGGTCTGCCGTAGCCGTCACCAGCGGGTCAAAGGAGCTTACCTGGGAGCCCTGACCCAGGGTGTTTTGCACCAGGCCGCCCGCGCCAGCCCCGGCACCGCCAGCACCGCCCGAGGTACCGCCGGCCCCCGCACCCGCGCCACCACCCGCGCCGCCAGACTGCGTCGTTTGCACCACGCCGGTGTTGACGCCGCGCACCGATCCACCGGCCCTGGTGCGGAGAATGTCCGTCTCCGCGATGGGCAGGTTGTAGCGCGCAATAGCCAGGTCAAGATTGTTTTCAAGCGCCAACTCGATCGCGTTGCGGATTGAGAGGTAAAGCTTGCCTTCCCGGATCAGCTGGTTGAGCTTGATCGAATTGCTGAGATCGGGCTCGGGAACCGTGGACGGAAGATAAGCGCGGATCGGGTTGCGCGAGCTCGGCAGACTAATCGAAAACGCCTGGGCCGGTGCAGCAGGAGCATTCGGGGTCTGGGTTTGCGGACTATTCGGCAACACGGTCGCGGGCGCTTGCTGGGCATAGCTGGTCGAGGCAAAAACGGCGGCGGCACAAACCAGGGAAAGAGCTTTTCGAACACACAGTGCCGCGTAGCAAACCACAGTCATGCCTTCACCTCAGTGGAGGGTTCCAACTCGGGATGCGCCGTGTCATGCACCAGCCAACCGTCGCGCACTTCCAGAACGCGGCTGCCGTAAGCGGCGTTTACGTCGGAGTGGGTTACCTGCACGATCGTGGTTCCTTCCCGGTTCAATTGCTGAAACAGCTCCATAATCTCCTTCGCCTGCGAAGAATGCAGATTTCCGGTCGGCTCGTCCGCTAGCAGCAGCAATGGGCGATGAATCACTGCGCGGGCAATGCCCACCAGTTGCTGCTGGCCTCCGGAAAGCTGACTGGGAAAAAGGTCTTTCTTGCCGACAATGTTGAAGCGGTCAAGCGTGTCGGCAACCATGGACTGTCGTTCTGAGCGGGAGATATTTTTGTACGAAAGCGGCAGGTCAATATTTTCCGCAACGTTGAGGTCATCGAGCAGGTGATAGCTCTGAAACACCATGCCGATCTTGCGACGGCCAAGGTCAGCACGTTGTTTCCGGTTCATGGCATGCACCGGCTCTTCGCCGAACCAGTAGGCGCCCTCCCATTGATCGTCGAGCAGGGCCAGTACATTCAGAAGCGTCGATTTACCGGCTCCCGATGGGCCCATGATGGTGATGAACTCGCCCGCCTCGATCTTGAGGTTGATGCGTCGTAAGACCCAGGTTCGGCCGGCGCCGGTTTTATAGCTTCGTTCCACATTTTCAAGCGAAATCATCTCTGCCGACCTCTTTGGCGTGCCCTGCAATCAAGCGAATGGGGCAACAAAACACATGGACGTACGGACCTGCTCGCCACTGCCGGCGCGCGGGGGCACCCGGCCCTGACCGGGTAGGGGAACGGGCGATCTACTGGAATTCCAGGCTGTGCTCGGCAAATTCACCTTCGGCGACAATCTTTCCGTCGAACAGGTGTATGTTGCGGTCGGCGTGGCGCGCAAAACGCGGATCGTGCGTCACCATGCAAATGGTCGCGCCTTCGTTGTGAAGGTTCTTGAGCAGCTCCATGACCGCTTCGCCATTTTTAGAGTCAAGGTTACCAGTCGGTTCATCGGCCAGCAGGATGGAAGGCGAACCAGCCAGGGCGCGAGCCACCGCGACACGCTGCTGCTGACCGCCGGACAGCTGCGATGGGTAATGACGCATGCGGTGCGCCATGCCCACCCGCTCCAGCGATTCCTGGACGCGCTGCTTACGATCGCTCGAGGCCATGCCAGAGCGATAAGTCAAAGGAAGCTCCACATTCTCTGACACCGTGAGATCGCCGATCAGGTTGAAGCTCTGAAAGATGAACCCGATCTCCTGGTTGCGAATGCGCGAGCGCTCGGCGAACTTGAGGTTCTCAACCGAACGGCCATTCAGCTCATACTTTCCACCAGTCGGCGTATCCAGTAAGCCGATGATCGACAGCAGGGTAGATTTGCCGCAACCGGAGGGGCCAGACATGGCCACGTATTCCCCCCGGCCGATCGAGAGGTGCACACCAGAAAGCGCGTGCGTCTCAATCTCCTCGGTATAGAAAACCTTGGTCATCGCTTCAATCTGTATCAATGGCTGCATGCGTTCGCTCCTTGGGTTATCGTGCTCGCGTTGGTTGCGTTGATCCAGCATCGGTTCGCCCCTAATCGAGGCGCACTCGATCCGTAGTGTCGTATCTCGACATGTCGCTCAGGATTACGGTGTCGCCTTCGTGCAGGCCCTCAACCACCTGGATCGCGTTGACCGAGGCTCGACCCACTTTGACCGGGGTGCGCACCGCGCTCGTGTTGTCCGGACTGAGCCGGAACAGGCTGATGGTGCTGTTCTCGTTGCCGAATGCAGGGCGCCCGACGTACAGAACGTCGCGCATTCTTTCCAGATCAATCGTGCCGTCTACGCTCAGGTCGGGGCGCACGCCTTCCGGCAGCTTGCCGGTCAGCTCCACATCGACCGTAATGGTTCCGTTCTGTACAGCAGGATCGATTCTGGAAACGTTGCCATCCGCGAGACCGTTATGCGTGTCCACCGAAGCCGGTTGGCCAATCTGGATGTCGCGCGCCTGGGTTTCCGGAATCTTCAATTGTGCCTTCAACTGGTTGGGTCGTACTACCTGCGCCAGCATGGTGCCCACGGTTACATGCTGGCCTACTGCCAGGGGCATGCTGGTAAGCACACCGGCAATGCCGGCCCGCACCTTAAGTGCATCCAGTTGTTGCTGTTTAAGCCGGTAAATCGCTTCTGCCTGCGACACTTTCGCCTTTTGCACTGCTAACTGGGACTCGATCGCCTTTTCATTTATCTGTACGGTTTGCTCTTCGAGTTTGTTCCGCGTACTGAGTTCATCGGCCTTGCCCTGTGATCCGTTGTAGGTCAGGCCAGACACCACACCGAGACTGTAGAGCGATTTATCCGTCTGCGCCTGCCGTTGCGCTTGCTTGTAGTCAGCATTCACGGTCGCAGCCGCCGACTTTTGCGCCATAAGATCGCTTTGTACCTTTACCTGGACGTTGCTCAGGTCGGCCTGGGCTTCGCGCAGAGAGAGCTGCGCATTGAGGGCCTCCTGACTAAGCTGCGGGTCGCTCAGCTCCATGAGGACGGTTTCTGGCTTTACCAATGAGCCGGGCAGGGTGAGGATGCGCACAACCGTTGCTTCCGTCTGGGCGGGGATCTGCCGGATCGCATCTTCGCGCGGCACCAGGGTGCCGATACCGCGGACCTGGCGCACCAGGGGTCCGCGCTTCACCGTGTCCGTCCAAACGACAGAGCGATCGACTGTCGGCGAGGCCGGTTTCAGGCGCATCACCAGAAAAGTGACAACGGCGAGCACCACGATGCCGGCGCCAATCACGAGAAACTGCCGCTTGCGCTTTTTGGCCTTAAAGTCTGGGCGAGAAATATCCATCGTTATGCCTGAAAGCATGCTGGTGGCCAAAGCCGGTTAGCAGCGTATGTGCGAGGATTCTGTTGTTTTGCCACATTCCCGGATACGCAGGCGGCCGTGCTTTTGTTCAATTTCGCCGGCTGCTGTCCGAAATCGGACAGCAGCCACACACCGCCGGCCGGCGATTCCACAGCCCATCCCAACGCCAACTCCCCGGGCCCACTCGAAGGACCAGCCCCAGTAGAAAACACTCAATGAGATACTCAGAAATAGGAATGTTACAGATGATTGATCGACGCGCCGGTTTAACGGCCGCCTTGCTGCTCAGCGTTGTCTCGTTGCATGCATTCAGCGCTCACGTAAAAGAACCCGCAAAGCCCGCCAGGCCTGCAGACGCAGGCGGCTACGATTACAGCCACCCGGCCGTGCAGCCGGCGACCGAGTCTCTCGACCTCGCCATGTATACCCGCATACGCGAAGAGGGTCTCACGCACTCACACATCATGGACTACGCCAGCGGGCTTTTCGACGATATCGGTCCCCGGCTGACTGGTTCGCCTAACCTGGCAAAAGCAAATGCCTGGACGCGAGAGCAGTTGACTGCAATGGGCTGCAGCAATGCGCGCCTGGAAAGCTGGGGCGATTTCGGCATGGGCTGGCGCCAAATCAGCACCGCGGCCAACATGGCCACGCCCGATACCGCGGTCTTCATCGCGCAGGCCACCCCCTGGTCTCCCGCTACCCAGGGCATGGTGACGGCAGAAGTGATCGCGGTACCGCGGATGAAGGAAGAAAAAGAACTGGACGCGTGGAAGGGAAAGTTGACGGGCAAGATCGTGCTTTATGGCGACGCGCCAAAGATCAATCCAGACCCCGAACCGCTGATGCAGGCTTATGACGAGAACAAACTGGCGCAAATTTACCAGTATCCCCTCAATGGCGACATGAGCGAACAGCACGTCATGTCGATGGGACCTAAATTCTGGGAAGACACCTTCAAGAAGGTGAACTTTCAGGAGCGCGTCGCACGCTTCTTCGCGGAGGAACACGCGGTAGCGATCCTGGTCGATGGATGGGGCGGCGATGGCGGCATCATCCGGGATGACAATGCGGAGCAAATGGGCGCGAATGTTTACCGCCCCGATCACAAGCAGCCGATCCCTTCGGCAGTCATCGCCAGCGAAAACTTCGGGCGAGTCGGTCGGCTGCTTCAGCACTCCGTACCAGTTACCGTTTCGCTGCAGATACAGTCTGAATTCACCGGCGATCATCAGGAGGGCTACAACACCATCGCCGAGATTCCGGGCGCCGACCCACAACTCAAAGCGCAGGTGGTGATGGTGGGCGGTCATCTGGATAGCTGGATCGCAGGCACGGGGGCGACGGACGATGGCGCCGGCGCGATTATCGCGATGGAGGCGATGCGCATTCTGACTGCGCTGCACGTACAGCCGCGGCGAACCATCCGGGTCGCCTTATGGTCTGGCGAAGAGCAGGGCGAGTTGGGGTCGCTCGGTTACGTACATCAGCATTTTGCTACCGTGGCAGTATCTAAGACGCCGGAGCAGTTAACCCTTCCAGTGTTCCTGCGGGAGCCGGTAGGGCCGGTGGTGACAAAGCCGGAGCACGCGCTGGTTTCGGGCTATTTCAACATCGACAACGGCGGAGGAAAGCTACTGGGCGTGTATGCCGAGAATAACGCCGCGACTGCCTCTATCTTCCGGCAATGGATTGCGCCACTGCGCGATCTGGGTGTCACCACGATCAGCATGCGCCAGAGCGGTTCTACCGACCATGAGTCTCTGGACCAGGTGGGCATTCCAGGATTTCAGTTTATCCAGGCTCCCCGCGACTACGAAACCCGCTCATTGCATAGCAACCAGGATGTATATGAGCGCTTGTCTCCCACCGATCTAAAGCAGGCAGCAGTGGTTGAGGCAATATTTGTGTACAACGCAGCCATGCGCGATCAGATGCTGCCCCGCAAGCCGCTGCCCCATCCTGAGTTGATGGAGCAAGAGCAGAAGCCGCTGCCGAATCTGTTCCCGGGTGCCGTGGAACCGGCAAAGAAGTAGCGCCCGCATTAAACCGGCATGTTGTTTCCCTGCGCTTAGTGCTAGCCTGCATCTCTCACGGCCTGTTCCGTGAAAGGGTGTTTCACCACCCATTCTAGTTGTGACCGCAAGACCTGCTGCCTGGACGGGGTGTCTCACCACCCATCTGCGTTGCAGCCGCAATGCCCTAATCCCTGGACGGGTGCCCCATGTTCGCCGACTCCGGCGTACGTGGGTTGAAGAGAC
>CAZZVD010000195.1:0-10682 GCA_964657465.1 uncultured Acetobacteraceae bacterium | reverse complement strand
GGGACCGAGATTCGTGGAATCCCACATCTCGCGAAAAACCAGCGAGATGTGGGGCGCCCATCAATTGTTAGGGAACAGGCCGTGAGCATCGCGCAACCGGGTAGCAGCCCACCCGAGCCAAGAACGGCGAAATACAGCCCTAGTGCTTACTGTCATCCGAGATCTTGCTGGCCTCAAAACTCACAATTCTCCACTGTCCATCACGGTTGCTGTATACCCGGGTATACCGGTACCGTCCGCTGATATCCCGATCCCCGTTCTTCCCCATCAGCTCTGCTTTGGACGTCACAACCGCCGTATCCCCATAAATCCGCACCTTGATATCGCTCAACTCAAGTTGGGAAATGTGAAAAGCCCCACTCCGGCGCCGGCTTAATTCATCCGCCTTGGTTTCCAGCGTGCCATTCGCGTTAATCCCGAGATAATCATCGGCCAGCAAGCGCTCAGCCTCAGTTACGTTATTGCTAAGCTGAGCCGTGCGCCAATCCTGCTCCAGGCCTTCAATCTCTTTATGTGCATTGTCCTTGTGAGGGAAACCGGCCTGCGCCCGCGGATTGAGCACGAAGAGAAGAACAACAACCAGGGACAGTCTGCCGACCGTGGGAAGCAGACGACGATGCTCGGAGAGAGCGCACATAGGCGTACTGGATGTTAGTCCGCGTCCGAATAACCAGTCAAAATGGAAGTTGTAGACTGACAGTTTTCGCGGTTAAACGCAATGCCCCGTCACCTGGACTGCAATCGGATGACACCACTACTAACCTAGGATGCACCCAAAACACCGCCTCACGCCGAGTGGCCTGGGATGACAAGACGTGCTGCGCTGTCCAGTAGCAGTAAACACCGGCTACCCGAGTGCGGTCAGGTTTTCTACTGCCCGTTCCTTTAACAACTGGTAGAAACCGCTGACCGCGTACTTTTTGAAATGCGGCGTGGTGCGGTGGAACTCGGCAGCAGCCCGATCCTTGTACTGCTCGTAAATCACGACCACGTTCGGATCGTCCTCGACCGTGTGGGGCACGTAGCTGACGCAGCCCGGCTCCTGGCGCGAGGCCAGTGCCAGTTCCCGTAACATTTCACTCACGTTTTCACGGTCCTCCGGGGAGAACCGCATCCGTACGATAAAGCTGACCATGGTGCCTCGTATGTATCTGTAATGGTAAGGGGCCCTGCTGCAAAGTCTAGCCGGAGTGCATCCAGTTGAGCGCATCAGAGAACGCCGGCAAAGTCATTGTCTGTTCCCGGTCAGGGCCAGTGGACACCATGCCGATGCGTGCTCCCGACTCCGCTTCGAGGAAACGAAGGTACGCCTGCGCCGCTTGCGGCAGCTGGTCGAATGCCGTAATGCCTTCGGTCGAGGTCTGCCAACCCTTCATCTGGGTGTAAACCGGCTCAAGCTGCTCAAACCCGCTCACATCCGCAGGAATGGTATCGACTGCCTTGCCGCCGATGCGATACCCGGTACAAATGGGGATCTCGGCAAAGCTGTCCAGCACATCCAGTTTGGTCACCACCAGCCACTCGGTGCCATTGATCTCGTTGGAGTAGCGTAAGAGCGGCAAATCCAGCCAGCCGCAGCGCCTTGGCCGTCCCGTCACCGCGCCGTACTCCTGCCCGCGAGCCCGAAGTTCGTCGCTTACCGGCCCGGAGATTTCCGTAGGAAAGGGACCTTCGCCCACCCGCGTGACATAAGCTTTCGTCACCCCAATCACCGTACCGATGGCGGTCGGCCCCACCCCGGTGCCAATCACCGCGCCGCCGGCAGTAGCCGAGGACGAAGTCACAAATGGATAGGTGCCATGGTCGATATCCAGCATCGTGCCCTGGGCGCCTTCAAACATAACGCTCTGGCCTTTGCGGATAGCCTCGTTCAGCAACGCCGCCGTGTCCGCGACAAAGGGGCGAATGCGCTCCGCAGCTTCCGCGTACTCGTCATACATCTTGATCGGGTCCAGCGGATCCGTGCCGAACAGCGCATGGGCAATCGCATTCTTCTCGTTGCACGCATTTTCGATGTGCGTTTTCAGCAGCTTGCGATTGAGCAGGTCGATCACCCGCAAGCCGCTGCGGTGCATCTTGTCTTCGTAAGCCGGCCCGATGCCGCGGCTCGTGGTGCCGATCTTCTGCCGTCCCGGTGCATTCTCTGAGGCCAGCTCAATCATGCGGTGGTAGGGAAGAATCACCTGGGCCCGATTGGAAACAAAGAGCTGTTCATCCACATTCACGCCCAGATCGCGCAGTTTCCCAATCTCTTTCAGAAATGCGACCGGGTCGAGCACCACCCCGTTGCCGATCACGGCCCGGCAGTCTGGACGCAGCACGCCACAGGGAACCAACTGCAGAATGAACTTCTGCCCGCGGATGATGACCGTATGCCCGGCATTGTGGCCGCCCGCATACCGGGCCACCACCGAAAACCCACCGGAAAGCACGTCAACAATCTTTCCCTTGCCCTCATCGCCCCACTGGGCGCCCAGCACGACTGCAGTTTTGGCTCGCATGCACTCCTATCATTTGCGCGCAGCGCACCCCGCCCGCTGGTCAAATCCTGAGAGGAAACGTCTCAAACCTGCGGAGGGAGTTGCGTAGAATGTTGAGGATAGCCCTTGCTCGATGGCAAGAGCCGTTCCAACTCCTGATGATATAACGGCAGGCCCGGTTTTCTTCCACCCTCTGCGACAATGGCGTGAGAGCACCCATGCCCGAACTGCCAGAGGTTGAAACCATTGCCCGTGGCGTCCATGACCGCGTCCGCGGCGACCGTATCGACAGCACCTGGTTCAGCAACAAACCGGAACCGTTCAAGTCGACTCCCCAGCAAATGGCGATCGAACTCGCCGGCCAGACGATCGACCGCGTCTACCGCGTCGGTAAGCACATAGTCTTCGATCTGACCGGTACTTCCACGCAATGGATTGTGCATCTGGGCATGACCGGGCGCCTCCTGGTCGCTGATGCAGAAACGCCCGTCCCGCCCCATACCCACGGCATTCTGCATCTCGCGTCCGGCAGAGAGCTCCGTTTTGTGGACCCGCGGCGTTTCGGCCGGATGGCCCTCCACGGCGAGCCCACGAAGCAGGTCGAGACAGTTCGCTTCGCCGGCACGGGTCGCGAGCCGCTCACCATCGCGCCCGACGATTTTGCCGCCCTCTTCCGCCACCGCCGCACGCCCATCAAGGCGGCACTGCTGAATCAAAAACTGCTGCACGGTGTGGGGAACATTTATGCGGATGAAAGCCTTTTCCGGGCGGGCATTCGGCCCAAGCGAATGGCCAGCCGTCTCAAAAGGGCAGAATTGGATCGCCTGCATGCTGCTCTGCAAACCGTCCTGAAGGAAGCTATTTCCCTCGGTGGCTCCTCCGTCTCCGATTACGTCGACGCCGCCGGAGTCAAAGGCTTCTTCCAGCTGGAGCATCGGGTCTACCTGCGTGACGGTCTACCCTGCCTTGTCTGCGGAGACCCGATCCGGCGCATCCTGGTAGGTGGGCGAGGCACCCATTACTGCGCAAGTTGCCAGCACTGATCCCGAGGAGATTGCCGCCTGATTTCCAGCAGAAACTATGATTTCCAGAATCATATCGCCGTTATGCCTTCCATAAATCAGAACATCCTTTTTCCTAGACCACCCAACTCACTGAAAACAATAATCGTAGTAAACGGCCTGTGAACTGCAATAGGTACAGCAGCCAGCGACGCACGAGGCTTGCATACAGAATGCGAGTCCGGCGCTTCAGATCCGGTGAGCAGAGTCAGGTTCTATCAGGGCCGACCGCAACCGGAGCTTACATCCCGCAGACACAGTCTGCCGGGAACTCTTTGGGAGGCCAGTGATGGCCATTAAGAAAAGCCACCGATGCGTGGCTTTTCTTTTTCCCTGAAGCCTTCCCCGTATCCCCTCTTGGTAACACCCGAAGGACTCACTTCCGGCAACCAGTTTCCGAATAGCACTTGCTCTTCGCGAGCAGATCTGTGTATTATCGGTTTTGCCTATCGAGCGGCTGTAGCCACAACTCATTTGGGAGTCAGGCTCGCCGCAATTCTCGAGAGTCAATAAGGTACTTCTGCCGCGCAGCACCTACTGGCTCGCATAGCGATGGTCGTCGCTGGGCCACATGTATAGCGGTGCAGAGCAACACTATTAGTACGTTTGAGAGATCAAACCATAAGTTCCACCCCCAAACCGTATCCTTGGAAAACCTCCTTTTGAGTGCGTGCGACGTGGCCTCAGGCCACCGACCAAGTGGAAATATGAGTTGCAATCGGTTTCTGCCTTCCTCTGTCTGGAGAAGGTTGTATGACAGCAAGCTGCAAGAACTGCCAACGCACCGGGATGTGCAAGCATGACAACTGAGCAAAACCAACCACAGGCGCAGCCTTCGAATCAGGGGCAGCCTGCAGGTCAGAGTGAAGGGCAAGGGCATCGTCGCCGGCGCCGTAGACGTAAGGGATATTCGAACAATCAGGCAAAAGGGCAAGCCAATCCTGAGTCGGCCCCTGGCCCGAACCCCACTGCCAGCCAAAACCATCAGCCGAAAAAGTCTGCCAAGGCCAAGCCCTCCAACCAGGGGCGCTTCAGTGGCAAGAACGGAAACGGCAGCAATGGCAGCGCGCAACCCATGCACAATGGGAGCAATGGGAGCAATGGAGGGGGAGGCGCCCGCCGCAAAGGCAAGCCGCGTCGCCAGCAAACTTTTGTCGGGCCCATGGATCACAGCTACCGCGTGGTCAACGGCAACATGGCCGACTCACCCCATGGCGGGGGCGAATACCGCGGCAACGGCCAGAACGGCCACTATGTCGAGGCCGCGCCCAGAGAAGTAACCGCTGCGCCGCCCAGCGAAGATTCTCCCGTGCGCATTTACTGCTTCATTGAAGATCTCTTCTTCCTGGCAAAAATTCAGGAGACCGCCCGCAAAATTGGCGTCAAGGTCGGCTTTGTCAAAGCAGATAAGGACATTGTTTCGCGCCTGGCCGATGTGCCAGAGGGGAGCCGTCCGTCGTTGATTGTGTTTGATCTCAACAATGTGAATGCCAAGCCGCTCACGCTGATTCCGCGATTGAAGAGCAAGATGAAGCGCGGTACGTCGGTCATCGGTTTTCTCTCTCACCTGCAGGGAGATCTGAAGGCGAAGGCGATGGAAGCGGGTTGCGACATGGTCATGCCGCGTTCCGCCTTCTCCCAGAACCTGCCAAATCTATTGCGCCGTCACGGTCTGGATGCGGAACTGGAAGTAGTCGAAGCGTAAAGGTAATCGCAGCAGTTGCGTAACAGCGGCATCCGTTCTGCACCCACTTGCAAGTGGTAAACCACAACACCCCTCTCATGTTTCTACTCGATAGAGAGATGATGAGGGGTGAGTGGACTTCGATCGATGGGCTTCGCGATTTGGAAACTTAAATTACGGTAGTGATTAGCTTTTCTGTCGTTTAGCATCCACCGGCAAGGAGAAGCCACAATGCCCCTCCCCCTGGACGGGTGCCCCATGTTCGCCGATTCCGGCGTACATGGGTTCTCAAGATGGGCAAAGCCCTTCCTATTTCTTCTACTCGGATAGATTGAGATCCAAGACGGGTGAGCGGAGTTCGTTCGATGGGCTTCGCCCGTTCTCTTCAACCCATGTACGCCGGAATCGGCGAACATGGGGCACCCGTCCAGGGAGTATGGCTTCGTGGTTTAGGCTGAATTCGGTGGAGTGATTAGCACTTCTGTTCGTTCCGCAGCCACTCACGAGGGAAAGCCACAACATCCGTCCAGGGAGTAGGGCTTTGTGCCTAAGGCTGAATTCGCTAAAGTGATGAGCACTTCTGTTCGTCCTGCACCCAGCCCACTATCCTGGAGGCCAGCTCATGGCACGTCCGCCGAGCACGTGAATATGCAGGTGATCGACCGTCTGCCCACCGTCGCTCCCGATGTTGATCACAGTTCTGAATCCACCAGACAATCCCTCACTCGCCGCAATCTTCGCTGCGACCAAATGCAAATACCCCAGCAGCTCCTGATCCTCCGCCGCAGCCTCCACCAGCGAGCCAATATGCTTGCGGGGAATCACCAGCACATGTGTGGGCGCTTGCGGATTGATATCGCGAAACGCAAAGACGCGGTCATCTTCGAACACCTTCTTTGAAGGAATCTCACCGGCAATAATTTTGCAAAACAAGCAAGCCATCAGTCGCAGTTCCTCTCAACCATCCTACTTCGGGAAGTACCGGGGACGCGCGCCCGAGCGCCACGGATCGTAGTCGAGCGCGAACGCCTCCCGATCCGCAATCGGCGGATGCGTGTACGTCCAGAACACAACGAACGCCGAAGGATACGGATACTCCAACGCCTGTTCCCCTAATCGCTGAAACGACGCAGCATCCACTCTCTGCGGATCGGCGACAATCCCATGCACCACCTCAAGCCCGAACACATCCGCCTGGTGCTCCTGTGCGCGGCTAATTGCATTGCCAATCGGCTCCACCAGAAAAGAGAGCACCGACAGCACCAACAACAAAACGCCGGCCGCTGCCCAATCTTCGAGCGATGCCACATGCCACCGGTCGCCATAGCGCGCAATCAGCCATTGCGCCAGATGCGAGCCGATCCAAAGAAAAAATAGCGACAGCGCCGCGCCGATCGCCAATCCGCGTTCGATGTGATGCAGCACATAGTGGCCCAACTCATGACCGAAAACCAGCAGGATTTCGTCAGGAGGCGAACTCTTCAGCGTGGTGTCCCACACCACCACACGCCGGGAAGACCCAAACCCAGTCACGTACGCATTCGAGCTCGTGTACTTTTCGCTCGCCTTCATCACGAACATACGATCGGGCGGAATTGGTACGGCAGTCTTCTCCACCACGCGCTCCAACTGTTCCACCAGCGCCGGATGGCTCCTGGACAATGGCTCAAAGTGATTAAACATGGGATCAATCACCAGCGGCAGCACAAAAATGACCAGGACCTGCAACGGCAGCGAACCAATCCAAAGCCACAGCCACCAGTACCGTGTCTTCCGGATCAGAGCGAAAACGACGGAAAGCAGGAACATTCCGGAAACCAGGTTAAGCAGTAACGCCTTACCCCAGTCGCCAAACCAACTGCTCCATCCCTGCACGGACTGACCATAACTAACAGCAATGTGGTGACCCAGCATGGAGAGAGGCAGGTCAGACAGAGAAATAGCCAGCAGCAACAGCGGTGTAAAGGCGAGGCCTTGTAGCCAGGGTTTGCGGCTCACCCGCGCACTCCACACAGCCAGTTGGGCAGACCAGCGGAAGTGGAGCAGGGCGAGCAACACCAGCAGGCCCCAGGCGGTTGCAGCAAAGGCAAGCGCCGTGCGCCAGTGGTACAAAGAGCGTGCTTTTTCCAGCGTATGTGGGGGCAGCGAATACCCAACCTGTGCGAAAGCTGCCGGTGACTGTGACAGAAAGCAAAGCAGCAAGACTGTCGAAGCGGCAGTCAACCAATGCATGCGAGTCAGGCGTACCACCGCTCACCACCCTTCAGCACGAGCTCAGTCAAGACGAACGAGGTACGCCTCACCCTCTTTTGGCTCCAGAGAATGGGTAATCTCCACGGCGCGTCCCCGGTCGTCTGCCTGGGGGCGAATGCGTACCCAGTGCCCCGTAGGTCCGGTGAACTCGATCACGTTAGCCGTGTGGTACTTGCGTGTCAGCTGATCGCGCAGCCTCCCTGCTTCCTTTTCGCTCTTGAATGCCCCGATTTGTACACACCAACGTCCCCCTGTATCCAGCCGGGCCGGGGCTGCGAATACGTCAATACGCACCCGGGCTACGCCGGGACGCCACACGCCGATTGCTTTAGCCGATGCCAGGGAAAGATCAAGCGCGCGATCATGCACGAAGGGGCCCCGATCGGTAACCCGCACAATGGCGGATTGCCCGTTCGCCATGTTCGTCACCCGAATCAGTGAGTTCATGGGTAAGGTGCGATGAGCCGCTGTCAGCGCATCCTTATTAAAGATCTGACCATTCGCGCCCCGCCGCTTGTCATACGGCGGTCCGTACCAGCTCGCCAGCCCTTCCTCGGTAAAGATCACCGGGTGCGAGTTGACAAATTCGGCATCGGCTTGTGTATCCGCCACCGTGGCGCCGGCGGAGGGTTCCGCAGGCGGCGACGACGGAGCCCTCGATCCGCTGCTCACTGGCAAACCAGGTTGCAAGGGAGGCGGCGAAACCGCTGCCACCTTCATGTGTTTGTGTCCGCAACCGATCATAGACAGCAGGGGAAGGGCTATCAGCAACAGTACCCGTACCGAGTGTGGGCGTGCCCGGAACAAGATCAACGTTCTCCGGTGCTGTTGTCCAGTTGCTCCGCCAGCTTGCGCAATGCCTCGGCTGTGTTGCGCAGGGCCTGCGAAGAACCTTGGCGCAGCTGCGGCACCACCTCATCATTCAGGTGCGCAATCCACTTCTTGACTTCTTGTTCCACTCGAGGGAGTGCCTGGGTGAAATGCTCATCCACCTTCTTCCCGAAATTTCCAAAGCGGCTGTCTGCGTTGCTGCTGAATGGTTGATCCATAACGCCTCTCTCGCGCATCTCTCATCCGTCGCGCGCCTTGAACGCTTCCGCTTGCAGTGCCGGGAACCTTCACAGGTAGAGTACCGTAATCGCTCGCGGCTCCATCGATTGCGTGCCCCGGCGTGTGCTCAACGGACGCGCCTCGCATAGACTGGGAGAACTGACAAACTTGAACCTGGAAAGGTTTTCTTGACGAATCCTCTGCGCCCGAATGATCGCCGTCGTCGGCTTACGCTTGTCGCTATCTGCTGCAGTCTACTGGCCCATCTCCCTGGTTCCGCGCAAACCCTGGTTGCGCCGTCCGGCGGCCTGAGCACTTCCGGCCTGATCGACGCACCGGAACCGCAACCACCAGCCCACCAGGTTGAGCCCTCAGGAAAACAGATTACCTTTGCCCCTCCGGCCAAGGCCCGCAAATACGCGCAGGTCATTGAGCCCGGCCAGTCGGCATACGCGTTCGCTGCCTCTGACAAGCTGGTGTTTTCGCTTACTGAAGTAGTGCGACCCATCACTATCCTGCCCAGCCTTTACTCCGCCGGCTATGAACATCTCTTTGAATCCGATCCTAAATACGGTCACGACACCGGAGCATTCGGGGAACAGTTCGGCGCATCCATGCTGCGCCGGGCCAGTGTGCGCATTCTGGGCGATGGTGTCTTCGCCGCCGCTTTCCATCAGGACCCCCGCTACTATCGGATCGCCAGTGGGAGCATCCTGCACCGCAGTCTGCTGGCCGCACGCGGAGCGATCATCCGCCGCGGCGATGACGGCTCCAACCAGTTCAACTACTCGGGCATTGCGGGCCGCGCAGTCTCAGCCGCTCTCACCGTGGGCTACTACCCAGGGCCCAGCATCAACGCAACCGTCGTGGGCACAACCTTCGCCACCTCGATCGCGACCGATGCAGGCGGCAATCTGTTAGTCGAGTTCTTGCCCAACGTCGTTCACAAATTTCCAATCATGAAGAGACTGCGGCTCGAGTAAGACGCGCGGCAACGTCTATAAAGCAAGGGTCAGACACAAGCGCCTGGAGCAAGGATCAGGAGCGAGAGAATGACGTCCACCCTCTTTTTATAGAATCAGGTGGGCCATTGTCATTGAACTGACCTGGAGTCTGGTGCCGACGGATGACCGGAAAGTTGCTCAGCAGTGCCTTCCTGCTCGTGACCCTTGCACCGGGTCCGCGGCCTCTCCTCGGCCAGCAACAGCCAGCAAGCGCGAAGCCCGACAGGATCGGCCAGTTGACCCAGGAGGCCCTCGCCCAGCCTGAAAGCGAGCTGCCCGACGCACCCCAGCCCGTCGGAACTCTGCCCCAGCAGCCTGCTTCCGGGCCACAGCAGGAACCCGCCGACAGGGGCGCCCCCGTGCCCCGCTCGGCTGAGGGAGTGCTCGGCCGCAAACAAAAAAGCAGCAATCGCGCCGGTTTCCCACCCGTCAGCCCCCCAGCCTCCGGAGGCATGCCGGTAGCCCCCGCCAGCAGGCCCAATATCTTCGGTCAGCGCGCCCAGTGTTTGCCCGACTCCTCAAGCCCTGCCGAGAAGGTCATGAGCTGCAGCCCCGACATCGCCATCTTTGCTCGCTTCCTCGATTCCGCGGACCCCTCGGCCCTTACCCCGAAGCAGAAGTTCACCCTGGCCGCCAAAAACGTTGCCGATCCTTTCAACCTGCTCACCATCGGCGCTGTTTCCGGTTTGAGCATAGCCAGCAATGCCCACAGCCATTACGGACCAGGCTTTCCCGGCTTCGCCAAAAATGTCGGTGTCTCCCTTACCCAGGACATGACCGGGGAGTTCTTTGGGACCTTCCTGATCCCGTCCATCGTCCACCAGGATCCGCACTACCACCGCATGCCCAACCTTTCCGTCGGCCGGCGCATTTTGCACGTGATTGATGAGGTCGTGATCGCTCAAAGCGACCAGGGCACGCCCATGTTCAACTACGCGACGGTGGTCGGCACCTTGTGCACCAGTTCGCTGGGCAATCTTTACGTTCCCGGCCGCGACCACAGCTTCGGCGCCAGCGCCGCCCGGCTTGCCATCTCGTTTGCGACCGACCCGATCGGCAATGCAATTACCGAATTTGTTCCCGACCTGGCCCGCCACGTAAATTTCCAGGTGGTTCTGGTGCAGCGGGTCATCAATCGGGTAGCCATCGC
>CAZZVD010000194.1:0-10781 GCA_964657465.1 uncultured Acetobacteraceae bacterium | reverse complement strand
GCGGCCAGCAAGCGCGAGCGCGTGTTCCTCTGCCAGGACAACGCGCAACAGTGGCAGCCCATGTCGAGCGACGCCTTGATGGCTCGGGTGTACGCGCTCGCCCAGGCATTTACCGCATGGGGCATCAAGAAAGGCGACCGCATCGCGCTCCTGGCAGAGAATCGCTGGGAATGGCCGGTGGTCGACTTCGCTACCCTAGTGCTCGGCGCAGCCGACGTGCCCATATACCCCACGCTTACTGCCGAGCAGATCGCGCTGCTGCTGATTGACTCCGGAGCACGAGTAGCCGTGGTCTCTTCGGAAGCGCAATACAAAAAGGTCGCTTCCATCCGCGGGCAAACGTCCCTGGAGCGAATCGTCCTCATGGACGACCTGACCGGCGTGGACAGCACACCGGGCGTCGTGACGCTCTCATCCCTGCTTCAGCATGCAGAAGAAGCCGCAGCCGGCATCGATATGCAGCAGTGGCTGCGCAGTTTCGGGGTGACGCCTGACGATCTAGCCACGCTCATCTACACCTCGGGAACCACCGGTGAGCCGAAAGGGGTGATGCTCACGCACGGCAACATCGCCTCCAACCTCAACTACTCCACCCGGGCCTTCTCCTGGGGACCTCACTCCACCTGCGTGTCCTTCCTCCCGCTCTCGCACATTACGGCGCGCCATCTCGATTACGCAGTGCTTTGCTACGGGGCCACTCTGGCTTATTGCGGAGCCTTCGACCGCTTGCCGGCCGCCCTCACAGCCGTGCAGCCAACCGTGTTTGTCGCCGTGCCGCGCGTCTACGAGAAAATCCGCGACGAGGTACGCCGCCGCGCCGGTCTGAAGCCCCTCACACAGAAGCTATTTGCCTGGGCCCAAACAACGGGGCAAAAACATCGAGAGGAAGTTCTGCAGGGAAAGACTCCCTCATCGCTCAGCTGGCGATTGGCCAACAAGCTGGTGTACTCGAAGGTTAAGCAGGCCTTCGGCGGCAAAGTGGATGACTATCTCTCCGGCGGTGCCCCGCTCGGCGTCGAAACAGCCGCCTGGTTCGCGGACATGAACATCCGCATCTTCGAAGGCTACGGCCTCACAGAGACTTCCCCGGTGGTTTCGCTCAACAACGCGCGCGCCCATCGTATGGGCTCCGTTGGCAAACCGATCGAATCGGTGGAGTATCAATTCGCCCCGGACGGTGAGTTGCTGGTCCGGGGACCGTTCGTCTTCAAAGGCTACTGGCACAAGCCGGAGGCGACCCTGGAGGCGATCGACGCGGATGGCTGGTTCCACACCGGCGACATCGCCCGCGCGGACGACGATGGCTTTCTCTACATCACTGATCGCAAGAAGGAGCTTCTCAAGACATCCGGCGGCAAGATGATCGCGCCCGCTCCCATCGAAGGCAAGCTGGCTGCCAGCCTGCTGGTTGATAACGCCGTCGTGGTCGGGGATCGCCACAAGTTCCTGAGCCTGCTCATCGCTCCCAACTTCCCTGCGCTCGAGAACGCCGCGAAGGCGCAATCTATCCCGTTCACCTGCCGGGAGGAACTGGTAAAGCACCCGGCGGTGACCGCGATGTACCAGGCTACCGTCGACCAGGTAAATGAAGGCCTGGCGAACTTCGAAACCATCAAACGTTTCCACGTGGTGGCCGATGAGTGGTCGCTGCTGTCGGGTGAGCTGACGCCCAGCATGAAATTGAAGCGGCGGGTGATTCAGCAGAAGTACGCGCAGGAAATCGCCGCCTTCTACGAGGACGAAGCCACCTCCCAGGGTTAGTGCCGGCCCCGGATAAACCCACCAGACCCCTGAAGCGATATGATTCTCAAGGCGCCTTAAGACTAAGTGCGCACGTTTTCAGGAGATAAGCGACGATGCGAGTTGGAATGTTGACGGGTGGCGGCGATTGCCCTGGTTTGAACGCGGTGATCCGCGCGGCGGTACGGAAAGGTATCTTCCACCACAAAGACGAGTTCGTCGGCTTTATGGAAGGCTGGCGTGGCGTCGTCGAGAACAAGACCATGCCGCTCACCCTCGAGACGGTATCCGGCATCCTGCAACTGGGCGGCACGATCCTGCGCACCTCGCGCACCAACCCCCGCAAGATGGAAGGCGGCATCGACAAGTGCCTGGCCACCATCAAGGCGAACAAGCTGGATGCGCTCATCACCATCGGCGGCGATGACACCCAGGGCGTGGCTAACGCGCTGATCGAAAAGGGCGTCAAGGTGGTGGGCGTTCCCAAGACCATCGATAACGATCTGAGCGGCACCGATGCCTGCTTCGGTTTCGACACGGCGGTGTCGATCGCCACTGAAGCCATCGACCGGCTGCACTCAACCGCTGAGGCGCACAATCGTGTGATCGTATGCGAAGTCATGGGGCGCGATGCGGGCTGGATCGCGATTACCTCGGGGATCGCGGGGGGCGCCGACGTGATCTATGTTCCGGAAAAGCCGATCGATATCGATGCCGGCGTCAAGATTCTCAAGGCGCGCCACGAGCGGGGCAAGCTGTTCTCCATCGTGGTGGTGGCTGAAGGCGCCAAGATCCCGGGCACGGACAAACTGGCGACGCACAATGAAAAAGTGGATGCCTTCGGTCATGCGCGTCTTGCCGGCATCGGTCAGGCAGTCGCGGAACTGCTGGAAGAGAAGACCGGCTACGAAACGCGCTCGGTGAATCTGGGTCACACACAGCGCGGTGGCACGCCGACCGCGTACGATCGCATGTTGGCCACGCGCTACGGTTCGGCTGCGATTGACCTGGTGCACGAAGGTAACTTCGGCCGCCTGGTAGTACTGCGCGGAACAGAGATTACACACATTCCTTTAGCCGATGCGATCGCAAAAACTCGGACTATTGGTGACGATTTGATTTCCCTTGCGGCCGGTTTGCAACCGGAATTGTGACCGGTAGCTGCCTGCGTCATTGCCGGCTACCCGTGACGAATGAATAAGATGATGAGCAAATAAGAAGCAGAGGATGAGCAATCCTGTTTAAGGGATCAGGAGCGATACGATGTCCTTGGTAACCGCTTCTGATCCGCTGGTAACGATTCGCGCGCTGATAAATTCTGATACGCTCCTGACGGAACCGAGCAAGACTGCCGAAGCCCAAAGGGATTCACGCCATCCGCGAGAACTTCTTGTATTACAGGGTGAAAACGCGGTATAAGCACAACGGCGGGTAAGTCCTCTCGCCCGGCCCCCAGTTCCCGGAGGAGAGCACTTCGATGAGAACCACCCCGGCGAGAGACGAGGTGCGCGAAGTCATGGATATTCGCATGGCCTCTGACTACCTTGGTATTAGTCCCGACACGCTCTATAAATATGCTTCCGAAGGATTCGTTCCGGCCTTCAAGCTCGGTAACCGCTGGCGCTTCAAACGCTCACGGATGGATGAGTGGATGGACGCCCAGTCGTCTGAAGGTGCTCAGCCACGCAAGGCCGACCCGCTCGCACAAGTCATGCAAACCAAGAAGCCGCAGCCGGTGATGTCGCGCCAGAAGAGAGCAGTGGGCGCAGCCCGGTAGTCACCGGTTCAGATGTCTCCCACTCCAGCCAGACTCGGCTTGAGTGGGCCACCCATTTTTGCGGTTCCCGCACTCACGACTTAGGTCCCGTTACCGCCTACCCTCTATCACCGCGAACCTAGTCAAAGCCAAACAAGCCGGGCGGCCCGTTCAATCCGCCTTTGCCGGACAGGGAACGTTTACACCCACTTGCTCTTGTCTGGCGATTTCGCGTACGCAATTTTAGCGGAGATGGTCGCGCAGGATAACCAGCAGGACGCCGGCCGCAATACACAACAGGATCGTGAGCGTACTGTACGCCACCCGCAAGCGCAGCTTCTGCTGCACCGTGGGCTGACCGAACGCCAGCCGGACCTTCTCGCGCCGTAGGGACATCGCCGTTTGCTGGGTGCCGAGCACCAGCATCACCAGCGCGGCCAGAAAACTCACCGGCAAGTGCTCGCTGCTGCCGTTGTTGTACGCGCGATAGAAAAACTGGCCCGTCAATACCGAGAGCCCCACCACGGTCGAGAGTTCAAAGACGAGAGCAAGCTTCAAAAAACGCAACAACGGACGCCTCCCCAGGGGCCACAGCGCATTTCACGGTCGGCGTCTCAAAAACTAGTAGAGAACTCACGGAAACGCTTCCATCCACGGTAAGTTTAGTAAGGATCATCCAAATGGAGCAAGGCAGTTTCCAAAAAAAGAAAACCTTTGTGACCTGCCGGGGGTACTGGGCCACTCGCTGTGACTGTGGCTGCAACGCATGACCAGAATAAGAGACAATGCGGCCATGACCTCGTCGCCCACTCCGGAACAAATCGTCAAAGTGGGGCTACGCTCATCGCTGCTGGGCATTGGTATCAACTTCGTTCTGGCGCTGGTGAAATGCGTTGCCGGACTGGTTGGCCATTCCTTTGCCCTGCTGGCGGATGGGGTGGAATCCTTTCTCGATGTGATCAGTTCCTCGGTGGTCTATTGGGGCCTCACGCTGGCCATCAAACCCCCGGATAAAGATCATCCTTACGGTCACGGTAAGGCCGATCCGATCGCCGCTGCCGTGGTTGGCGTGGCCATGATCGCGGCCGCACTGGGGATCGCTGCGCAAAGCATCAACCTGATTCGCACACCGCACCGGCTACCGCACATGTACACGCTCTGGGTGCTCATTGGCGTCTTCCCGATCAAGGCACTGTTGGGCAGGTATGTTTCGGGTGTGAGCCAGAAGATTGAGAGCTCCGCGTTGCGCGGAGACGCGTGGCATCACCTGAGTGATGCGATCGTTTCGGCATTTGCCTTTGTAGGCATTTCCGTGGCGTTATGGACGGGCGACCCTACCGCGGACGACTGGGCCGCCTTGTGCGCTGCGCCCATCATCCTGCTCGGGGGTTGGCAGCAGTTGCGCCGGCCCATCGCCGAGCTGCTGGACACGGCGCCCAACCCTGAGATTGAGGAGCAGGTCCGCAGCGTGGCCACCGGAGTGCCGGGCGTGTTTGGCGTAGAGAAGTGCTTCGTGCGTAAGGTAGGGTTTCGCTACTACGTTGACCTGCATGTGGTTGTGCGGGGAGAGCTGACGGTGAGGGAAGGCCACGTGATCGCCCACGCAGTCGCGGATCAGATTCGTGAGCAAGTCACGAAAATCGCCGAGGTGCTGGTGCACATCGAGCCGGAAGAGGAGTTACTGACCGGTCATGCGAGCGAACTGATGGCGGAAGAGGTAAGACAGGTGCCCCCCTCCTCGCGCTCGCTCTGAAGACTCTAGGCCTGTAAACCCTTGGATCTGTCACTGGAAAAGAGGGTTCGAGGTCCAGATCACTGACTCTGGACCTCAGCGCGGACCCGGAGGGTACGGCGGAAACGCCCGCTCCAACTTGCGTGTTTCCAGATCTTTCCAGGTGACCCAGCCAGCGTAGCCAAGTTGCAGCAGGACCGTGACGGTGTAGGCGAGAACGAGGTGCGTGTGTGCCATGATTTCTCTTTTCTGTTAGAACGTGACTTCGAGGCTGGCTTCAAGCGCGTGGAGAGCCGCGTGCTGCTCCGCCAATTGACGCCGCCGTTCGATGCTGTATCGCCAGCCGGCAATCAGCAGACCCCAGGCTAGCCAGGCAGCGAGGTTCCACCACACAGCGGTCCACATCGCGGGATCCAATCCGGCATTCGCATCCCCACCAATCACCGGCGAAGGGTGCTGCGTGCGCCACCAGCGGGTAGAGAAGTAAACGATGGGCACATCCACATAGCCAAAGATCGCGACCACCGCTGCCAGCGTCTGCATCTGCGGGCCTTCGGCAAATTTACGCAGCAGCAGATAGCTGGCGTAGATCAGCCAAAGAACCAGGGTGGACGTCAGACGTGCGTCCCAGGTCCACCAGATGCCCCAGACCGGCCTTGCCCAGAGCGGACCCTGAATAAGGACCAGGGTGCAAAACACCATGCCCATTTCCGCGCAGGCCAGGGCCGCGGCGTCAGCGCTCATCGCGCGGTGCGGATTGCCACGGCGGGAAACCAGATACACAATCGAGGCGACGAAGCTCGCGAAGAAGAACAGAAAAGTCATCATCGCGGAGGGGAAGTGGTAGTAGAAGATACGCTGAATGTCGCCCATGGTAGCCTCGGTTGGCGCGACATACATGCCCTGATAAAAAGCGTAGCCAAGCAAGCCAAGGGAGAGAACGAGCCAAACCCAGCGGAAAACCTTCATCACGCAACTCCTGATGCACGCGAAGCCTGGTGCTGGAAGCCCGGTGCAAACCAGGATCAGTTTAGATCATCAGGAAGGCGTTGCGGAGAGTAGCGACGGAGGATGTTTACATCATCTCAAACAAAGATTGCGCGGCATGCTCTTGCAGGGCCATCAGAGGAAATGAGGAACCTTCATGAATTGGTTGTTGCTTGCTTTGGGCTTCTTCCTGATGATCGGGGGCATACTCTCCCAAACCTACAGTCTTAAGACGAAGCGCGGAGTTCTGCCATCGAGTACGCGCACGTGGCGGGTGCTGACTCGCCTGGCCTTTTTCCTGGTTGGGTTGTTGCTGGTAGCCATGGTCCTGGGCAGGGTTGTTCTGCATCCCGGCGTTGCCCCTAAATAAGAGCTGAGGTCAAGCGCGGCGAGGCCGCCCTACTCGGCATGAAGAACAGTGGAGAAGAGCAACAGGCTGAGAGTGGTGAAGATGATGTCGTAGCCGGCGAGCAACTTAATCCACAGCCCCGGCTCGGATTCACCTGTCAGGATAGCGGTGGTCGCTTCCACCATGCCCAGCAGCGCGGGAATGAAGATGGGGAAGAGCAGAAGTGGCAGCAGCAGCTCTCGATTCCGGGTGCGCACCGAGAGCGCCGCAAAGAAAGTTCCATTCACCACCAGGGCCCAGGTGCCCAGGGGAAGCACCAGCAGCAGCAGCCACCTCTCACCTAAAGGATGAAGGTTGTAGAAGATGGCAAAGAGCGGCGCCAGGATGATCTGCACCAGGGTCACAAACAGGAAGTTGGCGATTGCCTTGGCCAGGAACAGCGCCGAGGGCGGCGCCGGGGCCATGCGTTGCGCATCGAGCACCTGGTTCCGGAGTTCTCGCGTCCAGGCCTGGTTCAGGGCGGTGACCGATGCGAAGAGCGTTGCAACACAGAGAATGCCTCCCGCAATCTGGCGAGATACGGGAGAGGTAGGATCAAACGCCATGCTGAACAGCACGACGACCATCAGGGCAAAGAACAGCATGCCGTTGATGGCGTCTTTCGACCGCCATTCCAGCCTTAGATCCTTCGCCAGGTGGATCAGCAGGTAGCTCACGGACGCACCGGGTCGCGAGTCAGGTCAGCTACGGTCGCGTTGGCGGCCCGCAGGTAATCCTGTGGCGCGAGGATGACCTGGATACCCCGCTGACCGGCCGAGACAGAGATGCGATCGTAGAGCTCGATCGTCTCGTCGGCGAATACCGGGAAGCCCTTCTTCGCGCCGAACACGGTGACCCCGCCGCGCACGTAGCCGGTCAGTGGCTGCACTTCCTTAAGCGAAACCATTTCGGATTTGCGCGCGCCCGCGGCTCGGGCCAGTTTCTTGAAATCCAGCTCAGCGTCGCCCGGGATCACAGCGAAGGCATGCTGGTCAGGCCCTGTGGTGGTCAGCAGTGTCTTGAAAACCTGTTCTACCGGCAGGTTGATTTTCTGCGCCACACTGATGGCCGAAAGGTCCTCGGGATCGACTTCATACTCCTGCAGCGTGTAAGGGATGCCGAGGCCGGCGAGGATGCGGGCTGCGTTGGTCTTCATACGGGCCGGCTCTGGGCTGGGCGAAGCGCCGGGCCATCGAGAGTGGCCACCAGTTGTCCCGCTTCCATCATGAGGAAGTAGTCGGCCAGGGGTTCCGCCAGGGCTCGTTGATGTGTGGTGAGCACTACTGTTCGTTTACTCGAGCGGAGGCTGGCGAGGAGAGCCACCATTTTGGCAGCGCTGCCCGCGTCCATATTGGAGAATGGCTCATCCAGGAGCAGCAGTTCCGGCTGGGGCAGCAGAACCCTGGCCAGCGAAGTCCGCTGGCGCATCCCTTGTGAGTACTGGCCTACCGGCCGGTCGAGCGTAGGGTCAAGGCCCACGGAGCGCAGGGCTTCTTCCGGTGGGAGACAAGTACGGGAGCGGTACAGGCCGCCAAAGTAGCGAAGGTTCTCGACAGCCGACAGCTCGTCGTACAGCATCGAGGCATGGCTCATGTAGCCGATGCGCGCGCGCTGGGCGGCCATCTTAACCCCGTTGCCTTCGCTGAACATGCGGGCTGCTCCCAGGGTGGGCTCAATAAGGCCAGCGAGTACGCGTAGCAGGGTTGATTTGCCCGCGCCGTTTTCCCCCAGCAAAACGTAACAGCAGCCCGTCTGAAGAGTGGCGGATACCTTGCGGAGTGCAGGAAAGCGGCCGAAGAGGCGCGAGACATTGTCGAGTTGCGCGAGCGTTGCGGCCATTGCTGGAGTATAGAGCGGCTGGCGCCGGGCTTTGCCGGTAAGCTGCCGCTCTTACTTGACGGGAACGCCGGGCAGGGGGGATTGCAAGGCAGCGGTGTTGGGGGCAGGCTTGGCCGCCGCATACTTCGAGGCGCACTTGGCTTGAAGCTCCGTGGCGTGGAATACGCCGTCGCGACCGTAAGTCCCCATGGCCAGGGCCTGCGATCCATCCTTGAACGTGTCGGGTGGGGGCTCAATGCCCTGGTAGCTCACCTGCAACGTGTGACCCTGCTCCAGCAGCACGAAGTGGGCATTGGTCCCGCTGCGCTCGATCGAATGCGGCGCCACATCCCCGGCCACCCGCAGATGGCGCGTGTAGGCCTTGTTGCCCATGGCGTGCAGTTCGGTAATCGTCACGTAGTAGCTCTTGTTCGCCTGCACGGCCGTGACCGAGAGATAGATGATGGTGCCGAGCACAATGGCTACCGCGGCGCCGATCTGGAGTACCTGGGGTCTGATTTTCATCGCATCTTTAAAGGTAGGAGGGTGCCGGGCCTTCGTCAAGGGCCGACATGTTTGACATGAACAATAGAGGCCCGCGCGGTCCACAGCGGAAGGGACTGCATCTGACCGTATAATCAACACATCGCAGGGCCATTCAGTATCCATTCATTCATAGCTAATGAGGCAATTTACATATGAGCAGCAACGGTAACGGTAACCATGATGCGGCGGTGAATGCGACCCAGGAGATTCTGAAGCCTCGCGCTGAGTGGATCGTGAAGCGAAAGCTCGAAGCGGCCCGGACCGGCGACAGTAACATGTCGCAAATGCACTTTGCGCGCCAGGGCAAAATCACTGAAGAGATGGCGTTTGTCGCCGATCGCGAAAAGATCGCGGTGGGGTTGATTCGCGATGAGATTGCCGCGGGCCGGCTGATTATTCCTGCCAACATCAATCACCCTGAGCTGGAGCCGATGGGCATCGGTGTGGCGACCCGTTGCAAGATCAACGCGAACATTGGCAATTCCGCGGTTACCTCCAACATCAGCGACGAGCTGGAAAAGCTGCATACCGCGGTGAGTTACGGCGCCGACACGGTGATGGACCTCTCGACCGGCGGCAACATCCGCGATATTCGTGAAGCCATCATGCGCCACAGCCCGGTGCCGATCGGGACGGTTCCGATTTACGAAGCCCTGAACCGGGTGAAGAAGCTCGAAGACCTGAATATCGATGTGTACCTCGAGGTGATTGAGGAGCAGGCCGAGCAGGGTGTGGACTACTTCACCGTGCACGCTGGTGTGTTGATCCAGTATGTGCCGATGGTCGCCAAGCGAATCACCGGGATCGTGAGCCGCGGCGGAGCGATCCTGGCGCAGTGGATGACCCATCACCACAAGCAGAATTTTCTTTACGAGCACTTCGACCGCATCGTGAAGGTAATGGCGAAGTACGACGTGAGCTTTTCACTGGGTGACGGTTTGCGGCCAGGCTGCATTGCTGACGCCAGCGATGAGGCGCAGTTTGCCGAGTTGAAGACCCTGGGCGAGCTGACCCGGTCGGCATGGAAGAGCGATGTGCAGGTGATGATCGAAGGCCCGGGCCACGTGCCGCTGGACAAGATCAAGGAGCAGGTAGAGAAGGAAGTAGAGCTGTGTGACGGAGCTCCGTTCTACACTCTGGGCCCTTTGGTCACTGACTTTGCCCCTGGGTACGATCACATCACCAGTGCGATTGGCGCAGCCATCATCGGCTGGCATGGCGCTTCGATGCTTTGCTACGTTACGCCCAAGGAGCACCTTGGTCTGCCGAACGAGAAAGACGTGAAGGACGGCATGATTGCTTACCGCATCGCCGCGCACGCTGCTGACATCGCAAGGCATCGTCCGGGAGCGCAGGATCGTGACGACGCTATCAGCTACGCGCGCTACACCTTCGATTGGAACAAGCAGTTTGCGTTGTCTCTCGATCCGGAAACCGCCCGCTCGATGCATGACGAGACGCTGCCGGACGACTACTACAAGGAAGCCGCCTTCTGTTCCATGTGCGGGCCAAAGTTCTGCTCAATGAACTGGTCCAGCAAGGTAGACGCCTTTAACAAGGAAGTTCACGGGCTGGAGAAGAAGGACCTGACGGCGCTGGTAACGCTACAGGCAGAGACCCTGGCTACACGCAGTTAGGGTTCTCACGTAATCTGTTGCAGGGAAGCGGGCCGGGGCGTAGCGAAAGGCCTGCTCCCTGTAGGTGTGTCCCACCACCACTCTCGACTGCGGCAACGATGCCCTTCTCCCTGGACGGGTAAGTTTCACCACCACTCTCGACTGCGGCAACGATGCCCCTCTCCCTGGACGGGTAAG
>CAZZVD010000193.1:0-10904 GCA_964657465.1 uncultured Acetobacteraceae bacterium | reverse complement strand
CGAGGGATCTGCTGTGCACCTTTCTCACGGCCTATTCCGTAACCAATGACGGGTGCCCCATATCTCGCTCGTTTTTCGCGAGATGTGGGATTCCCTGAACCTGTGCCCCTGAGTGTGGAGGGTGTATGTGACTATCGATCGAGACCTGTTGGCACCAGAGAGTGGCCCGCGGATAGCTGTGGAATCCTACATCTCGCGAAAAACGAGCGAGATGTGGGGCACCCGACGTTGGTTACGGAACAGACGGTGAGAAATGCGGATTTATAAGCCTTCCTGGCGCACCATACGCGCGCGGAACGGCGTCCAGATCAAGGTGTAACGGGCGCTCTTGCGCACGTTACCCACGATGGTAGGTCGAAAACAAGCCAGGCAAGTGCCGCCTTCCCGGCGGACACTTGGATAGATGATCCCCAGCGAATCCTGCTCCATCAACTCCACCGCTAACTGTTGTGAGCGCGCATAGCTGGTCGGGCTGAGCGCTTCGCTCGCGACCCCACGCAAGTCGTGGAACGTCGCGGTGAAATCAGCCAGGTAGTCGTCGTACGCGATCTCTTCACGCTCCTGCCAATCGATCTCCGCGTACTCCACGCTCTTGTGGAAGATGACCTCGGCTTTGCACGTGGCTAATTCAAACCCTGCATACCATGCCCCACGGTTCGGCGTCGAAAACCGGGCGCCCAGAGGATTGGCATGGGTAAACGCCGCATTGATCACCCGGTAATTGGGTACATTGAACACCAACTCACGCGGGCTGATGTTGAGGCTGCGGTTTTCTTCGGCGAGCAGGCGAGCGTTGGTGGCGTTATCCAGTTCGAAAATAAGCCGCAGCGTCTCGTCATCATCGTCAGAAAGACGCGTGAGCACAGAGTCTTCATGAGGGGAGTACTTGGCCGGCAGCAAACGGTGGGTATCGAAACGCCGTAAATTGATTAAAGGAATTGTCATCGTTGCAAAACCGGCGAGCCCTGATCAGCCGCCGCGGCGGGCATCCAGCAAACGGCGCACCACATCCATGGCAGGGGAACCACCGCGCACAATGTAGTCGAGTGGCGTGCGTCCTTCAAAGATAGGATTGCTGTTGGGCAATTGCATCCACTTGTCGGCGAGTTGCTGGCTGTAAAGAATATTGAGCGACTTAAAAATGCCGATCAAATAAGAGATACGCCGCAGACGGTCCTGCTCCAGAGGCTTGCCCGACCCACCTTGCTTGAGCAGATAATAGGCGCCATTCGAGATGCTGCCCAATAGCTCACGGGCGTCTTCATCGCGAACGTCCCAGTGCTTCACTATGTTGAAGAAGGCCTTAATAGCCGCAGGCGTAAGACGGCGGCGTTCTTCCGGGCGAGAAAAGTCTGGCAGTGTTGGTGCAGCGTAGCGGGTTTCAGGGTAGGCAAGTGCGCCCGGGCGCGACCTTGACATCGGTCAACTCTCCAGTTATGGAGCTAGTATAGCTCCAATTTGGAGGCATGGGGAAATGTTTAATTTCTCGCCAGACGGTACACCAGTGCGGTGATGCCCGCAGTCAGGAACACCCAGGCAAACTGGTACCAATAAAAGAACGGGAAACCGAAGAGCGTGGGCGTGGTGCGGGCGTACAGCGATGGGAACAATAGCCCGAGAGCGGGCAGCATCAGCAGCCAGTTCCAATGGTTGCTGCGTTTGCGACGGCCGGTACCGGGCATGGCGAGAATTATAGAGCCTTCAGCATTCCTCAATCGGTCAACCAGTAAACTGGAACCATGAAGCGCCGACTGATCGAGCACTACGAGGTGGTTCGCAAGCTGGGTGCGGGGGGCAGTGGAGTGGTCTACCTGGCCAACGACACACTGCTGATGCGGCCGGTGGTGCTCAAGATCCTGAAGCGCGGCGCTCTGACGATCGAGCAAATGCGGACTACCGTATTGCGGGAAGCGCGACTGGCTTCAGCCATCGAGCATCCGAACGTCTGCGCGATTTACGAGGTGGGCGACTCCGCAGACGAAGTCTACATCGTGATGCAGTACGTGCCTGGCGACTCGCTGGACAAGATCATCAGCAATGGCCCGGCCAGCGTGCAGCTTGGCTTGTCGGTTGGCATTCAGATTGCGGACGGTCTGAGCGCGGCGCACCGGCTGGGCATTTTCCATCGCGACCTCAAACCGGCCAACGTAATGCTGACGGATGGCGGCGTGGTCAAGATCCTGGACTTCGGCCTGGCCCGCCGCATCTCCGCGGCCGAGGGCGAGTTCGACCCGTCGCAGCCACGGAAAGATACCAAGCGACAGCTGCGTACCACCTACACGGCACGCGGCGGCACCATTGCTTATATGGCGCCGGAACAATTCGTGACCGGTCAGACCAGCGTGCAAAGCGACATCTTCGCAGTGGGCGTCACCCTCTACGAGTTGTTGAGCGGGCGCCACCCGTTCGTGCGGCCAGAGTCGGAAGAGTTACAAAGTGTGCGGGCAATTCAATTTGCCGATCCGGAGCCGCTGACGAACGCGCGGCCTGAGATGCCGCCCGAGTTGGCCAGCGTGATCGCGACCTGCCTGCAGAAGACACCCAGCGGGCGGTATGCTTCGGCTGCGGACCTGCGCGAAGCGCTCAGGACCATCATGAAGACCGTGCAGTTCGAAACCGGCATTCTGCCCGGTGACACAGCCGCCAACCTGCAGGTGCCGGCGGCAGAAAGGGAGAAGCGCACCACCGGCTTCCTCTCCATGCTGGCCGAGCGTTTTCGCGAATCGGCCGATCTGCAGCAGCGACAGAACACAATCCTGGTGCTGCCCTTCCAGAACTTCGGGCAAACGGGTGAGTCGCCACTGTATGGCTACGCGCTGGCGGACGCCATCGCCGCGCGGCTGGCCCGCATGTCTTCGCTGGTGGTGCGTCCCTCGAGTTCGTTGATGCAATTACCCGTGCCGATGCAGCAGATGGATCCACTTTCGGTGGGCAAGAAGCTGCTGGTGCAGTGGGTGCTGGCGGGTAATTTCATGCGATCAGAAAAGGGATTCGATCTGAACTGGCAGTTGCTCGATGTGCCGGGGCAGAGCGTGCGCGCCGGCGGCACCATCAGCGTGCCTTCTTTCGATTTGATCGCGGTGCAGACGGAGATCTGCAATGAAGTATTTGGCACGCTGCAGGGTTTGGGCAAGCTGCAGCCCAGCGGCGATTCCACGCGCAACGCGCCCATGGCAGAAGCCCTGTCAGAAGAGTATCTGCAGGCGCGTGCACTGCTGTCTTCGTTCATGTCGCGTTCCGGGGCCCGCGGCGACCTGAATAAGGCGCGCGAGTTATTTGAGAGCGTCGTAGCGCGGGATGCGCAGTTCGCGCCCGGTTGGAGCGGTTTAGGTATCACGCAGTTGCAGTATGTGCGTCATGGCCTGGGCGGACAGCTCTATCTGCTGGCCGCCCGGCGCAGCTTCGACCGCGCCCTGGAGATCGACCCTGGCTCGCTCGAAGCCAACCTCTATCGCGTGTACATGTTGCTATCGCGGGGTGAGAAAGAAAGCGCTCGCCACGGCATCGAGAACCTGCTGGTCACGGCCGACAACAACTATGACGTGCACCTGGTAGCCGGGCAAACGCTGCGGCTGGACGGGATGTATGAAGAAGCGCTGCAGCAGTTCAACCGGTCCTTGCAGCTTAACCCGTCGAATGCCCCTATCATCTACAACCACCGGGCGCGGGTCTACCAATATCAGAATCAGCTTGAGTTGGCGGAAGAAGAACTCCAGAAGGGTTTAACCCTGGAGCCGCGCCACCCGCTGCTGCGCACCTCCATCGCGTATCAGCGCATGCGGCAGGGTGACATGCAACAGGCGATCGGCATTTTGGAAGCCGTGATCCGCGACGACGACAGCATGCGCATCGCTTTCCCCACGCTGGCTCTGTGCTACGTGCAGGTGGGGGAGCGAGAGCGCGCGACTTCGCTCATCGAAGAAGACTCCCTGTCAGCAGCCGAAGCGGATAGCGAAATGGCGTATCGCCTCGCCACCTACTTTGCCGTGGAAGGCGATGAGAGCGAGGCGCTCCATTGGCTGCGCCGCGCCATCTACCTGGGGAATGAAAACTACCCATGGTTTTCAAAAAATCCGGCGTGGAACCGGCTGCATGGGCACGTGGACTTCGAACGAATCCTGGAAGACCTGAAGAAAAGCCACCGAGCCAACCAGAAGACGTGGAAGCGCCTGTTGGAGCGTGTGCCTACGGAAAATCTGGCCTAGCCAACTACGAAAGCTCTCGGCAGCCACAACCGCGGGTGCCCCATATCTCACCGCGTTTTTCACGCGGGGAGATGTGGGCGGGCTCTGACCCTATCCCCTCTTCGAGGAATCCGGAAGGAGAGAGCTGCTCCGCAATCAGAAAGTCTGCGGGATCAGCTCTGTTTTCTGGTCCTGGACCGGGGTCAGAAACATCGGGTCGGTCAGGCTGAAGACGAGGGTCGAAGACTCCGGCAGGTTCGCAGACCAGTTGGTCCGCAGCCAGTGCGCGGTCACGACGCCGGCGCCCACGGCCGTGCCGACTACGGCACCCACGCCGCCGCCCACCGCTGCGCCGATGACAGCTCCACCGCCAACCCCCATGCCCAGCTCCGCAAGCGTTCGCTTCCCATGCTGATTGGCGACGATAGTGCCTTCGCCCTTGGTCCGGGTATCGGAGCCGGAGGTATCGATCACCTGTGCGTGCACATGGTAGCGCGTGCCGTCGGGCAACACGAACTCATCCGGGCGGAGGTGAATCACCGAGCCGCCGTTCAGGCGATTGCCGGCCGTCGCATACACCACGCGGCCATGCAGTTCAGACCCAACCGGCACCACCGTCTTGCCGTTGCGCAGAATATCTTCCGTCAGCACCGCGCGAAAAGGTGTATTCGGAGTGGTAGAGCCGGCGTCCACATCCTGCAACATACGCACCTTGAACACGGTTCCTGAAGGCAAGGCGTTGGCCGGGCCGGGTACGTAGGTGACAATACCGCCCTCTTTGTTGTCGCTGGCTTCATCGATGCTGGTATCGGCTGCACGGCCATGCAGTTTGGCTTCGGCATGCGGGCGGTACTCGCTGGCACTCGGGGGCAACGGGGTTTCGATGATGCCCGCATCCGGGTTGCTGTCGACTGCCGGGACCTGTGCTGCCGCCGGTGCCGGCGCCTGCACTGGGGCAGGTCGAGGGGCCGGTGCAACCACCACCGGAGCAACCGGAGGCATTTCCGCCGGCGCCTGCTCAGTAGTCGCAATGACATCTGCAGGGGGCGGATCAGAAACGCCCTGGTATGGGCTGGGTTTCGATCCCTGTGGGGTGTCGGCCGGTGCGGATTGGGCCCACAGCATAGTGCTGCTCAATACAACGGTGGCGGCTGCTGCGAGGGAAACTCGTGCTTTGTTCATATGAGATTTCTAACCCACTCCAATGCAGAAACACTGCAATCACAGATTAGTGCAAGCTTAGCGCCGGCAACGGTCTATCGGCGCCTTCGAACCACCGCGGTAACATGCCAGGTGTCAATTCCGTCAATAGGGCCGCGGCTCGGGAAGAGCCCCGTTCCCTTTGCTAGAATCGGGTTTGGCGCAAAATGAGCAGTTTTATCAGCACGATAGGCGGGGTAGATGGACGAGCAATTGCCGTCGATCGGCGCGCCCCCCTGAACGATCGTCTGCAACACCGCATTACCAGGAGTGATATGACCGAGATTGTTGCCATTCACGCGCGCGAAATATTGGATTCGCGCGGAAATCCGACCGTGGAAGCCGATGTGGTACTGGCCAGCGGGGCCATGGGCCGTGCCGCGGTACCCAGCGGAGCCTCCACCGGAGAGCACGAGGCAGTCGAGCTGCGCGATGGCGACAAGACGCACTACCTGGGCAAAGGTGTATTGCACGCAGTCGATAACGTGGAGACAGTCATCGCGCCGGAGCTGGCAGGCATGGATGCCGCCAACCAGAGGCTGATCGATGCCACCATGATCGCCCTCGACGGAACCGAGAACAAGGGCAAGCTGGGCGCGAACGCCATCCTGGCGGTTTCCATGGCTTGTGCGCGGGCGGCCGCCAATGCACTGCAGATTCCCTTGTACCGCTACCTGGGCGGCGTGAATGCTTCGGTGCTGCCAGTGCCCATGATGAACATCATTAACGGCGGTGCGCACGCGGACAACAACGTCGACTTCCAGGAATTCATGGTGATGCCGGTAGGAGCAGAGCGCTTTAGCGACGCCCTGCGTTGGGGTGTCGAGGTCTTCCACAATCTCAAGAGCGTGTTGAAGAAGCGTGGATACAGCACCGCGGTGGGCGATGAAGGCGGCTTTGCACCATCGCTGAAGTCGAACGTGGAAGCGATCGAAGTCATACTCGAAGCAATCGAGTTGGCAGGGCTGAAGGCAGGCGAGGATGTTGCGATCGCGCTTGATCCGGCGGCTAGCGAATTCTTTGATAAGCAAAAGGGGCTTTACGTCTTCAAGAAGAGCGATCGCAGCGAGAAAACCAGTGAGCAGATGACAGAGTTCTGGGAGAGTTGGGTTCGGCAGTACCCCATCGTGTCGCTCGAAGATGGATTGGCGGAGGACGACTGGGCCGGCTGGCAGCACCTGACGAAGGAGCTGGGGCAGAAGGTGCAGCTGGTGGGCGACGATCTGTTCGTTACCAACACCGAGCGCCTGCAGAAGGGGATTGAGGAGAGCGTAGGCAACTCCATCCTGATCAAGGTCAACCAGATCGGCACCATCAGCGAGACGTTTGAGGCGATCGCGCTGGCGCGGCGGTACGGCTACACTTCGGTGATTTCGCATCGGAGCGGCGAGACGGAAGATACGTTTATTGCTGACCTGGCAGTGGCGACGGGCGCTGGCCAGATCAAGACCGGCTCGGCTTCGCGCACCGACCGCATCGCCAAGTACAACCAGTTGCTGCGCATTGAAGAAGAGCTGGGGCAAGGGGCGGAGTTTCTCGGCCGCTCTGCGCTGAATGCTGGAAAGTAGTCCTCCTCATACCACCTCACAACAGCTTCGGTTGGTGGGAAACAGGGTAAGTACCCGCCCACATCTCCCGGCTGAAAAGCGCCGTGAGATATGGGGCACCCGGGACCGTGGTGGTCTTTGATGTTGGTGGTGGGCGGCTTTCCGCAGCCCTGGTCACAGCAGAGGAGTTGATGTGCCGTTGAACAAGCCGGTAGTACTTACTATTCTGGACGGTTGGGGTTATCGCCCGGAAACATTCGCCAACGCGGTCGCGCTTGCCCGCAAGCCTGTCTACGATCAGCTACTGGCGAAGTATCCGAACAGCTTGCTGCATGCTTCGGATCATTTTGTTGGCTTGCCCGATGGCCAGATGGGCAATAGCGAAGTGGGCCACTTGAATATCGGCTCAGGCCGGGTCGTTCATATGGATATCACCCGGATCGATGCTCTGATCCGCTCCGGAGAATTCTTTCACCACCCTGTGATCCTGGCGGCCTTGAAGCATGCCGGGGAAAAAGGGCGGGCGTTGCATCTGCTGGGTCTGGTATCCGACGGAGGCGTTCACTCCCAACAGGCGCACCTGTACGCCCTGTTGAAGGCCGCGAAGCAGCAGGGTGTGGAACGCGTGTTTGTGCATGCCTTTCTCGATGGGCGCGACACCATGCCTACCAGTGGTGTGGGTTATCTTGGGCAGCTACAGCAAGCCATCCAGCAAATCGGGGTAGGAAAAATCGCCAGCGTCAGTGGCCGCTACTTCGCCATGGATCGCGATCGCCGCTGGGAGCGCGAAAAGAAGGCGTTCGACGTGATGGCCGGTAAGACCGAGGGCGGCGCGTATGCCGATCTGCTGGCGCGCGTGAAGGAGTGTTACAACAACGGAGTGACCGACGAATTCGTCGAGCCCTTCGTGGTCACCGATGCCGCCGGCAAGCCAGTCGGTCCGCTGCAGGATGAAGACGCATGCATCTGCTTCAACTATCGCGCCGATCGTGTGCGACAGATCACCCGCGTGGTGGCTCGCAACAGTGGCATTACTAAGGACGATGGCAAGTCATTGCCGGGTGCGGAAGATCTGGACCAGACGATTCCGCCGAGCGAAATTCCCAAGCGCCTGCACTATGTCTGCATGACGCAGTATGACAAGCAGTTTTCTTTGCCCATGGTGATTCTGCCCGAGAGCATGGAGAACCTCCTGGCGGATATGCTGGCGCAGGCAAACCTTCGCAACCTGCGCATCGCTGAGACAGAGAAGTATGCGCACGTGACCTACTTCTTCAACGGGGGTGTCGAAAAGCCATTCGCTGGAGAAGACCGTGTTCTGGTGCCCTCACAGAAAGTGGCCACATACGATCTGGCGCCGGAGATGAGCGCCGATGGAATTGCCGATGCTGTGATCAAAGCAGTCGGTGACCCCGCCTTTGATCTGGTGGTCGTCAACTTTGCCAACGCCGATATGGTGGCCCACTCGGGCAAGTTGGAGCCAACCATCAAGGGCGTGGAAACCATTGACACCTGTCTCGGCCGCATCTACCAGACCATCAAGCAGCGCGGCGGCTCGATGCTGATTACTGCCGACCACGGCAATGCTGAGCTGATGGTGGACCCTGCCTCCGGCGGACCTCACACCTCTCACACCACCAATCCGGTGCCCGTGATCCTGGTGAGCGAAGATGCGCAGAAGTACCGCCTGCGTCCGGGCGGATCGTTGCGGGATATCTCACCCACCTTGCTGGGCATGCTTGGGCTCGATCAGCCGGGCAAGATGACTGGCGAGGATCTGCGAGTAGCTGAGCGAGCGCAGTGATCTCTTCAAGGACGGAATGAGCGCCGCTACCAGCACGCTAACCCAGGCAGACCATGAGTGGACACCAAAAGCAAATCCCTGGCTAATCGCTGTGGTGGTCTCGCTGGCGGCGTTCATGGAAGTGTTAGACACCAGCATCGCCAACGTCGCGCTGCCCCACATCGCCGGCAATCTTGGTGCGAGCCAGGATCAGAGCACCTGGGTGCTCACCTCGTACCTGGTATCGAATGCGATCGTATTGCCTATCAGCGGCTGGCTGGTAAGCGTCTTTGGGCGTAAGCGCTTTTTCATGACCTGCATTGTGATCTTCACCGTAAGCTCGCTGGCTTGCGGGATTGCGCCTAGCCTCGCCATGCTGCTGGTTGCTCGCGTGATCCAGGGTGGCGGTGGCGGTGGATTGCAGCCGATGGCGCAGGCCATTCTGGCGGATACGTTTCCGCCGCGCCTGCGCGGTCTGGCCTTTTCTCTCTATGGCATCACCGCCATCTTTGCGCCTTCCATCGGGCCCACGCTGGGCGGCTGGATCACCGACAACTACACCTGGCGCTGGATCTTTCTCATGAACCTGCCGGTAGGCATACTGGCATTGGTCCTGGTCTACCAACTTGTCGAGGACCCGCCGTACATGGCGCGGGCACGCTTATCCGGTGGGCGCCCCCGGCTGGATTACATCGGCTTCTCGCTGCTGGCCCTGGGCGTGGGCGCGCTGCAGATCCTGCTGGATAAGGGGCAGGAGGATGACTGGTTCGGTTCGAACTTCATCGTCACCCTGACGGTCGTAGCCGGCGTTTGCCTCACCGTTCTGGTGATATGGGAGCTGTATCAGAAAAATCCCATCGTCGATGTGAGGCTGTTTGGTAACTTCAATTTCGCCACCTCGAGCACGATGATGTTTGTGGTGGGCGGCATGTCGTTTGCCACCACAGTGCTGGTGCCGCAATTCCTGCAAGTGAACATGGGCTACACGGCTGAGTCCGCGGGGATGGTGCTGTCGGCAGCGGGATTTGTTTTGCTGGCAGCGCTGCCGTTTATCGGCATGCTGGCTGGCCGTTACCAGGGCCGCTATCTGATCGCCACCGGATGGTTCCTTCTGACGATCAGCATGTATTTATCGACCAAGCGGCTCGACCTGCTCATCAGTTTCAACTCGGCGACGCTGTTACGCATTGCGCAGTATGCACCGTTGGGGCTGGTGTTTATTCCCACTACGGCGGCTGCTTACTATGGCGTGCCGCGGGAAAAGAACAACGCCGTCGCGGGCCTGGTGAACTTTATGCGCAACATCGGCGCCAGTGTGGGCACGTCGGTCGTGACCACTGTGCTTGCGCGGCGCAACCAGTTCCACCAGGAAAGAATCGGCAGCCACATCACCGGCGATAACCCTACGTTGCGCAGCACCATCAACGGCCTGACGCAGCAGTTACAGCACAGCGGTATGAGCGCGCACGACGCCGTCAACGGCGCATACGGGCGCGTTTACCAGTCGTTGCAGCTTCAGGCCTCCACGTTGTCGTACATCGATACTTTCTGGATGTTGACCATAGCGGCCGGCACTATGTTCTGCCTGACCTTTATGTTGAAGAGCAACGATCCGCGCGGAGGCGAGAAAGTCATCGCCCACTAATTCCTGTGGTAGGCTCCGGGGATGGACGCACAGGGCATGTTGGCGGTCGCGCTGGAACAGGCGCGCATGGGGTTTAGCGAAGGCGGCGTACCGGTGGGCGGCGCCATTTTCCACACCGACGGCACGTTGTTGGGGGCGGGCCGCAATCGGTTAGTGCAGCAAGGCAACGGCTCACTGCACGGCGAAACCGATGCTTTTCGCGCTGCTGGCCGGCGGGCTACCTGGCACGACACAATCCTGGTCACCACGCTCGCACCCTGCTGGTATTGCAGCGGTCTCATCTACCAGTTTCGCTTTGCCCAGGTAATCGTTGGAGACTCTGTGAACGCGCAAGGCGGTACCGCGTGGCTGCGTACTCAGGGCATCGACATCGTCGACCTGCACTCCCAGGAATGTATTGATTTGATCGCCCGCTTTCAAAAGCTCCGCCCGGATCTATGGAAAGAATGCATCGGCGAACCCTAAGCAGGCACGTGCACCACCCATTTCGGATCAACCACCAAACCGGTAACACCACCAACATCAGATCAACCACCGATGTCAGG
>CAZZVD010000192.1:0-11036 GCA_964657465.1 uncultured Acetobacteraceae bacterium | reverse complement strand
TTGATCCTGGTTGTGCTGTCGTGCAGAATTGCCTGACCTCGCCCCATGGTGGGTGAGTATTCCTGGCGCACATCCAGGACGTGGCCCATCTTGGTGAGTTGGTCGATGGATTGGGCGCCCACGCGCGATTCAATCAGGATGTTGCAACCCACCTTCGCGCTTACGGTGAAACGCGGAGCCTCCATCGCCTGCTGCACGTTCTCGTGATAATCAACAATGTTTGATACGAATTGGGCGTGCGCCAGGGGCTGGTTCATGCCACCCATGATGCCGAAGCCGATGTGCTGATCACCCTTTACCATGAAGGCCGGGATGATGGTGTGAAAGGGCCGCTTGTGACCCGTCAGGGCGTCGGGTGATTTCGGGTCCAGAGAAAACAAGCCTCCACGATCCTGCAGAGGGAAGCCCATGCCCTGCACAGTCACATCGGAGCCAAACGCCTCATACAGGCTCTGAATCAAGGACAGGATGTTTCCTTCTTTATCGACAACGGTGAGATAGGTGGTATCGCTGCGCGGCAGGGCGCCGGGTGCTACTTCGCAATTGGCCTTATCCGGCTGGATGAGCGCAGCGCGCTTTGCGGCGTATTCCTTTGATAACAGTGTTGCTACCGGGATCTTGCCGAAGCGGGGATCTCCGTCGTACTGCAGCACGTCGGCGTAGGCCAGCTTCATGGCTTCGATTTTGGTATGCAACGCAGCCGCGCTCGACGGGCCGGCGGCGGGCGGTGCGAAACGTTCCATGATGTTGAGCATCTCCAGCGCGGCCATGCCATCGCCGTTCGGTGGCAACTCATAGACGGTCCAATCACGGTACTTGGTGGAGATGGGTTCTACCCACTCGGCAGAATACTGATTCAGATCGGCCACCGTCATGGTACCGCCCAGGGCAGCCGACGTTTTAAGGATCGCCTGCGCGATGTCACCTTTGTAAAAGGCCGCCTCGCCCTGGTCGGCGACCAGCGTCAGTGCTCCTGCCAGATCCGGGTTGTGAAAGACCTGACCCAGCGCCGGGGCGTGGCCATCGGGCAATAAGACGCGCCGGCTCTCGGCATTCTGCAGTAGCTCGGGCTCGCTGGTTTGCCAGTAGGCGTGCGCCATCTCCGGCACCGCATAGCCGTTCTTCGCGTAGTAAATAGCCGGCTGGAACAGCTCGTGCCAGGCAAGCTTGCCGAAACGGTCGTGTAGTTTGGACCATCCGTCGACGGCGCCGGGCACCGTCACTGAATCGATTCCGTTCTGGGGCATGGCGTGGAGGCCTTTAGAGGCAAGGTGATCAATAGTGAGCGCCTGAGGAGCCCATCCACTAGCGTTCAACCCGTACAGCTTGCCGGTCTTCGCTTCCCAGTAAATCGCGAACAGGTCGCCGCCCATACCGTTCATCATCGGTTCCACGACCCCAAGGGTTGCATTGGCCGCGATGCCTGCATCAATGGCGGAGCCGCCGCGCTCGAGCACCTGGGCGCCGGCTTGCGAAGCCAGCACGGAAGTGGTGGCCACCATGCCGTTGGGCGTCACCACCATGGAGCGGCCGTACGACCGGTCTTGCGGAAGCGCGGCTACGGTCTGCGCAGCCAGAAGAAGAGAGAGAAGCAACGTCCGTGAAGTCATAAATTGTCGATAGCGAGTTGCCCATTTGCGGGCTTGTAGCCCCGCATGAGCCCGTAGTAGATGGCCGCTGAGATGAAGAAGCCGACAAACCAGGCATAGTCATACAGGAAGCGAACCGCCGGCACTGCCAACCCGATGAGAGCAAGGAATACGCCAGCGACCAGGGCCACGATCGCGCGCGGATTGAAGCCGCGGGAGTATTCGTAGGGGCCGTCGCGCTTGTACAGCGAGGCTGTGTCGAGGTGGGTTCCGCGGATCAAAAAGTAATCGGCAACCATGATGCCGGCAACCGGACCAAGCAGCCCCGAGTAGCCAACGAGCCAGCCGAATATGTAACTGCCGAAGGTGCTCATCAGTTTCCACGGCATCATAGCCAGACCGAGAAAGCCGGTGATGAGACCGCCCATCCTAAAGCTGATTAAACGCGGTGCGAGGTTGGCGAAGTCGTTCGAAGGCGAGACTACGTTTGCACCGATGTTCACGTTCAGAGTTGCGATCAGCAGGGCAACCAGGGCCAACAGCGCCGCCAGCGGCTGATGGAAGCGGCCCAGCAGGGTGATCGGCGACCAGACCGGCTCGCCGAAGATTTTTTCCGAGGCAGACGTGCAGGCGATGCCGATGAAGGAGTAGAGCGTCATCGCCACTGGCAGCCCGAACGCCTGGCCGACGATTTGCGAATCCTGCGACTTGGCGTAGCGGGTGAAGTCGGGGATGTTCAACGACAGCGTGGCCCAGTAGCCCACCATGGCAGTCAGCGAGGGAAAAAAGAAGTGGAGGAAGCTGCCGGTGGTATGGAACTGGCTGGGTGCCGAGAGCATGGGGCCGACACCACCTGCTTTATGCAACATCCAGAAGAGCAGGATGAGCGACATGACCAGCATGAAGGGTGCGGAGAAGCTTTGCAGGAAGCGGATCGACTCCACCCCGCGCCACACGATGAACATGTTTAGTAGCCAAAAGCCGAGGAAGCTGGCCCATAGCACTGCCGGTGAATGCGCCGTTGCCGGCCATAAAACGGCCAGCATGGCGGCGATTGCCTGGCCGCCCAGCCACGACTGAATGCCAAACCAGCCGCAGGCCACCAAAGCACGCAGCATCGCCGGGATGTTCGCGCCCAGGCTGCCAAAGCTTGCCCGCACAAACACAGGGAACGGAATGCCGTACTTGGCGCCGGCGTGCGCGTTCAGAAGCATCGGCGCCAACACAATCAGGTTGCCCATGAGGATGGTGAAGACCGCCTGCTTCCAGTTCATGCCGCCCGCGATCAGCGAGGAGGCAAGCATGTAAGTGGTCACCTCCATGGACATGGAAAACCACAGGGCGATGTAGTTATAGGTGCTCCAGGTGCGGGCTGCGGGGGCGGTAGGCGCAAGATCATGGTTGTAGAGCTGTGGGTCTGCACCAGGAATAGCGATGATTGTTTCAGGCGCGCTGGCGGCCGGCGTGAGCATCAGGCGAAACCGCCGGCGTTGGCTTCGCGCTTGAGAAAGCGGCCACGCCCGATTTGTCCGACCCATTTGCCGTTACTTACCACCAGGTCCCCGCGGGCGTATACGTCCCGGGCGTTGCCGTTGACTTGCCAACCTTCAAACATGGAGTAGTCAGTGGCCATGCACTGGGTTTCGGCGGTGATGGTGTATTTGGCTTTGGGATTCCAGAGCAGGATGTCTGCGTCCTTGCCCGGAGCGACCGCACCTTTCTTCGGCATGCCGAAGATGCGCGCCGGCGCTGTGCAGTTCAGCTCCACAAACCTTTGCGGTGTGAGGGTGCCCTGGTTCACCCCGAAGTGCCACAGGATCTGCATGCGATTCTCGATTCCTGGACCGCCGTTGGGAATTTTAGTGAAGTCGTCTTTGCCGAGGCTCTTCTGGTCTGCAAAACGAAAGGGACAGTGATCGGTAGACACTACCGAGAGCGTGCCGTCTGCAAGCGCCTGCCATAGCGGACCCTGGTTGCTTTTGCCACGCAACGGCGGAGTGAACACGTATTTGGCTTCTTCCCAGCTCTTGCCGGGCATTTGCTCTTCCAGCGAAAGCACCAGGTACTGCGGGCAGGTCTCGGCCAGGGCACGAAGTCCCCGGGCTTGCGCGTGCTTCAACTCGCGCAGCGAATCTTCATTCGACAGGTGCACAATGTACACGGCCGCACCGGCCATGTGGGCGATCTCGATGGCGCGATGGGTGGCTTCTGCCTCCGCCGCGGTAGAGCGGCTGTGTGCGTGAAAGTGCGGCGCGGTTTTACCTTCTGCGATCATGCGTGCCACGACGATGTCGATGATGCTGCCGTTTTCCGCGTGCACGCAGCAGAGCGCATTGAGCGCGCCGGCCTTCTGCATGACCTTGAACATCAGGCCGTCGTCGATCATCAGCACGTTGGGGTAGGCCATGAACAGCTTGAAAGACGTGATGCCTTGCGCCACCATGCCTTCCATCTCTGCCAGGCCGCTGGCGCCGTCACCCGGACCAAGGTCAGTGACCGCCATATGCAAGCCAAAGTCGATACAAGCTTTGCCGTCACTCTTGGCCAGCCAGGTCTTGAGCGCTTCGGCCATGGTGTGGCCGCGGGATTGCAGCACAAAGTCGATCACCGTCGTGGTGCCACCGACGGCGGCGGCGATGGTCCCGGTGCGGTAGTCATCCGCAGAAACCGTGCCACCGAACGGCATATCCAGGTGCGTGTGCACGTCCACCCCGCCCGGCATCACCAGCAAGCCGCTGGCGTCGACCAGGGTGTGCCCTTTGGAGGCGAGATGCGGGCCGACTTCGGCGATGGTCTCGCCTTCGATCAGCACATCGGCGGCCTGCTGGCCGTCTGCGTTGACCACGGTGCCATGTTGGATCAGGGTACCCATACGCTATGACCCCACATGAACCACCGGCACTGCGCCGGCAGCGGTGCGTTCTGCCCAGGTTTGCGGGGCGAGCCCGTTGTCGACGCGCTCCATGGTGATGCAGCCATCGACGGGGCAGACCAGCGAGCACAAATTGCAACCGACACAGTGATGTTCATCCACGCGGGGAATCCGCTCGAGCGGGGTCACTGCATTGGTCTGGCCTGGACCGCCGGAGTCCAGCTTGGGTATCGGAGTAGTGGCGATGCGCCGCGTGGCTTCTGCCTCCACTATGGCCGGGGTACGTGTGGTGTCGGGCGCCGCCATGGTGCGATCGAGGTGGATGCATTGGTGCGCACCATCCCAGCAGGCGGTGTAGCAGAGTTGGCAGCCGATGCACAGATCTTCGTGGATGCGGGCCACGATCTGGTAGTTCAGGTTGAGCTGGTTCCAGCTGGTGACGGTGGGCAGCGAGCGGCCGCGAAAATCATCGATGGTGGCGAATCCCTTTTCCTCCATCCAGCCGAGGAGCCCGTCCTTCATGTCTTCCACGATGCGATAGCCGAAGTGCATCGCCGCGGTGCATACCTGGACGGTGGTACAGCCGAGCAGGATGAACTCCGCAGCATCGCGCCAGGTGCCGATGCCGCCTATGCCGGAGAGTGGCAGGGCGCTGGCAGGGTCAGACTGTACCTGCTGCACCATGTTCAGCGCGATGGGTTTGACCGCGGGACCGCAGTACCCGCCGTGCGAGCTTTTGCCATCGACGTTGGGGTTGGGCTGGAAGGTATCGAGATCGATGCCCGTGATGGAGTTGATCGTGTTAATAGCCGAGAGAGCATCGGCGCCGCCTCGTTTGGCTGCGCGTGCCGCCGTGCGGATATCAGAGATGTTGGGGGTCAGCTTTACGATGACGGGGGTGCGAGCTTTCTCTTTCACCCACCCGGTGATTTGTTCGCAGTACTCCGGCACCTGGCCTACCGCAGAACCCATGCCGCGCTCACTCATGCCGTGCGGGCAGCCAAAGTTTAGTTCCAGTCCGTCTGCGCCGGCATCTTCTGCGCGCTGCACGATGTGGTGCCAGATCTCGCGCTTGCTCTCGACCATCAGCGATGCGATGACTACGTGCCTGGGGTAGCGCCGTTTGACCTCGGCAAGTTCCTGTAGGTTGACCTCGATCGGCCGGTCGGAGATAAGCTCAATATTATTGAAGCCCATCATGCGACGGCCTTCCCAATCGATAGAAGAGTAGCGCGAACTGACGTTCGTGATCGGTTCCCCGATGGTCTTCCATACGGCGCCGCCCCAGCCTGCATCGAAGGCGCGCATGATCTGCTCGCCACAATTGGTTGGCGGGGCAGAGGCCAGCCAGAAAGGATTCAGGCAGGGTATGCCGCAGAAGGTCGTGGCCAATGTGGGTTTAGGCTGTGACATGCTTCGCCTCCAGGTTCGCCAGCGATGCTGCGATGGCGATGCCGGCGCGCTTGCCGTCAGCCACTGCGTCCACTACTTCGCGGCCGCCGTTGGTGCAGTCGCCACCGGCAAAGTACTTTGGCTGTGACGTTTGCCCGGTAGCGCGGTTGATCACGATGCGTCCCCGTTCCAGCTGGAGCTTGCTCGTCGCAGTGCCTATGGACGAGAGCCACGTGGTCTGCGTGGCCTGCCCTATGGCCAGGACGATCATATCGGCCGGCAGGGAGAACTCCGTATCCGGCTGCGGCACGAGCGCACCGTCCTCTTCGGGCGCGAGCCGGATCAGTCCCAATTGCTCAGCTTTGCCGCCCAGGTTCCCGAGGATGCGGGTGGGCTGCACGTGCCACAGGAACTTTACCCCTTCAAGCCTGGCGTGCTCGTACTCGAAGCTGAAGGCAGACATCTGTTCTTCGCCGCGGCGATAGGCGATGTGGACGTCGGTGGCGCCCAGCCGCACTGCGGCTATCGCTGCATCGATGGCGGTATTACCTGCGCCGATCACCACGACATGGGGCGGCGACTGGGTCAGGGCGCCGGATTTGTAACCGGCAATGAGATCAAGGGCGTTGGTAACGCCGGATAGCTCTTCTCCGGCAATCCCAAGCTGGTGAATCGCGCCCAGACCGATGCCGAGAAAGATCGCATCATGCTCCCGTTCGAGGCTGGCCAGCATCGCGCTGTCGACCCTGGTGTTGAAGTGGAAATCCACCCCGAGCTGCGCGAGCATCTCTATTTCTCGCAGGCTTTCGACCAGCGGTAGTTTGTATTCGGCGACTCCATAGGTACCCAGGCCCCCGGGCAAAGCTCGCGCGTCGAAAAGGTGTGCGCGGATGCCACGCCGGCGCAGTTCGGCGGCGCAGGCGAGTGAAGCAGGCCCGGCGCCGATGAGCGCAACGGAGTGCCCGGTGTCCGCGGCCGGGGTGAAGGGAAGTGGGGCGCCGCTGGCCTGCAGGGACTCCATCGCGAAGCGTTGCAGCCGGCCGATCTGAATGGGCTGATGGTTGTACCGGTGCAGAACGCAGGCGCCTTCGCACAGCACCTCCACCGGGCAGGCACGGGCACAGCTTGCTCCTAATATGTTGGCATCGAGGATGGTGCGCGCCGAGCCGGCAAAATTGCCAGTGGCGATTTTCTTGATAAAGCGGGGCACGTCGATGTGGGTAGGGCAGGCGCTTGCGCAGGGCGCGTCGAAACAAAACAGACAGCGGTTCGCCTCCGGGATGGCGGACTGCCGGTCAAGCGGAGGATGCAAATCGGGGAAGCGTGCCGCGTTCTCCGGGCTGGCGGGCGCCTGCTGCACAAATGAGGGTGCATCGCCGGTCGGGTTGTACGCCGATGCATCCATCGAAGACGCCATGTGCCTCCTTGTTCTGGTGCGCTTTCCTACCTGGGAATGATCATTATGCACTATCGGTGTTCAGACTATGGAGTGCAGTTTCCGCCCGCGCGCTCCATCGGCGGCATAGGGAACAGCACCGCTGCTCGCGCCATGGGCAGCCGCCCGGCCATGCTATTCTTGCGCCCATGCGCTCACGGGTGAAACTGGGTTTTATGTTGGGGGGTCTGTTCCTCAGCCTGTTTCCACTTCATGCGCGTGTCACCCGCGTCACGGTCTCTTCTCGTAGCGACATCCAGAATGGCCAGGCCTTTGGCGCCGCGGGCGCTTATGAGCGCATCAGCGGTCGCGTCTACTTTTCGCTTCCGGTGGCCAACCCGCATAACCAGCGCATTGTCGATTTGCCAAACGCCGTCAATCTGCAGGATGGCGAGGTCCAGTTCTCTTCCGACTTTATCGCGGTGCGCCCCAGGGACACGTATAAGGGCAACGGCTCGCTGTTGTTGGAGGTGCCGAACCGCGGTAACTCGCGGATTATTGGCCTGGTGGATGGGGGCACGTGGGATCTGAAGGATGCAGGCGATGGGTGGTTGCTGCGCAATGGCTTCACCATCGTGAGCCTCGGGTGGCAGTGGGATGCACCGGATCCGGATGCTTTGAAGTTTTATGCTCCGGTGGCGAAAGACCGGGGTAAGACGATTACTGGCTTGTTACGCGGCGACTTCATGCTGGCGCGGCCGGCGGATCAGATTCCGCTGGGCCACCTGATGGATGGCAACCTGGGTGGGCTTGAGTATCCAGTGGCCGCACCCGAGGATCCGCGTAATGTGCTGACGGTGAGGGAAGCGCGCGATGCGCCACGCAAGCTGGTGCCGCGGGCATCCTGGCAGTTCGCTAATAGGGTCGATGGAAAAATTGTGCCTTCCGACCGCTTTATTTACCTGAAGGATGGATTCAAGCAGGGAAAGATCTACGAGTACGTTTACGTGGTGGCAGACCCGGTGGTGGCCGGTGGTGGTTTCGCCGCGATCCGCGACTTCGCCTCTTACAGCAAGCACGATCCCGCGGCCATCACCCCGGCACAACGGGTATACGGAGAAGGCATTTCGCAGAATGGGCGTTTCCTGCGGGACTTTCTTTATGAAGGGTTCAACGCGGATGAACAGGGACGGATCGCCCTCGATGGGGTGCTGGCTCACGTTGCCGGGGCGGGACGCGGCAGCTTCAATTACCGCTTCGCCCAACCTTCGCGGGATGCGCAGCCAACTTCGTCTATTTTCTTTCCGACCGATGTTTTTCCTTTTACCGATGAACCTGAGAAGGACCCGCTCACGGCCGCTACGGGTGGCTTGCTGGATCGGGCGGTGGCGGAGCGCGTTGCGCCGCGAATCTTCTTCTCCAACACTTCGTATGAGTACTGGGGCCGCGCCGCCGCGCTGATCCACACCAGCCCCGACGGTCAGCGCGACGTACCCATTGCCGATAACGTGCGCATTTACCACTTCACTGGCTTGCAGCACTTTACCGGACCCTTCCCGGCGCAGAAGGGCAGTGGCGATTTGTTCGGCCAGCAGCCACAGTCACCGCTGGAGATCAAGTACTTCTGGCGCGCCATGATCGCCAACATGGACGCATGGGTGCGCAGCAACACGCTGCCTCCGGCCAGTAATTATCCAAAGATTGCAGATGGCAACCTCGTCCCTTTGAGTAAGTATGCGTTGCCGGCCATCCCCGGTTTGCAGAAGCCGCATGAGGCGAACCAGGCTTACCGGCTGGACTTTGGTCCGCACTGGCAGCAGGGGATACTGAGTCTGCAGCCGCCTAAGGTGGGAGCGGCTTTTCCTTTGCTGGTGCCGCAGGTAGATGCGGATGGCAACGAGCGGGATGGGGTCCGCTTGCCGGAGATTGCTGTGCCCCTGGCTACGTACACGGGATGGAATTTGCGTGACCCGTCTATCGGTGCGCCGACACAGCGGGTCGCTTTTGAGGCGTCGTATATCCCATTTCCCCGGACGGTGGCTGAGCGGCAACGGGCGGGGGATCCACGCAAGTCGGTGGCCGAGCGGTATGCGAATCGTGCGGATTATCTGGCGCAATACCAGCGAGCGCTCGATGCGCTGGTAAGCCAGCGCTGGGTTCTTCCCGAAGACAGGCTTGCGTTGTTGCATCGCGGCGAGCAAGCCTGGCGCGAATCCGGCGCTCAGTAGAGTCTGTGTTTTGCCCGGTGCGTTTCCATGGAGATTACTGAATGCGTTACAAGACAGCCCTGCTTATCCTTCTGGCCTCATGCCAATTGGCCTACGCGCTCGACTCCGTGCCACTGGCGGAGTATCGCCAACGTCGTGTGAAACTGGGAGCCGCGCTGCATGGTGGGTCCGCCGTCCTGGTGGCCACCCATGAACCCCTGTTGGAGTACCAGGATTACCGGCAGGACGAGGATTACTACTACCTGACCGGGGTTGCTGAGCCCGGCGGTGCGCTGCTCATTATCGGCGAAGGACCAGCCACCACCACACGGCTGGGTACCGCTGTTCCGGCGCATACCTACAAGGAAATTCTGTTCCTGCCGAACCGTAATCCGATCCGGGAAAAATATACCGGCGTCAAAATGGACGCGGCAACGCCCGGGGCGGCCAGGGCGCTGGGTGTCGACGAGGTGATGCCACTGGCACAGTTGCCAGCGGTTTATGCCAGCTTTCTGGGGGAAGACATCCGGCGGGCGAAAGAGGTCTGGACACAGCAGGACATGCGTGTGGCCACGGCTGCCCTGCTGTTTACTGGCACCGTGTTGGGTACAGATGATCCGCCGCCCACGCACGACGTTCGATCGCTGACCGAGACGCTGCGCATGGTGAAGAGCCCGGCGGAGATTGCGCTGATCCAGAAAGCGACCGATGCTTCGATCGCGTCGCAACTGGCGGGCATGCGGGCCATCAAGCCTGGGGTACGGGAACGGACGGTGGCTGGGATTGAAGTGGCTACGATGTTGGAACAGGGGTGCGAGCGGGTGAGTTACCCTGCCATCGTTGGGTCGGGGATCAACTCCACTACGCTGCATTACGCGGACAACGGACGAACCATGGAAAAGCAGGACGTGGTGGTGATTGATGCGGCTGGCGAGTACTCCATGTATGCCAGTGACCTGACCAGGACTATGCCGGTGGGTGGGCACTTCACGGCGCGACAAAAAGAGATTTATGACATCGTACTGGGTGCGCAGAGAGCGGCACGCGACGCGTTTGTTGCCGGCAAGTCGAAGATGGGTGGGGTGGAGAAGCGGGGCGCCGATGCGGAGGCTGATCTGCTCGATAAGATCGCGTTCGACTATATCAACACCCATGGGAAGGACTTGCACGGTGCGCCGCTGGGCAGGTACTTCCTGCATGGGTTGGGTCATTCGGTGGGGATCGATGTGCACGATCCTTTCGACTACGACAAGCCGTTTGAGGTGGGTGCGGTCTTTACGATCGAGCCGGGTATTTATATTCCGGAGGAGAAGCTTGGTGTGCGCATTGAAGACACGTTTTACGTGGATGCGCAGGGCAAGCTGGTTAACCTAGCGGAAAAGCTTCCGCATACCACGGAAGAAGTTGAGGCGGCTATGCAGGCGAGGTAGGGTGGTTGCGCCTTGAGGGTTTGTGTCGCGGTGAGAGTTACTGATTGGGTCCTGTGAATTCCCACATCTCCCGACTGGAAAACGTCGTGAGATATGGGGCACCCCGGTTCGTTGAGGAGCCGACACAGCATTCTTCTGCGGATGGAAATCCACCACGCTCCACCACAGACC
>CAZZVD010000191.1:0-11045 GCA_964657465.1 uncultured Acetobacteraceae bacterium | reverse complement strand
AAATGCACGTTTAGCTAGGAGTTTTGCGAACTGGAGAGCGGGCCGGTGCTGAAGACCTGCTCGGCGATGCCGCCAGAGATGCGGTAGATCACGAACTCACGGTCGTGCTGGGTGCGGAGTTCGAAAATGAGGTCGCCGCGGTTGGTTGCTTTTGCATCCACGGCGTCCACCAGGCGCATCCTTGGCGTCTGATCCAGGTGGTCCTGATCGGTCACTGACTTGAGGATGACTTTTGGCACTCCGTTGAAATCAGGCTGGGCGATGAGGGTGACGTAGCGAGTTTTGCCGGCGGCGTCGGTTGTTTCTGCGGAATATACCAGCGTGGCGCCTCCGCTGTAGGTAAGCTCGTAGGCTTTGAAGCGCACATTGGTGAAGACCGGCCGGGGGCTGGCGGAAGGCTTGGCGGTGGCTCGCTTGCGCTGCGCCGGAGTGGCCGGGGTATGCGGCCTGGCTCCGATCCTGACGGTGGGCTGGGGCTGGGCAGCGGCCAGCGCTTTCACGGCTTCCCCCTCCATGAGGGTTTGCATGTTAGCCGCATCCGCCGGGTCATTCCATAGATAGGTAAAGGGATGCGTCTCGCGATCCACTGGGTCAGAGACCGCGATCATCTGCTGCAGCTCCGAGGGCACACCGGTGAGTTGAGCAACCTGGGTATCTCCTGTGGGGCTCTGCTGACCGTGCGCGATGTGCGGGCGGTCCGGGTCTCCTCCGGCGATGGCCGTTTCGGGGGCTGGGGGCTCTGCACTGCTGGTGCTTTCCGCTGCGGGTGCATCGGAACGCTTGCGCAGGGTGGGCCGGTCCGGGTCGCGCGAGGCTTCATGGGTCGAAGGGGAAGATGGCGGGGAAGACGAGGAGGAAGACGATGGGGAAGCCGAGCCGGAGCCACTGTCCTGCCCACTCTCCGCATTGCGGTTCTTGAAGTGCGGACGGTCGCTTCCGCCCTCGCCCACCACCTGCGGGATGCGTGTGCCCTGCTTTGCCTTTACGCGTTTCGGGGCCGTGAGCATGGGCTTCCAGGCGCCATAGCCGAACCAGTAGCCGTTCACGTCCTGGGCGCTGTTTACGTCAAATAAGCCGCGCGTGTTGCCCGCATCCTGCAGGACGTATTCTGTGCCTGGCTGCACGGCCAGCGGCTCAGGCCGGGCAAGGTACAGGCCGCCGGGTTGATAGATCTCCCCGTCGAAGACCGCTATGGGGATGATGCGACTTGCCTTCGGTTTACCCGCATCGCCGGTCCATTCAAGCACGCCAATGGCGCGTATGGAGGCGACGGGCTTTTTGGCGCTTTTCACCTGTCCCGGGTATTGTGCCCAGGCAGGCAGAATCAACACCAGGCATACTGCCGCAAGGCGGCTCCTGCACTCGCCCATCATGGAATACTCTCGTGGAAGACGTTGCATCTCGTTAGCTGGAAGGATTTTTTCATGGAAGTGAACGACCAGGTTGCTGACTTTACGCTGCAGACCGAAGAAGACAAAACGGTCCATTTGAAGGATTACGCCGGCACGCCGGTCGTGCTCTTCTTCTACCCCCGCGCTGACACGCCAGGCTGCACCATCGAAGCGTGCGGTTTTCGCGATGTCTTCCAGAAGATACAGCAGGCCGGGGCGGTTGTTCTGGGGATCTCCCGTGATACACCCAAGGCGCAGAAAAAATTCAAAGAAAAGTACAACTTGCCCTACACACTCCTTGCAGATGTAGACGAAGTAGTTTGCAAACAGTTTGATGTGCTTAAGGAAAAGAACATGTATGGCAAGAAAGTAATGGGTATTGAGCGCATCACATTCCTGATCGGCCCGGATGGCAAGTTGTTGAAAGTATTCCCTAAGGTAAAGCCGGAAGGCCATGCGGAGGAGGTTCTGGCGGTTGTTCGCGGGCTGAAGGGCTAAACACAGGGAAGACGGTTCGCGGCGGGAGTAGATGTCCCCCAATCAAGCCAAATGCGGCTTGATTCGGCCACCAGGCCTTTGTTTGCGGTGGAGGGCCGCGAACGTACTGCCTTTCTGTGCACCGCAGCTTAGACTATAGGCTATGGATCATTTCCCACCATCGTGGACCCACGCAGCAGAGACAGAGGCTTTTTGGCAGCGGATCCGCGCAGCGCATCACTCACTGCTCATGCTCGACTATGACGGCACGCTGGCGCCTTTCCATGAGGATCGCCTGAAGGCGACCGTATACCCCGGGATCGAGGAGCGGCTGATTACCCTCTCGAGTATGGCCGAGGTCCACCTGGTGCTGGTGACAGGGCGTTCGGCCAAGGAACTACGCAGCTTGTTGCACCCGGCTATCAAAGCCGACATTTGGGGCAGCCACGGCCGTGAGCAGTTGAAGGCGGATGGGTCCTACAAGCTATTTGCACTTGATTCTGTGCAACGGGCCACACTGCAACGGGTGATCCGTGAGCTGACTGAACTCGGCTTCCCGGAGACTCTGGAGGTAAAACTCACGTCGGTTGCCGTGCACTGGCGGCGTTGCGAGCCGGTGGTGCAGAAAGAGATCGCCGCGAGGATTCAGTCGATTTTCGATGGTCTGGCCGAGCCCGGCAGGATCCACCTGCTTGCCTTCGATGGCGGCATGGAGTTGCGCTCGAACGATCGCACCAAAGGTACGGCGCTGCGCGAGATTCTTAGCAAGGAGCCAACCGGGTTGCCAACCGCCTATCTGGGCGACGATACGACGGATGAAGACGCATTTGCGGCGTTGGGAAATCGCGGCGTCTCGGTTCTGGTGCGAGAAGAAGTCCGCCGATCGTGTGCGCGGTACTGGCTGTCTCCTCCGGAAGAACTGCTCGCCTTCCTGGATTGCTGGATTAGCGCGTCTGTCGATCAGCCTGGGACGGCGGCGGTTGCCGTGGAGGCGCCTCGGTGAACATCGCAAAACTGGTCTTGGTGTCCAATCGGATCCCGATCACCATCACCAATGAGAATGGCGCGTTGCAAGGGCACCCGAGCAGCGGCGGCCTGGTGAGCGCGCTGGAACCCCTGCTGAAGAAGCATGGCGGTATTTGGGTCGGCTCCGGCGGCACCGAAGACACGCCCGAGATCCGTAAGATTTTGGAACAGGCCAGTGGGGATAGCGCCTACCGGTATGCGCCGTTGTTCTTGACCGAAGAAGAGCAGAGCAACTTCTACGAGGGGTTTTCGAACGAGATTATCTGGCCCCTATTTCATGACCTGCAGTCGCGCTGCAACTTCGATCCCAGCTACTGGGAGTTTTATCAGCGAGTCAATCGCAAGTTCGCCGATGCGGTGGAGCAAGCGTCGGAGCCGAATGACCTCATCTGGATTCACGACTACCAGCTGATGCAGGTGGGTAAGTCGCTGCGCGATCGGCGCCCCAAGGCGAAGCTGGCGTTTTTTCTTCACATCCCTTTCCCTTCGCCAGATATTTACGCGAAGCTGCCGTGGCGGCAGCAAATCCTGGAAGACCTGTTGGCGCATGATCTGATCGGTGTGCAGACTGAGGGCGATCGACGCAACCTGATCGCTTGCCTGCGCAGCTTCGTGCCTGCTGCAAAGATCTCCCGGCATCGGGAGACCCAGGTGGTGGTTAGCGAGCAGGTGCACACGCATATCGAGGCCTTCCCGATCAGCATTGATTTCCGTAACTTCGCTGAACATTCTGCCTCGCCCGCGGTGCTGGAGCGCGTGCAGCAGATCAAGGCGAACACGCACGACATCCAAATGACGGTGGGCGTCGACCGGCTGGATTACACGAAGGGCATTCCTGAACGGCTGAAAGCGTTTGGGTATTTTCTGCGTAAGTACCCGGCGTTCCACCGCAAGGTGGAGCTGATTCAGATCGTGGTGCCAAGCCGGGAGGGGATTCCTCGCTATGACCAGCTGAAGCGCGAGATTGAGCGGCTGGTGACGCATGTGAACGGCGAGTTCAGTGTGCCGGGTTGGGTGCCGATCAACTACATCTACCGGTCAGTGTCCCGCGACGAGTTGGTGGCTATTTATCGCACGGCCGATGTGGCCCTGATCACCTCGCTGAAGGACGGCATGAACCTGGTGGCGAAGGAGTATTGCGCGGCGAAAACAGACGCGAATGGGGTGCTGGTGTTGAGCGAGTTCGCGGGCGCGTCGCCAGAGCTTAAGGTGGGCGCGCTGCTGGTGAATCCTTATGACGAAGAGGGTGTTGCGGCTGCGTTGCGCCAAGCCTTCGAGATGAAACCGGTGGAGCGGCGGCGGCGCATGCTGCGCATGCGGCGCCAGATCCAGAAGGCGGATATTCATGAATGGCGGGATCGGTTTTTCGCTGCGCTGGAGAAAACGGCGGCGGGGTAGGGCTCGTGCTTGCCTAAGCTTGGGCGTGGGGTCGAACGTGATGATTGCTGATAGTTCGCCAGGGCCTCCACCTTCAACAGGAATCCCGGGGACCGGATTTCCTGTTGAGGAGCTTACATTTTGGAGGCTAAAGTCTGGATTCCCTACTATCTGAATCCCTTACCTTTTGGCGGCCCTACAGTAAAGCACTTCAGTCGGGTTCCCTAGGGTCTCGATTTCAATAGCCCGGGTTCGGGCTTCGGATGGTTTAAGGCTTTAGTTTTGGTGCCGAAGAAGGGACTCGAACCCCCACACCCTTGCGAGTACATGGACCTGAACCATGCGCGTCTGCCAATTCCGCCACTCCGGCACTTGCTTCCAGCACCAGGGCTGGATCAGGCAGCAAGTCCTAGTTTACAAAAGCGGGGCGCGATGTCAAACCCGGGCAGGTTTGCTTAGCGGCTTGCCGGCACCTTGACCGCAAGGGCCTCCAATTGGGCGAGGTGGTTCAGATCGTGGCCGGCGATGGTTTCGATCAGCTCGGCGAAGTTCATCTCGCCCAGTTCCGGATGCGTGATCGGCTTGTTGAGTACACCAGGCAGCACAGAACGCAGAAGCATCAGATTCCACTGCCGCACACAGGAAAAGGTCATGATGGCAGCCTGGGCATCGTAACCTTCATAGTTCTGGGCAAAGCGCTCCTGATCAAAAGGCTGAATCACATGGTGATCTTCTGCCAGCGCCTGCCGGATGCGGTAGCTGAACACCAGCTCGCAGTCCGCCAGGTGACACAGGGTTTCGCGTGGGCTCCATTTTCCCGGGGCCGACGCTTCCTCTATGCGCAGAGGACCGATCGCCGCGGAGAGCTGCTCAAGGTGCCTGGCGGTGGTCGCCACTACCTTTAACGGATCACGACTGCCTAGCTGACGTGCATAGGGATTCATCCCTTTACAATAACGTCAGCGGGCGGCCTTCTCAAATTGTGGGAATGTGGTAATCACCGCCAGATGACCAAAAAGGACAAACGGCGCTATGACCTTAAATGAAGCTTCTATCCCCGCGGAGCAGGCTAAAGAAATCCGCCGTCTTTCGCACGATCTGAGCAATGCTCTCGAGATCATCGTGCAGGCGAACTATCTGCTGAGTGCTATGTCCCACGATGAGGGCGCGAAACAATGGATCCAGCTCCTCGATAGCGGGGTGCTGCAGGCGGCGGGCATCAATCGCAATCTGCGCGACTATATCGTCGCCAATAGCTAGCCCGGATTTCTCGCCAGTACTGATTGATGGGACAAGTTGAAGGGAGCCGTGAGCCTGGTGCTGTGTTTTGGCTTTTGGCCTTGCGCGTCAGGTTAATCTTTGGTGTGCGACGACATGTTTTGCGGGTTAGCTCCGCGCTAGTTAGTCAATGAACGAACATGAATTGCGCCGCATTTCTCCCAGCCAGTTTCGTAAAAGATGACGGGTGCCCCACATCTCGCTCGTTTTTCGCGAGATGTGGGATTCCACAAACCTCAGCCCCTGAGTGTGGAGGGTGTATATGACCGCCATTGAGAACTGTCGCCGGTGAAGAGTGGCCGGTTGACAGCCTTGGAATCCCACATCTCGCGAAAAACCAGCGAGATGTGGGGCACCCGTCATTCGTTAGGAAGAGAGATCTAGCCCTGGGCTAGTTCCTGAGAACGCGTCTCCCTGCAGATAGGTCCACTCTGTTGGGAATTTCCCGGTTAATTTCCTTCGGTTTTCCAAGGGGGAGTTCTTTGGAGCTGACCCTGGTGGTATCCCACATCTCGCGAAACACGAGCGAGATGTGGGGCACCGGCGGTTGTTTCAGGGATGGAGTTTAGACCAGCTTGGCGTCCAGGGTAATTTCGGTGTTGTTCTGGAACAGGCGGGAAATGGGGCAGCCGGTCTTGGCGGCTTGGGCAGCCTTATCGAAAGCGGCTTTATCTGCTCCCGGAACCTTGGCCGTGGTGGTCAACAGGATTTTGGTGATGGTGAAGCCGGCGTCGGTCTTTTCGAAAGTGACACTGGCTTTGGTCTCGATTGATTCCGGCGGAAGGTTCGCCGTGGTGAGTTGACCGCTCAGCGCCATGCTGAAGCAGCCGGCGTGCGCGGCAGCGATCAGTTCCTCGGGGTTGGTGCCGATGCCATCGGCAAATCGGGTGCCGAACGAGTACTGGCTCTCCTTCAGAACGCCGCTCTGGGTTGAAATTGTTCCTTTGCCGTCTTTCAGGCCACCGTGCCACACTGCGTTTGCTGTACGATCCATCAAAAAACTCCTCTTAAATACAGATTGGGAAATTCAAGCCGGCCGCTCCTGGGGAGCAAGGGCCGTCCAGTCCATTGTATGGATGGATTGCGAATCGACGGTTATCAGCGCGCCATGGGCAACTGCACCATGCGGACTTGCTGGGTTTGGCTGGCGGCATCGTGCATGATCAGGCTGCCTTGCAGCAGGTAGTAGCCCGGCTCTCCCCGGCTGGCGGCGCTGCCGCGCACGATGGTGCCTTCGAAAGAGAACCAGACCCCGTGGATTTGCCGGGTGGTAAAGCTCATGCGCTGGCCAGCCAGGTGGCTGGTGGCAAAAAAGAAAGTAAGCGGCGTGCCCTGATCGCTTTCGCGGTCACCTAGTCGCGTGATGAAGCCGCTCAAGCGGTCAGGCTGCAGTTCTACATCGATCTTGCCACCGGCGCCCAACGCGTATTCTCCAGAGGCATCGAGGGGGAGGAGCGTGCGGCCGCTGGACCGGGTGCCGATATCGACTTCATCGTCTGCCTGGTTGTAGCTTCTGCGATGCAGCACCGGATCCACTGTTCCCGTTTGCGCCGGTAAAGGAATGGCTGTGGCGAGCACCGCCAGAAGCAACAGGACTGGATTTCGTTTCTTCACCACGTTTCCCCTCTACGGGGCCGGCCGTGCGCTCCCCATGCTTTTTGCGCGGGCGGCTGCGAATTCGTCGCCTGGCTTCCAGGTGATAGGGGCCGATTAGGGCCTGCCACCCTAGTAAGAACCCGAACTGCGCCAACCTGGCATCGCTGCGAAAGTCCATCTCGGCGCGATATTCATCCGCGGGTTGATGGTAGCGGTGGGCGTCGAAATCGTCCAGCTGCTGCTTTCCCCATTCCGGCAAGTGGCCGGCAAAGAGAGAGCCTTCGTCAACCGAGAACGCCGGGACGCCCACGCGCGCGAGGCTGAAGTGGTCAGAGCGATAGTAGTGTCCGGCCATGGGAGCCTCGTCGGGCTGGATCTGCAGATGAAAGGCGGCCGCGGTCTTCTGAACCACCGGGTAAAAGCTGGTGCGCTCGGAACCGGCTGCGCGCACCGAGAGGGGCAGGCCGATGGGCAGCAGCTCGTCGAAGTTCAGGTCGAGGGCGATGTCGCGTATGGGTTCGGGCGGATGCAGACCCAGGTACTCGGAGCCCAGCAGGCCTTGTTCTTCCGCGGTGACGGCGGCGAAGTAGACGCTCTTGGGCGGCGCCGTTTTTGCCGCAGCATAGGCTCGCGCCATTTCGAGGAGCACGCCGCAGCCGGTCGCGTTATCGCCTGCGCCGTTGTAAATTTTGTCTCCGGGAAGCGATGGATCGATACCGAGGTGATCGTAGTGGGCGGTGTAGAGGACGTTGCCACCGGGGTTGGTCTGGACTCCGCGGACGACAGCGATTACGTTTGCTGATTCGTACTTCCTGACCTGGCTGGTGATATGCGCATGCAGAGCCACTGGGAGCTCGACTGGCTTAAAGCCGCGCCTGCCGGCCGCTTCGATGGCCTGGTCGACATTCATGCCCGCGGCTGCAAATAGCTTCCGGGCTACATCGAGCTGGATCCAACTCGCTGCCTGCAGGGTGGAAAGCGGATCGTTCTGCAAGTACGACTTCTCGGTCGATTGCGAGTTGCGCACCACGTCCCAGTCGTAGCTTGCCAGATCTTTGCGATGAATAATGAGCACGCCCACGGCGCCCTTGCGCGCGGCTTCTTCGTACTTGTAGGTCCAGCGCCCGTAATAGGTGAGCGCTTTTCCCTGAAAGAAATTCTGGTCAGTCGAGGGCGGTTCGTTGACGATGACCAGCAGGATTTTCCCTTTGACGTCGACGCCCGCGAAATCATTCCACTGGTACTCGGGCGCTTCGATGCCATAGCCAACAAAAACAATGGGGGCGTTGAGCGTATCGGCAGGCTGGCCGGTTTGATCTTTGGCCACGTAGTCCTGGCCGTACTTCAGCGGGATGGCAGGACCGTTGGCGGGAACGAGGGTGAAGCTGGTTTGGTCGATATCAGTGTGGACGGCCAGCAATGGGACGGTTTGGAACCAGGTGCCGTTGTCGCCCGCGGGTTGTGCGCCTGCCAGAGCGAATTGGGTGGCGATGTATTCAGCAGCCAGCTCAGCTCCGCGGGTGCCGGGCCCCCGCCCTTCCAACAGATCGCTCGCCAGGAAGCGAACGTGGGCTCGTATTTTCTCCGGGTCGATGCCGGTTGCGGCTTCGTGGGCTGGAGCGGGAACGCCCGGGATCGTGGGCACTGCGGGCATGGCGTTTGTCTGGGCGTGCAGGGTGGCGCCAAGCAGCAGGGGAAGCAGGAAAGACTTCATTTCACCTCAGGCAGTGACGGCCGGCATAATTTGCAACCGCCGTAGAACTTTTCGGGCCAGGCCGGTCAGGGGCAGCTGGCTTAGGTCGGCGCTCTTTACCCATTTGCGCGGATAGCCCCGTGGAGCGCAGCGTTCCCCGGCTTCTGCTTCGGAGAAGGGCAGCACATGCACGCGGTAATTGGTAACCGTGATGGCGTGGCGCAGGGTGATTTCTGCCTGCTCGTGGTCATTCGCCTGCAATTCAACTTCCGGCAGTTCCCACATGCCGGGCATGAGGGAGGCGGAGAGGGGACGGCGCTCCAGCAGGATGAGGGTGTCGCCGGCACGGGTGCGACGCAGGAGGGCATAGGCCACCTGCTGGTTGCGCATCTTTTTGGGAGCCGGCGCCTGATGCTCACCACGGGTAGCGCAGAACGCCTGGACGGGACAGTGAAGGCATAACGGCCGTTGCGGCAAACAGATGGTGGCGCCCAGTTCCATCATCGATTGGTTGAAATCTCCTGGACGCTTCTGGTCCAGCAGGGATCCGGCACGATCACGGATACATTTAACCTGCAGAGCCGGCGCCTCGGGTGCGCTGGTCTCAGGGTAGATGCGCAGGAGGACTCGCTCCACGTTGCCATCGACGACCGCGACGGACTCGCCGAAAGCGATGCTGGCAATGGCGGAGGAGGTGTATTCTCCGATGCCTGGCAGGGTGCGGAGTTCCGCAGCGGTTCGAGGAAAGACGCCCCCGTGCTCGCGGACGATGGTCTGTGCGGCCCGGTGCATCATCTTGGCACGGCGATAGTATCCGAGGCCGCTCCAGGCGGCGAGTACGTCCGGTTCCTTTGCTTGCGCCAGCGCCTGGACGGTTGGGAACAGGGTGAGGAAACGCGCGTAGTAGCCGAGGACCGCGGCGACACGGGTCTGCTGCAGCATGATCTCGGAAATCCAGACTCGGTAGGGATCGGCGTTCTGCCGCCATGGAAGGTCGCGCGCATTGCTGTCATACCACTGCAGAAGTTCTCGCTGGAAATTGGAGATTGCTTCGGGCCCGGTCGCGATCATTGGTTCGAGGTTAACAGAGGGTGAAGCGGATGCGACGCGCGACGTGCCTTCGTGATAACAGTCCCGTGGTAGACGGGGACGAGGGGCAGAGACTTCTGATCGGGAGCAGTGAATCCCACATCTCGCGAAAAGCGAGCGAGATGTGGGGCACCCATTCCGTTGAGCAGTCCGGCATTACCACTCAACTTTATGTTGTGGGTTGTTCGGTGTGCACGGTCAGGATGTAGCGGCCGGCTACTTGTTGCCAGACGCTGATCGCGTTCACGGTCTGCAGGGGGCCGCCGGCGGTGGAAAGCTGCAGGGTGTAGATGAGGGTCATGTCGGTACCGTTGGGCTTTACGGTCAGGCCCGTGATGGTGAAGTCCGTCACGTTCAGCCCTTGCAGGTAGGGCAGTACCTGGTCCTTCCCCATGACTTTGCCGCCCGCGCTGTAGGCGAGGTTGGCGGCCAGGAAGCCGGGAACCTGGGCCCACTTCTTTGCCTTCACGCCCGCCCAGAAGAGGCGCTCATATTGCTCCGCGCTGGTGGTGCTCTTGAGGGTAGGGGGGTTCTTCACCCCAAAGACGGTGCACCCACTCAGACCAGATATCGAGAGAGACGCAGTCAGCAGAGTTGTAAGAAAAATCTTGCGCATCGATCCCCATTGGAGCACAGAAAAGGCTGCCATTGCGGCAGCCTTTCTGTAGTGCGTTTGTTTTCGGAGTGGTTAGTCGCCCATCACTGGCTCTTCGCTTGCTGCCGGAGCCGGTTGCGGAGCTGCCTTGGGTGCGGGTGCGATCAGCGTGTCCAGGGGAATGAACCCTTCTTTCGGCTTCTCGCCCAGAACGTGCTCACGATACAGCCGCGACATCTTGGCATTCTCTGCATCGGCCTTGATCTTGGCGTCGCGTGCTTTCAGCTTCTCTTCGCGCGCGTTCTTGGCGATACCCAGCTTGTCCAGCGTGTCGTTGGCCGAAGCCATGACGTGATCGTTGTTGAGCAGCAGGGTGTGCTGCGCGTCGGCCATGCCGACCTTCTTGCCACCGGCGAAGATTTCATGACGGCCGTGCTCCTCGTACCACTTGGTGAGGGTCGACGTCATGTGCATCTTCTCGATGATATTGCGCCAGCCCACGCCGGTGTTGTACGCGCAGAAG
>CAZZVD010000190.1:0-11093 GCA_964657465.1 uncultured Acetobacteraceae bacterium | reverse complement strand
ACCTCTGCCCAGTAGAGAGTGGCCGGCGGACAGCCTTGGAATCCCACATCTCGCGAAAAACGAGCGAGATGTGGGGCACCCGTCAGTCGTTGGAGAGAAATCTCGCGACCATGGGTGCCGTGAGATATGCGGGTTAGAAGCTTGGGCACGAGAGCTGAATGTTAAGAAGGATGGGCACAAGACTTTCGTCATTACCGATGCCGGCATGCGAGTTGCCAGCGGTTAAGAAGGGGATCTGTTGGCAATTCTCGGAAGAGGTTTTAGTGCGAGGCAAGCGAGCCAGGTTGATCCGCGAAGGGAATCGATGCGAGACTTGATAAAGCCCGAAGTCCGACTGATAGAGCATCATCGTGCCGGTTTAGGCGCCCAAGCCGAGCGGCATCGAAAGTCCAATCCCGTAACGAATGACGGAATCCCACATCTCGCTGGTTTTTCGCGAGATGTGGGATTCCGCTAATCTCGCCCCTTGAGCGCGGGATGTTGCAGGACCTCTGCCAGCAGAGAGTGGCCGGCGGACAGCCATGGGATGGGGAAGGATTTGGGATGGAGAGCCGTGAATTCCCACATCTCCCGACTGGAAAACGTCGTGAGATATGGGGCACCCTGGTCCGTGGCGCCCCGAACCGAGCTAACGCACAAAAGCAAGAGGCCCGGCTAAGCGCCGGGCCTCTTGTCAACAAGATCAGAAGCTACTGCGAGATCGAGTGAACGGAAGCCAGACTGTTGGCGACGGGCTCGGTCGATTGTGCCTGGTTGGTGTTTTCCGTGGGTACAGCAGTAACAGGGGCGGGATGGTGAACGGCCGTATCCTCGGTGTGGTTTGGTCCGAGGCCAAGCTTGATCAGCGCCCGGCTGTCTGGAGTGAGCTTGGTCTGCCACCCGTGGTCAGACTGGTATTGCCGCATCGCAACCTGCGTTTGCGCATCCCACTGGCCGGTAGCGGAGCCGGACAGATATTTTTGCTGAATCAAGGCGTTCTGAATTTCGGTTGCCCGTGTGGAATCGATCGCTCTCTGGCCATGTAGATGGCTCACCTCTTTCCGCTTGCCCTTTCGGGAAGAAGTCACCCGGGAATGACCCGAGGTGGGGGCGCGGTGGGTGCGGCTGCCAAATGCTGGAAGAATCGCCAGGGTAGAAATGAGCAGCAAAGCCTGGCTGGCGCGAAATGAGGACATGCATACCTCGGAGGGGTGAATTTTTCCCTCTCGACACAATATAAGTAGATCGGCAGGAAAGCAACGAACGACAGGGTGAGTGGCGCGATTTTACCGCTGGCGGTAATGGTTACCAGGATTTCTCATCGGAAATACCTTGCTGACCGCAGCGGCGATTACTTTAGTGGGAGCCAGAGGCGGGCCCGACAGGCCCGCCTCTTCGACGCCTATATATAAGGATACAACCTACGGAAGCGTCCCACCCAGGTAATTTCCGCCGGAGGACGGATTACGGGAATCCACCACCCGGAAACCAACGTCCTGGCCCGACTTGAGGTTCGAGACAACCGATTGGAACTGGTCGATGCTGGTGACCGCCTGCCGATTGATCTCCGTGATCACCAACCCAGCTTGCAGGCCAGCTTCATCGGCGAACGAACCCGGCTTGACCCGCGTCACCAGTACACCGTGGACGCCCTTGGCGGCCAATGGTCCTGGAACCGCCTCAACCGTCAGACCAAGCTTTCCTTCCGAGGCATTCGGTGCGCTTTCCGGTCCGTTGTTTCCGTTCTGCGACGTCGGCTGACCCGCGTACAATTTTGCCCGGTCAGCAATCGTCAGGGTCGCCGTCTCCGGCTTGCCATCCCGCAGATACCCCAGGTGAACCGTCGTGCCCGGCTTGCGCGCGGCGATATCCGTGACCAGGGCATCGCCGTCCTTGATAGGCTTGCCGTCCACGGTGGTGATAATGTCGCCACCCTTCATCCCAGCCTGATCCGCCGGCCCCTTGGGAACGACGAGGCTCACCAGAACGCCCGACTTGAAGCCATACACACGCTGCACTGCTGGTGAAAGGACACCCTGGAACTGCACGCCGATCGAACCGCGGATCACCTTGTGTTCGGGGCCGATCAGGTCGTTGTACACGCCGATCACCGTGTTCGAGGGCATGGCAAAACCGATTCCCTCGTAACCCGCCGACTGGGTCAAGATCGCCGTATTGACGCCAATGACCTGATCAGCCATGTTGACGAGGGGACCACCGGAGTTGCCCGGGTTGATCGCTGCATCGGTCTGAATGAAATGCTGGAACTGACCGGCAGCGCCCTTCTCGATGGTGCGGTTGCGCGCGGAAACGATTCCGGCAGTGACGGTTTGTGTAAGGGCGAAGGGACTGCCGATAGCGATTACCCAATCACCCACCTGGCTGGCATCGGAATTGCCCATCTTGATCGTGGGCAATGGCTCTTTGGACTCGATCTTCACGACTGCGAGATCGGTGTCCTTATCCGTGCCGATCACTTTGCCTACCCGGCCCTGGTAACCTTCCGGGTCGGTCGACAGCTTGACGTAGATACGGTCGGCTTTTTCCACCACGTGATTGTTGGTGATGATGTATCCGCGTGGATCGACGATAAAGCCCGAGCCGAGGGATTCGCGCACCTGATCGCCCTGTTCGGGACCAGCGCCACCCTGCCCACCCTGGCCACCGAAGAAGCGATTAAAGAAATCCTGAAAATTCTGATCCGGCTGGCCGCCCTGGCCTTGGCCCTGGCCACCTTGCGGCGTCCCCTGATCGTCATCCTCGTCGCCACCGCCTGGGGGAACAACGGGCGCACCACCATGCGGGTTCACGCGGCGGCGCGGACGACCACTATTTCCCTCTTCCTGGGGAAGCGTCTCGGTATTGATGTTGACCACCGCCGGACCGACTTCTTTGGCGAGCTGGGTAAACGTCGTCGAGAGAGTGACGGGATTGGGGATCTTCAAAGGCGTTGCGTCGGAACTATCGACCTGAGTTTCGTTACCGCGCACACCGTGGACAGCCACCGATCCAATTAAAATGCCGGCTGAGAGCGCGCCAAGGATCGTAAAAGTTGAAGCGAGACGGCTAACGCGAAGCCGTTCGAGCAGCGGTTTCATCTGGGTCTAACCTCGTTGGTTGGGAAACTTGCAGGGCTGGCGACGTCAACGGGATGTGGCAACCACATATCGGCGGCACATAATGATCCCTTGCAGCCACACGATCACACTCCCTAGTATAGCGAAAAGCCGTCCTTTAAGAGGGCAGCTGTTGCTGCGCTTGGTGCCTTAGCAACATTTCTTAGACGAGGATTCACTGCCAGTAGTTACTCGACGATCCTGCGTCCCATCAACTCCGCGATCCCAACCCCGGCCAGGATGAGCAATGCGCCGGAACCTGAACGCCGGCTCAGTCCCTGATGCAGGATGAGAACCGACGTGAGCCAGGCGAAAACCGGCTCCATCGCGTAGATGAGTACTAAATAGGTGGGAGCGACAAATTGCTGCACCCAGCTTTGCACAGTAAATGCCAGGGCCGTGGCGAAGAGCGCTTCGATGATCAGTGTCGCGACGACCAGGCGGGTGACCACCAGGTGTGGTCGTTCGAGCAACGGGGTCGAGATGGCCATGGCCAACGCGCAAAAACCAATCTGCAACAGCGCCAATTGGGCAAAGGGCACAGAATGGTCGGCGTCGGGTGAACTGTGGATTTTCTCAGAGACCCGGTCCTGATAGATGATGTGACCGGTGAACGCGACGGCGCAGCCAAAGGTAAGCAGGTCGCCGAGGCCTATGCCGCTCAGATCGGGCAGCAGAGAATGCCCGGCCCGGGCCGGCGCCGTCAAAAACACGACGCCCGCGAACGATACGAGCACGCCCAACCAGACGTTCCAGGTCAAGGTTTTGGTTCCACGCGGGCTGACCCCAGGGATGGCACTCATCAGGGGCACCAGCACCAGGGTCAATCCGGTAATGAAGGCAGACTTCGATGGCGTGGTGCGTTCGAGTCCTGCCGTCTGGAAATGGTAAGCAGTGGCCAGCAAGACGCCAAGGACAGCGCCACTCTTCCACCCGGATCGGGTAATGCGCGTCCACTCCTTGCGATAGACGACGGCCAGGCACAGGAAAGCCAGCACCATGCGGATCAGGTTGAAGAGCAGTGGAGAGATGTCGCGCAGTGCGGCCTTCAGCAGAACGAAGGTGGAACCCCAGATCGCAACCACACCAAACAGGACGAGATGAGCACGCAACGTTCGCGACATAACAGTAGAAACTTTTCCTTCCGCACATGCGGGCGCCACAGATCTCACCACGGTTTTTGCCGGGAGCTGTGGGAATTAACTACTGTTTATCCGTTTGTCCTCATGCAAGAGCCCGTGAGCAAACAGAGTTTTCATTGCTGCGACGAAAAAACGGTTTGCCCGTCCACCACGGTTCTCAAAACGTGAGTCTTCAAGATAGCCGGCGCGGAAACAGCGGTCAGATCCTGGTCCAGCACGATGAAATCCGCGACGTAGCCTGGCGCCAGCTTGCCCTTGTAGGTTTCGGCAAACTCGGCAAAGGCTGAGCCCTGGGTGTAGGCAAGCAGCACCTCGCCAATGGTCAACTTGTCTTCGGGAAAGTAGCTGGCTGTCCCCGCTTCGTTGCTGCGGGTCACGCCGGAGTAGATCCCGCGAAAAGGGGTGATGGGCTCGACCGGATAATCGGTGCCGAAGGCCAGGGGGACGCCGGCATCGAGAAATGCCTTCCACGCATACGCGAGCTTCGCCCTCCTGGGCCCGAGCCGCGCCCCCGCCCAGTTCATGTCGGTGAGCAGGTGACTGGGCTGCACGGAAGCGATCACCCCCAGGGGTTTATACCGCTCGAGATCCTGGGGTTGGACGACCTGGGAATGTTCGATACGATTGCGCTTCGCCGGTGTGCTGCCCGCGGCGGCAAAAGCATTGAGCGCCATGGCTACGCCACGATCGCCGATGGCGTGGAATCCGATCTGAAATCCGGCCGCAGTGCGTTCCCTGGTCATCGCGTCAAGGCGCGGCTGGTCATAGCGCGGCAGACCGCTGTTGCCCGGATCGTCCGCATAGGGCGCCTGCAAGGCCGCGGTGCGAGAGCCGAGGGAGCCATCCATGAAGCCCTTCAGCATACCGGTGCGCAGCATGCGATCGCCGGCTGGGTGGGCAGCGCGATGCTGACGCAACGTCGCAACCGGGTCATCGAAGCGCAACCACTCAGAAACCCGCACCGGCAAATGATGTTCGCGTTCCAGTTCCTCGAAGACCAGAAAGTCGTCCCAGTCCGACATATCCTGCACGGATGTCACGCCGTGGGCGGCCGCATCCTCGAGGGCCAACAGCAAAGCCTGCTTTCGCAAAGCATGGGGAAGAGGAGGAATGTGGCTTTCAACCAGCGTTCTCGCCGGGGTTTCACGCACAACCCCCGTCAGATTGCCCTGTGCGTCGCGGTCGAACTGCCCGCCGAAGGGGTTGGGTGTTTGCCTGGTGATCCCGGCGGCGGCCAAGGCTGCTGAATTGGCGATATCGATGTGTCCGTCCACGCGGCTGAAGAGCGCTGGATGTCCGCCAGTGACGATGTCCAGATCCTGACGGGTTGGCAGCGTTTTGTCGGCCCACAAGGTGTGATCCCAGCCGCCCCCCAGCAGCCATTGCCCGGGAGCGGCTTTCTGGGCCGCGGCGCGCACCCGGGCAATCAACTCCTCACGCGAACGGCAGCCATTCAGATCGACCGAGAGTTTGGTTTGGCCAGCGTTGGCGATGTGGACGTGAGCATCGTTGATGCCGGGCATGACAAACGCTCCGTGCAAATCGACCATCCTGGTGCCCGGTTGCTTTCGCTGGAGAATGGCTGCGTCGTCGCCGATGGCTACGATCACGTGAGGACCCACCGCGATCGCCGAAACGAATTGCGGTTGACCCTCTTCCAGACCAACGCCCGTGAGGATATGGCCGTGATAATAGATGGCGGCGATCGGCGCCGGCCTGGCCGCCCATCCCGAGCAGGCAGCCAGCAGGAACGCAGACAGCCAGCCAGCGCCCTTCATGATTTTGCGGCTGCGTGCGCCAGTTGATCGAGGGTGAGCATCAGCAGCAGCAGAATGCGCTTGAGCGCCAGCTCGCGTCCGGTAGCGTCGTACCATTCACCGCAGGTGTGAATGCCGCCACCGTCCCCGCCGGCGCCGATGCTCAGGGCTGGTATGCCAAGGGAGAGAGGTATGTTGGCGTCGGTGGAAGCCACGCGCTGCTCTGTCCGAATGCCCAGGTGGCGGTCTACGGCATGCAGCGCTTTCAGCAAAGGAGCTTCATCATTCAGCCGGCCTGACGGGCGGTCACCGATGCGCTCAATGCGAAAGGTTAGGGGAACGTGCCCTTTGCCCGGACGCCCCCCTGCGTTGGCGGCGAGCACTGCATCCTCTACTACGCGATGCAACGAGACTTCGAGGCGAACCAGCTGATCGGCCTCCAGGCTGCGGAAATCAAAGCGAGCCGTGGCCTCTTCGGGGATGGAGTTCACTGAGCTGCCGCCTTCGATGGTGCCGATGTTAAGGGTCGTGCGCGGAGAGGTGGGCAGAACCACCTCGCTCATCGCCGCGATGGCGCGGCTCATCACCACGATGGGGTTGGGCGTGCCCGCGTCCGTCCAGGAGTGTCCGCCAGGCCCCTGGATCGTCACCAGGAAACGCCTGCTGCCCAGGGCCTGGGTCACCACCACTTCGCAGCCGGCGCCATCCAGCACCACGCTGGCGCCGATCCTGTTTCGCCAGGGCGAGGGACCATACAGGTAGCGCATGCCACGCAGATCGCCTTCGCCCTCTTCGCCAACATTGCCGGCGAACAGCAGGTCACAGGGCAGGGGAATACCACAACTCTCAAGCGCGGCCGCGATCGCCAGTAGGCCTACTACCCCGGCCCCGTTATCGCATGCGCCCGGAGCCTCCAGGCGGTCTTTCTCAAGTTTTGGCGCAATGATGGTGTGGATAGGAAACACGGTGTCGATGTGGGCAGATAACAGCACACACGGCCGGTCGGGAAGGATCGTGCTGCCGCGATAGCAGCCCAGCACATTTCCTTCGGCGTCGATCTCTACCTCTTCGAGCTTGAGCTCACGGTATCGATCTGCCAACCACTGGGCGCGAGGACCCTCGCCAAAAGGAGGCGCCGCAATCGAGACCAGGTCCTGCTGCCACTGCATGATGCGCTTTTCCTGCAAGTGGAACCACTGAAAAGCCGCATGTACGCGAGGCAACGAAGCCAGATGGCTGATGCGCGCAAAGGCAGAATTGGCGACCGTACTGGGCACAGAACTCAGAGTAGCATCCCTGTTCCCCTGGCCTTTACGCTTGCAGAAAGAAGCTGAATCGCTGTTTAACGAGCCGGGTAATCAACACTCACCAGGAAGAGGCCGCGGCCCGGGGCGGTGGAGCCAGCCAAGGTGCGGGAGCGGCTGCGGAGAATCATGTTTATGGCTGCATCGTCCTTGTTACCCCTACCCACTTCGAGAAAAGTGCCGACGAGATTGCGCACCATGTGATGGAGAAACCCGTTGCCTCGAATGCGATAGAGCAGCAAGGTGTTGGGGCGGTCCTCGATCCACTCTGAGCTGAGAATCGTCCGCACGTTTGTGGGTGCATCGGGGCTGGGGACGTCGGGGCTGGTGACATTAGGGCTGGGGCGATCGAAGCTGGGTGCATGGGGCACGTCGTCCGATTGCGCGGCCAGGCGTGCCATGCGTTCCGGGTCTGTGGCGGCGAAGGCAGAGAAGTCGTGCTCGCCGCATACCAGCGCGGCTGCTTTCTGCATTGCCTCGACATGCAACGGCGCAGGCAATGAGTAGACATAGCGAGCCTGCCAGGGCGGGCACACGGGCCCGCGAAAAATCCTGTACTCGTAAGTTTTTGCGACGGCACTGTGCCTTGCATGAAAATCACCGGCCTCACGGGAGGCACTCAGCACGCGGATGGCTGGCGGCAGCGTGCGATTGAGCGCGCGCGCCAGATTATCCGGTGGGATCGGCGCTGCCAGCGCACAGGACGCAACCTGCGCCAGCGCATGCACCCCCGCATCGGTACGTCCTGACCCCTGCGGTAGGACTTCTTCCCCAGTTACGCGAGCCAGCGCCGCGCGCAATTCGCCTTGCACGGTGACGTAGCCGGGTTGAATTTGCCACCCGTGAAAGTCTGTCCCGTCGTAGGCAAGCACCAACTTCCACATTGAAGTGTTCATGTATCGTGTCCGGTCCCATACCGTGCTGAGATATACTCCCCCAAGAACTCAAGCGGGCTTAATTCATATCACCTGGCGGAGCGCTCCGAATCCACGGAACGAATCACTCTCTAGAAGCGTAATTGCAATGGAGCGACAACGTGGGTAAGGGATGCTTATGAAACAGCGATCGAGCGAAATTTAGTATCGTCGGATGGCTTTCTCGCATCTGCCTAGCAAGTTCCCGGACTATTCACAGAGAGTGGCGAAGGCCTGAGGCCTGACCCCGAGATTTTGACCTTACGATGAAAATTTCAGAATCCCGTCTTATTTCCTCAAGCCTGCCTACGCTTTTTCGCACATGGACCCGGCGGCACGGCAAGCAATCTCTGCAAAAAGTGCAGGCCACCCTGGCAATGATGTCGCTGCTGGCAGCGTACATGCCGCTTCCGGCGGCAGCCCAGCAGGCGCCCGCGGGAGGGAAACCGGCGGGACCATCCGCTCCGCCGGCTATGGGTTTACCGCCCGCTCCGCAGCCGAACTTCACCCAGCCGCTCTTTATGCGGCCAAGAGCTCGTGACTTCAGCAAACAGAACCCGGCCTTTCCTAATTATCTGAAGACCTGGGAGCCGATTACTGTCGAAGCACCGATCACGGCGAACTCTCAGCGGCTGGATGGCCTTGTACACAACGGCAAGATCTATCTAAGTCTGGCTGATGCGATTGTGCTGGGGCTGGAAAACAACTACGACATCGCGATTCAGCGCTACAACCTGGACATTGCTGATACGGATCTGTTGCGTGCCCGGGCGGGATCGACGCTTCTGGGTGTGAGCAGTGGCCTGGTGGAGGGAACATTGGGTGGGACGGGCAACAGCACGTCGTCTCTGAGTTCGGGCGGTGGCCCGGGCGGCACCTCGACTGCGGTCGGGGGCGCTGCTTCCGGGTCCGGCGGCATTGTATTTTCCACCAACGGCACCGGCCCCTTGCCGGAAGTTCTTGATCCCGTGTTGACCGGGACATTGCAACTGGAGCGCACGACGACTCCGCAGCCGACACCGTTTGGGAGTGGTGGTCCGACCTCAAACCAGAATTCCGACACCTACAACTTCAATTACAACCAGGGATTTGTGACGGGCACGGCACTGCAGGTTGCTTTTGACAACAGCCGAATTACCACCAACAGTATCTTCAACGCTTACAGTCCGGAATTGCAGTCGACCTTTCGTGCGACCGTCACGCAGCATTTGCTGTATGGGTTTGGTCCGGGAATCAATGGCCGCTTCATACTGGAGGCGAAGAACGATCGGCGCATTTCTGATTCAGGGTTCCGTCAGCAGATTCTCTACACGATCAACCAGATCGAGAATATCTATTGGGTACTGGTCAGCGACTATGAAGATGTTCAGGCCAAGCAGCGCGCGGTGGAGCAGTCCACGCGCCTGGCGTCTGACAATCGAAAACAGCTGCAGATCGGCACGCTGGCCCCGCTTGATGTGCTGAACTCCGATAACCAGGTGTCTACGGATACGCAGGCACTGATCACGTCGCAAACCAGTCTTGAGTATCAGCAACTGATCATGAAGCAGGCGATTAGCCGCAACCTCGACGATCCGAGTCTTGCGACAGCGCCTGTGATCCCGACCGACCGCGTCTCGCTGCTCGAAATGCCGGAAGAACGGACACCGGTGGAAGAGTTGGTGCAAAAGGCATACGCCAATCGTCCGGAGATTGAGCAGAACATCCTGAACCTGCGGAACGACGAGATTACGTTACGCGCCCTTAAGAACAACTTGTTGCCCGTAGTGGATTTGTATGGGTTTTACGGAGCCTCCGCGTTGGGCGGCGGCAAAAGTCCCTATTGCTCGGCCGCCTTCTTCGGCCCGACAGCCTGCGAAGTGCCAACCGTTGGGTATGGGACCGTGTTCAGTAATCTTTTCCAGAGTTCGGGTCCGGATAAGGGTGCGGGTATAAACATTAATATCCCGCTGCGCAATCGGACAGCGCAGGCTTTGCAGGCACGTGCGCTGCTTGAATATCGGCAGGCGGAAATGCGTTTGCAACAGTTATATATACAGGTACGGATTCAGGTGCAGAACGGCCAGTACGCGCTGACGAATGACCGGGCCGCGGTGCAAGCGGCCCTGGCAGCGCGGGAATACAACTCGCAGTCCTACCAGGCGGAAGTGAAGAAATTGCGGCTGGGTGCCTCGACGACGGCGAACGTGCTGCAGCAGCAGCGGAATTTGGCGACTGCGGAGAACAACGTGATCTCCACGGAAGCGACGTACGCAAAGGATCGCGCCTCGTTGGAACAATTGCTGGCTGAGACGCTGGACCAATATGGGATCCAGCTATCGGATGCAGTGACCGGGAAGGTTGGCAAGGAGCCGGTCATTCCTGGTTTGGAACCCGCCAAGGCTGCGCCTGAGGCCTCTGTGCCGGGGCAGCAGCAACAACTGCAGAAGACAGAAGAGATGCCGAAAACACCGGTGTTGCCGCAGCAGCCGCAGCTCACACCGCAAGAGCAGCGGGATCTGCCTAAGCCGCCGGCCGCGCCGCCGCAGTAAGTCGAAGCAGTGCTGTGGCCGGGAAAGCTTCCCGGCCCAGAGGACTCCTGTCTCGCGAGTGTTCAAGGACGAGGGCTCCGAGCCCCCCAATTTGTGGAATTGGCCCACAGCCGAGTGTGACGTTTGAGCGACAAGCGTATGCCCGCTTCCCGCCGGTGTTTGCTTCACGCCGCAGGCACTGCCGGCCAACGTCACTAGCCCGGATTTCTCACCACGACTGTCCGGAGACAACCACAATGCCCCCACCCCTGGACGGGTGCCCCATGTTCGCCGACTCCGGCGTACGTGGGTTGAATATGACGTCTTTCCAATGTTTTTAGTAAGTGGAGTGAGAACGTTTGAAGGGCTTC
>CAZZVD010000189.1:0-11093 GCA_964657465.1 uncultured Acetobacteraceae bacterium | reverse complement strand
GGGAAGAGTTGCTGGTGGGGTTCTGTGAATTCCCACATCTCCCGACTGGAAAACGCCGGTAGATATGGGGCACTTCAGGTTGTTACGGGTTGGGAGTCTGTTGTGCAGCGGGAGAGTTGTTGCGAATGCGCCGGGAGCGTAAGGCGAGAATTGCTGAACCCGTGTTCGAGTTGACGCCGCCGGCTATGTCGGCGGGTGCGCGGGAGGCGCTGCGCAGCTACACGCCCGCTCGGATCGCGCTGCCCAGTACCGGGGTGAGCCTGGCGACGCGTCCCCTGCTGGAGTTTCAGTTGGCACATGCCCGGGCGCGGGATGCAGTGCATGCGGCCATGGACGTGCGCATGCTGATCGATGAGTTGCGGCGGGCGGAGTTGCCGGCGCTGGCGCTGGAGAGCCAGGCGCCCGATCGGCCGACTTACCTGAGGAGACCCGACCTGGGGCGGCGCCTGCTGGCAGAGTCGGCGGCACAGCTCAGTCCCGGCGAGTACGATGTGGTGTTTGTGATTGCAGATGGGTTGTCGGCCCTGGCCGTGGAACGGCACGCGCTGCGTTTGTTGCATGCCGTGTTGCCGTTGATTGCCGGGTGGCGGCTCGCCCCGATTTGCCTGGTCACGCAGGGCCGCGTCGCCGTGGGCGATGCGATCGGCGAGGCACTCCGAGCTTCTCTGGCTGTGGTGCTGATTGGGGAGCGGCCCGGGCTCAGCTCTCCCGACTCGCTGGGTGTGTACATCACCTGGGAGCCGCGGCCGGGGAAGAAAGATTCTGAACGGAATTGCATTTCCAATATCCGGGATGAGGGTTTGGACTACGCTTCCGCTGCTGCCCGGCTGCACTACTACCTGCAGGAATCGTCGCGGCTGCATATGACGGGTCTTGGATTGAAGGACCCTCCTGTGGACATCGCAGGGCTCTTGTAACAGCAGTGATGGCGTATGCCACCGCACTTCAATGCAGGTAGACGCGGAAGAAGGCGAGGGCCCGCTGATTAGCGGTTTCCTGGTTTTGCGGGTTGAAGAGATGACCCTCCCCGGCGAAGATTTGCGGCTCGCAGGTGAAGTCCTTCAGCAGACACAGACGCACCAGCTGACGGGCATTGACGATGGGCACCTGCTCATCCAGTTCCCCATGCAGGATCAGCAGCGGGGGCATCGTTTTTACCTGGGAGAAGAATTGGTTTGGCAATAGCCCGGACCACTCTGCGATGGCCTTGACCTCCAGGCGGCTGGAACCGGCGATGAGGGCAACCGAAGCGCCCAGGCCCTGACCGGCGAGCGCGACTTTCTGATCCTGCGGGAGTGGGCGCGCGCGCAGGTCGGCAACCATATCCTCGACTGCTTGCGACCAACGACGGTAATTCGCCACCGTGAGTGCTGCGTTTTGCGTCACGCTGAGATAGTCCGGCACGACCACGCGGAAGCCGTGGCTGGCGAAGAAGTTGGCTTCCTGGCGGCTGAGGGTCACTTCCTCCGCACTGGGGCCTCGCAGATAGATGATGGTCGCCACTGCATGCTCGGCTTCATAGACGGTGCAGGCAATCGCTTTGCCCTGGCTCATCAGGGTGACGTACTGGCTGGGCGGGGTTTGCGCATGCATCGCCGGCACTGCGGCGCAGATAACGGCGCACACCAGCACGCTGCGCCAAAGCATCAAAGGACCTTCAGGACGACCAGGGAAAGGTCATCATTCTGGGCTGCACCCGCGGTGAACTTGTCTGCACAGGAAACTATGGCAGTGACGAAATCTGGCGCGGCCCGGTGTGAGTTGGCTTGTGCCGCGGCGATCAGGCGGTCTTCTCCCCATTCCTCATAGTCCGCCCTCATGGCTTCGCTGATGCCGTCGGTAAACGCCACCAGCACATCGTGCGGTTGCAACTGCACGCAGCCTTGCTGGTATTGCGCCTGGTTGAAGATGCCGACCACCGGACCGCCTGTCTCGAGACGCTCTACGACGCAGGGCGCCTGCGGACTGGCACTACTATTCACCTCGGACGAGGACAGACGCAAGATTACGGGTGCGTTGTGACCGGCATTCACGTAGCCAAGAGTGCGCGTGAGGGGGTCGTATTCGGCAAAAAAGAAAGTCACGAAGCGGTTGCTGGTGGAGGAATCGTAGATGATGCGATTCAGACCCTGCATAAGCCGTGCGAGATCGAGCGTTCCACTAAAGGTGAGCCCGTGGAGGGCGGCACGGATCGAAGCCATGAGCAGGGCGGCGGACATGCCTTTGCCCGATACATCGCCGATGGCGATGCCTAGGCGACCGTTCTCGAGCTCGATGAAGTCGTAGTAGTCTCCGCCTACTTCCTGGGCGGTGCGGCTGTAGCCGGCGAACTCCACACCAGGGACGATGGGGTAGATCTGCGGCAGCAGCCGCTCCTGAACCTCGCGGGCAATCTCGATCTCGCGGTTGATGCGCTGGCGCCCGGCTGATTCTTCCGCGAGGTGATGGACCAGCGTGTTGTTCTCAATGGCAAGGCCGGTTTGCAAGGCGACCGAAGAGAGCAACTGCCGGTCTGAACGGGAATAGGGCTCTTCGCTTAACTTGGGCCCCAGCGCCATGACGCCGATCAGGCTGGCGCGGCCCGTCAGGGGCAACAGCAGCTCGGCCCGCAGCTCATCCAATACAGCGACCTCAGAAGGTGCGGCGAGGGCCAGCCACGGATCCGGGTGTTCGCGAAAGACGCGTTTCGGACCGCGATCGATCACCAGCGAACGAATGGTGGATGAGTTTTCTGGCAATGAAAGGGCGCCGCCGGCGGTGACCCCTTGCGCGTATTGCAATTCGAAGAGCTTTCCGTTGCGTAAGAGGAAGGAGATCTGCTCCACATGCAGTGTTTGGCGGATGCGTTCAGTGATCGTGCGCAGCAGGGGTTCGTTTTCTGTGAAGGTGCGCGCCTGCTCCGAGAGCTCGATGAGGACCTGTTCGACCGAGTAGGCTTCGCGGAAAAAGCGGCGGTCGATCCATAGCGAGAGCGGGCGCGCGATGCGGCGGCGCAGAAACCACACCAGCACGGCCCAGATGAGGGGCGCGATCAGGTGGAGGCCAGGGCCTGAATTATGGGAGAAGCGGAAGATGCGAACGCCGAGAAAGACAAAGACGATGGCCTGCAGAACCCAAAGGGTGCCGCGGGCAAAGGCGTAGCGGGTGCCCTGGCGCAGAAGGATGCGCAGGTCGAGCGCGCGCTGCACAATCAGCGTATAGGCGAGCGATAACGGGAAGAAGGTGAAGAGAATGCCGACGGTGATAAGCGCCCAGGAAGGCGCCACTTCAAACAGCGGCCGCGTTGAGAAGGTGGCAATGAGCAGCAGGATAAGCACCGGGACCAGGCCGAGCAGGGAACCCGCAGCGACGACACCCAGGCGCCGTTTCGCATCTTTTGTGGGAACCGTGAGCAGCTTGCGCACGATGGCGGCGATGAACACGCAGAGTGTAAGTGCGGCAAAGACATTCCCTACCAGTTCCAGTGGTTCGCTGAAGGCATGGAAGCGTTCGAGAAAGCGATGGTGGTAGAGCCGCCCGTACTGGAGCGCGCATTGAGCCGGGATGAGCGCGATCTGGGGGACAATCAGAGTCCACTTAATCCAGGGATAGCGGGCATCGAGGCGGGAGCGCACCGGGAAATAAATACTGAAGAGGATGAGTGAAACGAACATCCACTGCAGCGCAAAAATCTGCCAGAACACGGTGAACGGGGTGAGAAAACCGGGGAAGTAGCCGGGCCGCCCGATAAAGGCAGGCACCACATTCATGATGCCGAGCAGAAACCAGGCGTTCCAATCAAGAGGCCTGGCTAACACGACCCAATAGCCCAGAAGAAGACAGAAGGCGGGGAAGATCAGTACCAGGATGATGTTGAGGATCCAGCCAATGAGGGCGGGCCGGCGGACTTGGTGCGGCATCAGCTGCACGTGCGCGGTGTGCATTTGGCCTGCCAGGTTGCGATAGAGAATAGCCACGGTCTGCCCGGGGTGGGCTTTGAAGGTCTGGCGGATCAGCCCGGCCATCCCGGTGAACGGAACGTTGTTGACCGAGATCACTTCATCGTCAGGGTGCATGCCGGCGCGCCTGGACTCGGGCATGGGCTGCACCAGAAAACGTGCATCCCTGGAGAAGTCGAGAGGCGGGCGGGCGCGGTCCCCGTTCACGAAGCTATCGAAGATCGCGGCGGTGCTGGCTACATAGAAAAGTGACGAACCAGCAACCAACAGGGCCAGCAGCAAATACGGTAATTTGGCGACGTTCGTTTGCATGCGGCGGATACGCGGCATGGTAGCAGACGCCGGATGGCTGCGAGGTTGACACGGAGCGGAGAGACGGATAGTTTTTAAGTGAGAATGCTAGTCCGCAGCCACCATCATCGTCATCACCATCATCACGTGACGAGCGTGTCGGCGGACGGTTCCGGCCAGATTTAGAGGTCAGGAAACCAGGATTACGAAAAGCCCGCCGGCGCTCAGCGCACGCGGGCTTTTTTGCGTTTAGCGGGTTGTAACAGAGGAGAAGGCGGGCAATGAGCGAAGCGTTGGAATTGGATTTTGGCAAGATGGATGGACTGCTGCCTGCAATCGTGCAGGATGCGGAGAGCGGTCAGGTGCTGATGGTGGGATTTTTAAACGAAATCAGCTATCAGAAGACGCTGGAGACCGGGTTTGTGACTTTTTGGAGCCGGACGCGGCAGAAGCTCTGGATGAAAGGCGAGACCAGCGGCAACCGGTTGAAGGTGATCTCGGCCGCGACGGATTGTGACCAGGACACGCTGTTGTTCAAGGTGGCGGTGGAAGGCGACGGACTGGTCTGCCACGAGGGTACGGTCAGCTGCTTCACCCGGATTATTCCGATGTCCATCCCCGTGCCAGTGGAGGCGACCCATGGCCGGTAAGCTGAAGCTGGGCATTCCCAAAGGAAGTTTGCAGGATGCCACCATCGCGCTGTTCGAGCGGGCAGGCTGGCATATCTATGCCAATGGCCGTTCGTACTTTCCTGGCATCGACGATAACGAAATCGAGTGCATGTTGATTCGCGCGCAGGAGATGGCTCGCTACGTAGAGAAGGGCGTGCTCGATGCGGGCTTGACGGGGATCGATTGGGTGGTGGAGAGCGGGCTGGATGTGGCCAGCGTCACTTCCCTCACCTATTCCAAGGCGACGCGCACCAAAGTGCGATGGGTGCTGGCGGTTCCAGAGGATTCCTCCTTTCAAAAAGCGGAAGAGTTGAGTGGCATGACGATCGCGACCGAACTGGTCGAAGTGACCAAGCGGTACTTCGCGGCGAAAAATGTTCCGGTGAAGGTGGAATTCAGTTGGGGAGCGACCGAGGTAAAGCCGCCGACGCTCGCCGATGCCATCGTGGAAGTGACCGAGACAGGCAGCTCGTTGCGGGCGAACCGCTTGCGCATTATCGACACAGTGATGGAAAGCGAAACCCACCTGATTGCGAATCGTAGAGCGTATGCCGATCCGTGGAAGCGACAGAAGATCGACAATCTCTCCCTGATGCTGAGTGGGGCAATTGCAGCCCAAGGGCGGGTTGGTTTGATGATGAACGTGCAGAAGGAGAATCTGGAGAAGGTGCTGGGCATTTTGCCGGCACTCGCATCGCCCACGATTTCCACGCTGAGCGATGCTGGTTGGTCTGCGCTGAACACTGTGATTGAAGAGAGCGTGCTGCGCGACGTGATTCCCAAACTCAAGAGTGCGGGCGCTACAGGCATCGTGGAGTATCCGCTGAACAAGATCGTGTTGTAAGGGACGAGAGGCAAGCATGAAGCTGGTGAAGACACAGGGCCTTGGCAGCAGCAGGACGCTCAGGATGCTGCGCGCGCTGGAGCAACGGGGCGCGCAGAATACTGAACGCGCCATGCCAGTGGTGCAGCGAATTGTTACGGCCGTACGCAAGGGCGGCGATAGGGCGGTTCGGCGTTACGCGGCGAAGCTTGATGGCCTGGACCCGAAGCAGCCCATCGAGATTAGCCGTGCGGAGATGGAGCAGGCGTGGGAGCAAACGCCGCGGCCGCTACGAGAAGCCATGCAGATAGCGGCTGCAAACATTCGTGATTTTGCGCAGCGGCAGATGCCGCAGGAGTGGAACGCGGAGAGCGATGGATTGACCACCGGCCAGCGCGTGCGGCCGCTGGGCGCGGTGGGGTGTTATGTGCCGAGCGGGCGCTATCCGCTGCCTTCCACCTTGCTCATGACGGTGATTCCTGCGCAGGTGGCCAGGGTGCCGCGCATCGTGGTGACCTCAGCGAAGCCCGCCAGGGAAACGCTCGCGGCTGCTGCCATGCTGGGTATCCACTCGTTTTATCGCCTGGGCGGTGCGCAGGCGGTTGCGGCCCTGGCCTACGGCACCGAGACCATGGAACGCGTGGACAAGATTGTGGGTCCCGGCAATTGGTACGTCACGGCGGCAAAGAAAATGGTGGCGTTCGATTGCGCCATCGATATGCTGGCCGGCCCGACAGAGATCGTGGTGACCAGTGAGCGCGGCGAAGTGCGGGGGATTGCCGCCGACCTGGTGGCGCAGGCGGAACATGATCCGGAAGCGTTGGCCATTTTCATCACGACGCAAGAGAAGTTGGCGCAGAAGGTAGTGAAAGAAGTGGAGCGCCGGGTCAAGACCAATGCTGTGGCCAAAGAGGCGATCAAACGGCATGGCCTGGCCGTGGTGTGTGCGTCGCTGGAAGAGGCACACCAACTGACCAATCGACTGGCCCCGGAGCACTTGACGGTGGATAGCGATGCAGACCTCGCGTGGGTGCGCAATGCGGGTTCGGTGTTTATCGGGGATTACTCGGCACAGCCAATGGGGGACTATGTTTCGGGCCCTAACCATACGTTGCCGACCGGGGGCGTAGCTGCCGTGCGCGGCGGGCTGAGCGTGATGGATTACGTCAAGCTGATCACGGTGCAGGAATATACGCAGGCAGGCATGCAGCGGCTGGGGCCTGAGGCGATCGCCCTGGCGACGGCCGAGGGATTGCATGGCCATGCGGAAGCGGTACGCGCGAGGGGGATCGATGGCTGATACGGTTTTGCCACCGTCACCGTCTCCGCGCGCCGCCGTGCAACGCATGCGTGCCTATCATCCGCCGCTCGGCGGACGCGACGGCTTGCGACTGGATTTCAATGAGAATACGGTGGCGTGCTCTCCCCGCGTGATTGAGGCGCTGACCAGGATCGCGGCGGCGGAGTTGGCGAAATATCCCGAGCGCGCGCAGGTTGAGGCGCAGGTGGCGCAGCATTTGTCCCTGGAGCCGGAGCAGGTTTTGCTGACGAACGGCGTCGATGAAGCCATCCACGTGTTGTGCCAAACGTATCTGGATCGCGACGATGAGTTTCTGTTCCCTGTGCCAACGTATTCCATGTACGAGGTGTACGGCTCCAGCACGGATGCGTTGGTGAAGACGGTGGCGGCCGGCGAGAACTTCGCCTTTCCCCTGCAGGCGCTGCTGGCAGCGATTACGCCGCGCACTCGCCTGATCGCGATCGCCAGCCCAAACAGCCCGACCGGTACGGTCGCAAGCCGGGCAGAGATACTAGCGGTGTTGGCGCATGCGCCGCAAGCCGCTGTGCTGGTGGATGAGGCGTACTATCACTTCTCCGGTGAGACGGTGATGGACCTGGTGGGCAAGGTGCCCAACCTGATTGTGGCGCGCACGTTTTCCAAGGCGTATGGCTTGGCCGGCCTGCGGCTTGGCATGCTGGCAGCGCCGGTGGAAGTGCAACGGTGGCTGCGCACCGTGATCTCTCCTTATAGTGTCAATTCGCTGGCCCTGGCCTGCCTGCCTGCTGCGCTCAACGACGGCGCGTATCTGCAATGGTATGTCGAAGAAGTGAAGGCGGCCCGCGCGGAGATGGTAGAGGCTGTGCATTCGCTGGGTGTTCCGCAGTGGCCTTCGCAGGCCAACTTCCTGCTGGTGAAGATCGGGCCGCAGCATCGTGAATTCGTGCGGGCCATGCACCGCCGCGGTGTGCTGACGCGTGACCGGTCGAGTGACCCGGGTTGCGACGGATGTGTTCGACTGACCGTGGGTACACGGGCCCAGATGAAAGAGGCGATCGCTCAGATGACCGAAGCACTACACGAGATCGATTGGAAGAGGGCGTGATGGCTAAAAAGAAAATCAAGGGATCAGCTGCAGTGCTGCGGCGCGGCGCCATTGAGCGTAAGACGACCGAGACGAAGATCTCGCTCAAGCTGGTGATTGAAGGCACTGGCCGTTACAAAGTGAAGACTGGCATTCGCTTCTTTGACCACATGCTCGAATTGTTCACCCGCCATGGTGCGTTTGACCTTGAGTTGCTTTGTGATGGCGACCTGGATGTGGACCAGCACCATACAGTCGAAGATGTGGGCATTGCGCTGGGTGAGGCGTTCGATCAGGCGTTAGGCGACAAGAAGGGTATTTTGCGCGCCGGGTATTTTCTGATGCCGATGGATGAAACCCTGGGCGTGGCGGCCGTCGACCTGAGCGGACGCGTGGCTTGCGTGGTAAAAACCAAAGTCAAGAAACGCCTGGTGGGCGATCTGCAGAGCGAGTTGGTGGAAGACTTCTTCGAAGGGTTCGCTCGGGGGGCGCGTGCGAACGTACACATCGCCACCATGTATGGCCGGTCGAATCATCACAAGATCGAAGCTCTCTTCAAGGCTTTCGCCCGGGCGCTTCGCGTGGCGTGCTCCAGGGATAAACAATTGGGCGAGATGCTGCCCAGTACTAAAGGATTGTTGTGAACGGGATTGCCGTTATCGATTACAAGGCAGGCAATTTGACGTCTGTCATGAAAGCACTGGACGCCCTGGGTGTAGACGCTCGCGTGACCGCGGATCCGGCGGAGGTGCGTGCAGCCCGGAAGGTCATTCTGCCCGGGGTTGGTCACTTCCGCGCCACCCAGCTATTGCAGGAGACGGGATTGACTGAGGCGGTGAGTGAGGTGATCGCCGAGGGCGTTCCTTTTCTGGGTATTTGCGTTGGGCTGCAATGGCTGTTTGCCGGCAGTACGGAAGCGCCCGAGGTAGAGGGATTGGGGTTGTTCACGGGACAGTGCGAGCGCTTTGGAGCCGGCGTTAAGGTGCCCCATGTGGGATGGAACCAGGTAACCGTTAATCCGGATTCTCGATTAATGCGTGGCGTTCCCAGTGGCTCGTTTGTGTATTACACGCACTCTTATCGTGCGCCCGTGGTGGAGGAAACCGTCGCGGTTACGGAATATGGCGGTGGATTCTCGGGTGCGGTGGAGCGCGCTCATGTGATGGGAGTGCAGTTCCATCCGGAGAAATCGGGTGCGGCGGGCTTGCAGGTGTTGCGCAATTTTGCGGAGATGGCATGCTGACCAAGCGCATCATTGCGTGCCTGGATGTACGGAGCGGGCGGGTGGTAAAAGGTGTGCAGTTTCTCGACCTGGTGGATGCGGGTGATCCGGCGGCTCTGGCCAAACGCCATGCTGAGGCAGGCGCTGATGAGATTGTTCTGCTGGATATTACGGCGACCCACGAGGGCCGCGGCACACTCCTTGAAACGGTGCGGCGCACGGCGAGAGAGTTGTTCATTCCGTTTACGGTGGGCGGCGGTATTCGCACCGCGGAAGAAGCTGCTGCGGTGTTCGACGCGGGTGCTGACAAGGTCAGCGTGAACTCGGCTGCGATCGCTGATCCCATGTTGATTGACGCGATCGGGCGCAGCTTCGGCGCACAGGCGGTGATTGTGGCGATCGATGCGCGGCGGGCGCACGGGAGCGCTGACCCGGTGGGCGACGCGGAGGTGCTGGTGAGCGGCGGGCGGACGAAGGCCGGGCGGAAGGCGATCGAGTGGGCACGCGAGGCGGAAGCGCGTGGGGCGGGCGAGATTCTGTTGACCTCGATGGACGCGGATGGCACACGTGCAGGATTCGATTGCGAGCTGACCGCCCGTGTTTCTGAGGCGGTGCAGATCCCTGTGATTGCCTCGGGGGGCGCGGGCACGACCGAGCACTTTGTCGAGGTGTTTCAGGCAGGTAAAGCGCATGCGGCCCTGGCGGCCAGCATTTTCCACTTCGGCATCGCGGATGCGCGTGCGCTGAAGCAGGAGTTGGCACTGCATGGTGTGCCGGTGAGGCTGCCATGCTGATTCCCTCTATTGATTTGATGGGTGGCCGGATCGTGCAACTGGTGTACGGCGAGACGCTCAAGCTGGCCTTTGATGATTTTGAATACTGGATCGGGCGGTTCTCGCATTATCCCCTGGTGCAGTTGATCGACCTGGATGCGGCGATGCGCAAGGGTGAGAACACTGCGTTGATTCACCAGATTGCCGGGCGCCTGCCATGCCAGGTGGGCGGCGGCATTGCCACCGCCGATAAAGCGGCCGCGGTGTTAACCGCGGGGGCGCGGCGCGTGATTGTGGGCTCTGCGCTGTTTGGCGGCGCCGATGTGGTGAATACCGGGTTTGCCCGCGAGCTGGCGCAAGCGGTGGGCGCTGCCCAGCTGGTCTTCAGCGTGGATACCAAGCAAGGACGGGTTGCGGTGAAGGGGTGGAAGGATCAGGTGGCGCTCACTCCGGAAGAAGCCATTCCGCAACTGGAGCCGTACTGCGGCGCGTTTCTATATACCCACATCGATCGCGAAGGCACCATGCAGGGCTTCCCTCTGGAGGTGGCGGAACGGTTGAAGCAACTGACACAGCGACAGTTGATCGTAGCGGGCGGCATTCGCGAGCAAGCGGAAATTGACGCTCTGGATGCAATCGGCGTGGATGCGGTCGCCGGGATGGCCGTCTACTCAGGCATCCTGGCGACCTGATTGTCAGGCATGCGTGCTTTTGGTGTGCGACGACATGTTTTTGCGGGTTAGCTAGCCCCCCTTTGTCATCCCGAGCGCAGTCGAGGGATCTGCTTTGGGCCTTTCTCCTGCCACAAATTTCTACAGAGCTCCAGCATCGGACACGCAAAAGGACCATTCTTTCAGCAGGAATGCAGGAGAGTCACTCCTGGCAGCGAAGCGGCTGCTATCGAGACCCACGTTCCTCTGCCCATCCGATGCTGGAGCTCATGTAGACATTTGTGGTGGGAGAAAGGCGCACAGGTGGAGTCGAGAACAGGCGCAGTAGCGGTAGTCTTCCG
>CAZZVD010000188.1:0-11148 GCA_964657465.1 uncultured Acetobacteraceae bacterium | reverse complement strand
CGCGGCGATCATTCATGGTTCCGGAAAGAATCAGGTGAGCAAAGGCCATTTCCTGGTCGGTGATGGGATCAGTGACGTTGTTTTTGGGCACGGCTGTTTGTTCCTCCGTTGGCTGAAGGTGCGAGGGTGGGTGTGGGGGTTTCTTTGCTGCGCGCTTGGTGTGCTGCTGCTCCGGGGGAGGCAGCATGCCATTTGTGCGAGAGCGGTGGCACGCGGAACGTCGGCTGCCCGCGTTCACCTTTACGCGACTGTGAGTGTGTTAGAAGTGGCGGCTTTTAGACAGGGATCGGGTGTGACACCGGATAGCGGGAAAGCTATCCTTTGCTCGCGCGGTAGGCCCATGTTGCGGCAAGAGCCGGACAAGCTGCGGTAGCGCGAGTTGCCGCCGCCTGCCGATATCGTCTGCTCTCAGAGATATACGAGTTTCTGGTGAAGCGAAAGGGGCCTGCGGCTTTTTTCGGCACGAAAGTACACGGTGAGAGGTTACTTGCGGACGTTTCGCATAGGGTGATTTGTAAATCGCTGAGGAGCCTCAAAGCTGGCTTTAAGCTTTCTTAGGGTTATTTCGTCTGGTCCCAATCATCACAATCAGGCAGGCAGGATGCGAAAGAAGAAGCAGGCCGTCGCCTTATGGGCGCCTTGCCCCTTTCTGACAGCATGCTGCTCCCGGAAAGCGCCGAATCCAGGACTTGGTCAAAATGACGCCCGAAACCGTGGCCGGGTGAGAGTGCACTCCAGTTCCCGGTGCTCCGGCTCACTCTGCGATCTGGACTTTTAGAAAGGGCAATATTCCAATCGTTCTTGACTCGGAATATTACAGGCCATACCATAGCATCATGAAAACCACGGTTGATATTCCTGATAAGGATCTGGAAGACGCCTTGCATTTCACGCAGGCAAAGACGAAGCGCGAGGCGATCGTCACCGCTATCCAGGAATTCAACCGCCGGAAACGTGTGGCTGAACTCAGCAAGCACGCTGGAAGCTGCAAGGACCTGGTGAGTGTCGAGGAACTATTGCTGCAACGTCGAAAGGGCTGAGCTGCTGTGATTTTGGTTGACTCCTCCTCCTGGATTCACATGCTTCGTCCGAATGGAGACGCGTCTGTCAGAGGTCGCGTCGTACGAGCTCTCGATGCTGGTGAGGCCTGCTGGTGCCCCATAATTCGATTGGAGTTATGGAATGGGGCGGGCGGCGATCGTGAGAGAAAAGTGCTCAGGGAGTTTGAACGACTGCTTCCGGAACTTCCCATTGACCCTGCGGTCTGGGGTGTCGCCTTTGAGCTTGCACGCCGCGCGCGTTCCGCCGCTCTCTCGATTCCCGCAACCGACATCCTGATCACTGCCTGCGCTCGACATCATCAAGTTGACATAGAACACGCCGATTCAGATTTCTCGCGACTCGAAAAGCTCTAACTAACGCCCGGGTGGGTAAGTTGTTGCTTTAGAAGTGGTCGAGGTGTCCCTGCTAGCGCGCCGGGGACTTGGGTTGCGGCAAGAACTTTTTATTGATTTTGGCGACAACGGTGTAGTTTGGGTCGACCATTTGATCGAGGTGGATCTCGGCGACCTTCGAGAGCAGCTCGTAAGAGTCCATCGGCGAGAGGCCGTAGTCTTCGTGGATCCACTGCACTAATTGGGTAAAGGCGATGCGCAAAGAATCGTCCAGTGGCCTGTAGATGCCGACTGCCATGAGGGCGTCAGCATTTTCGAACCGTGGCCATGCTATCGACTTGTGCTTAATAACGTCGACGCGCAGCTTGACTTTCATCGATATCTCGACCGCTGTTCCGTCAATCTCGCCGTCGCCCATAGCAGCATGCCCGTCTCCCAGGTACAGCAATGCTCCGGCTACGTTGACCGGCAAATACAGAGTGTTACCCGTGGTCGCTTCGGGAGCGTCCATGTTACCGCCGTATTCCGCAGGAGCAATGGAACTTCGTGCTTCTCCGTTGGCCGGTGCGACGCCGACGCAGCCCAGAAATGGATGGAGCGGAATAGGCACGGTGAAGCTGGAGTCATTCGCCTTGAATGCGGCCGTATTTGCTTTTTTGTCGATTGCATAGGTCCAGGTTTCCCGCGGAACAGGACCGCCCAACATGGGCGTGTACATGCTGCTATTGATGGCGCCAAAGCCCGGCCCTGCGCTGCCAAAGCCCTTTTCCGCATTGACCTCAACGGCAAGGAATTGAATGACAAGGGTGTCGCCGGGCTCTGCACCGTCGACGTAAAACGGGCCGGTGAGCGGGTTGGGACCTGGAGCTTTGATGCCGGCCTCTTCGAGAGCATGGCCATCGGCATCGACGGTGTTGGTCTCGAGCGTGTCGCCCGGATGTAAGTGCAACACGGGCTGAGCGACGCCATAGTCGTATTTGAGTTCATTCAGCTTAAGGTCATAGCGAGCGATCTTTGGTTGCTGGGCCGCGGCCGGCAATAGAGCGGCGGCAACGAATGTGAACACAAGAGCGGTTACGATCGGGCCTACTCCGAAATTCATCATCTCTCCCATGCGGATTGCTTCCCATGCCTACGAGCGGCTTCAAGTAGACTCAGAACAGAATCTTTAAAGCCAACTGCACGTTGAAAGGCTCTCCCGGTCCAATACCCGGCGAGCCGCTGTAGTCTCCGATGGTGTCGCTGCTCTGGCCGAACCCACCGCCGATCGTTCCTGCCGGGGGCGCCAGGTTGGTGCGGTTGAGCAAGTTGAAGATTTCTGCACGGAATTGCGTCCGAATCGATTCGTGAATGGTGGTGTTCTTGAAAATGGAAAGGTCAATATCCCCATAGCCGGGACCAACAACGGAATTCCTCGCGACGGTGCCGAAGCTTCCGTTGGGCGCATTGACGTAAGCTGCTGGATTGATCCATTGCACCGGTTGATGATTGCTGAGCGCGTGCGACACGCCTCGGAACGGCGCACCTACCTGGACACCGCGATCAGTGTTTTCGCCGGTTCCGCTGGTATCGGAAGAGGCATGAATGCTAAACGGTTCGCCTGTGCGGAAGGAGAGATTTCCATTGGTCTGCCAACCACTCGCAAGCCAACGCGGACCATGTGAGAACGCGGGAATGTCGTAAATCAGGTAAGAGTTGAAGTGATGCCTGATGTCGTAATCAGAATTGCCGTAGTCGCCGTAAAAGTTTGTGCTGTCTTGCGGGAGCGCTCCCACGTACTGCGTGACTTCATCCAGGCTATGCGCGTAGGTGTAGTTGAACTGGGAGACGAGGCCATGCCAACTGGTGGTCCGCAGAGTGGTTTGGAGCCCGTTATAGCTCGAGGTGCCAATGCTTTGGATCTCGTCGATGACGCCGAAGTTAGGAAACTGCGCAAAGTAAGGACGGCTTGCCTGCTGGAAGGAAAATACATTTCCTGACGGAGTAACGACTTGAGAGTTGTTGAACCCGCTGCCGGTCGCTGCCTGGTTGATGTCGCGCAAGCTCAAGAGGCGCCGGCCCAAAGTGCCCACGTAGCCGATCTGCAGAAGAACGTTTTTTCCCAGGCCCTTTTGCACATTCAGGTTGTAACTCAAGTCGTAGGCAGTACGGAAATTCTGGCTGACGGAAAACAGGTTGAAGACATTGCTGCCGCCTATCGAAAGATTCCCGCTGGGAAACAGCGGAGTATTTTGCTGGATGTTGTAACCGTTCTCTTGAATGGTGTAGACGGGATTGATGCCGGCGGGATTGCCTTCGACGCCGATCGGGCCATTGTTGGCAGTTGACGCAGCAGCAAGACTGGAAGAGTTATCAAGGAACGGCACAATGGCTGGTGTGTCGAAGAACAAGCCGAAGCCGGCCCTGATGACCAGGTCACCATCTTCTCGCGGTTGAAACGCAACGCCGAGGCGCGGGCTGATGTTCGTCCAGATTTTCGGATACAGCGAGGGGATACCCTGGCCTGCAACCACCAGGCCGCCCTTAGCCGGATCAAAGACCGACACGTCAGCGTATTTGGTGTGCAGTGGTCCTTCATAGTCATACCGCAAACCGTAGTTGAGGTTGAGGCCGCGCGTCGCCTGCCAAGCATCTTGTGCGAACAGAGTGAAGCTGTTGAGAAATACCTGGCGCTCCTGATTACCCCTGACTATGGTCGATTGATACACATCGCCTCCCATGAAGTCGGCGAGCGTCAGCACGTTGTAGTCGAAGGAACCGTTTTGACAGGCTTGCTGCACAGCCGGGTTGGAAGCAAAGTACCCGGTGCATTTGGGCGAACCGTCTGCGTTGGCGTAGTCTCCGGCCCAGGGGCCGGCGGTTCCGTTGAAGTAGAAGCCTCCGCGCGCGCCGGTGTTGTAGAAGGAATCTACCTGCGCCTGGCGGATCTCACCTCCGAAACGCATCTGGTGCTTGCCTACCGAGTAGGACAAGGCGTCTTCCAGGTGGCCCGTAATGTCGTTTCGTCCTGAGTTGGGCGTCAGCCCTGTACTGTCGAAGCCGGTGATGGCGATCAGTGGCGCTCCCAAAAGGTTAGTGCTCGTGACGCCAGTGTTCAAGCCGAGGGACACGGGATTGAAACTGTGATTAGCGTCGGAGAAAACCTGGTTGAAGTAGCTCACGCCAATGAGGGCCTGGTTGGTCAATCGAGGAGAGAAGGTGGTGTTGTAGACCAGTGAGTAGTTCTGTACATGGATCGGCGCCACCTGGTAGTAGTACGAGAGGTGGGAACCGATGGGGGCCGTTTGCGTTCCCTGGCCCACGAACCAGCGAAAAGAAAGTCTGTTGTTCTGGTTGAAGTTGTGGTCTAGCTTGATTAAGCCATTGTGACTGTAGCCGCTCTCTGCGTTTGGATTGAAGTAGTTGTTTGCTGAAGCAGCACCGGTGAGCGCCGCGGCGGGCCAGATGGTGCCCAGCAGGGTGGAAGAGACGGGGTTTTCGGGCACGCCGTAATATTGCAGCACCTGGTTGGCCGACTGCTGATAGCTGAGTGATGGTTCGGTGGATTGCGCCTGGTTCCCGATTAGAAACTTCTGCTCTTCATAAGTGACGAAGAAGAAGGTGCGGTCGCGCAGGATTGGGCCGCCGGTTGAGAACCCGTATTGCTGGTTGCGCAGCTTGTTCTTCGAGGAGCCAGCTGGCGCGAAAGGTGTTTTCGCGGCCAGCGCTTCGTTGCGGTTGTAGTAGTACGCACTGCCATGCAACTGGTTGGTGCCGGACTTGATCACCATGTTGACAGTTCCGCCGGGATTGCGTCCTGTCTCCGGTCCGGCCTGCGTTTGCAGAGAGAACTCTTCGACGGCATCCAGCGGCAGCACCACGCCGGCAATGCTTTGCACGCCGCCCTGGTTGACTGCCATGATGTTCCACCATTGATCGTTGTTGTCAGAGCCTTCGATTTGCCAATTGACCTGGTTGGCGCGTGCGCCGTTCACCGATCCGCTGGCGCCGCCGGCGTAACCGGCGAAGCCCGGGGTGAGCGCGATGAGCTGCGTGTAGTCACGCCCGTTCAAGGGGATGTTTTGCACGGTGCGGTCTGGGATGACGGTGGTCTGGGTGGTGGTCGTGGTGTCAAGGGAAAGTCCAGCGGCGTCCACCTCCACGGTGGTTGCTTGCTGCGCGACGGCTAACTTCAAGGGCAGGCTGTAAAGCGAACCCGCGGTGACGGGCACTCCATTGACTTGCAGGGTCTGAAACCCGGTAGCCGTGGCGCTTACGGTATAGCTGCCGAGAGGCAGGTCTACGAAGGTGTATTCTCCGGCGCTGGAGGCGAGCGTCGAATGGGCGAGGCCGGTGGCGTCATTTACGACCGAGATCGCAGCGTTCGGGATTGCGGCGCCGGAAACGTCTGTTACCGCGCCATTAATTCCGCCGCGAAACGTCTGCGAGAACGAAGAAGTTGTTAGCAGAAGCAACCAGAGGAGCTGGCCAAAGCGGGAGGGGCGTAGTAGCCGAGAACGCAGCATGAAGAGAAGTCTCCGGGACGAAGTGATAGAGATGGCCCATGGTGAGCTTGCGCGGGATGCGCACGAACGCCTGATCTTTTCTCTTCGACCTGGAAGGAAAACTAACCGTTGCCGCTACGGTGCGGTATGAGAAGCGTAATTCTCATCAGTCGTCTATAAGCTATTCGAGACCTGCTCGAAAATCAAATCGGGCGCGCTGAATAGAATCTACGAGTTTGGAATTTGGTGGTCAGACGAACTGGTACTTTACTGAAATGAAAAACCATTCCTCCCCTGCTTTATCCGCGTTTGGGAAAAACAGGTGGCACGCAACCCCCATTTGCCCAAAGTGCCGGTTCCGTCTGACCACTAGATCCTGACCACTAAATCCGGATTTCTCACCACAACCCTCAGCTTCCGACCACAATGCCCTAGCTAGTGGCGTGGGCCGACCGCCGTGTGTGGCGTTTGAATTACGGCAGCGCGTGGCGTTTGAGGGACAAGCGTATGCGGGCATCCCGCCGGTGGTTGCTTCACGCCGCAAGCGATGCTGGCAAGCGTCACCAGCCCCCCAACGTGTCATCCCGAGCACAGCAGATCCCTCGACTGCACTCGGGATGACAAAGTGGCGGCTAACTGGTGGAAAATCCGGGCTAAATCCTGACCACTAAATATGGATCACCGGGTGATCGGCGGCTGTCTCGAATTGAAGAGAGCCCTAACCTGGCGGCCAAATATTCAGTGGGGATGATGGTCCACAGCAACGCTACACCGATCGGCTACGCGGCCGGCGCGCACGCGATCGCCACCTGCGAAAACTTAATTGCGTTGGAATGGCACCAGCCGCAGCCAGCATGACACAGAGACCTCACCGACAAGGGCTAGCTCGTGGTGCTTGAACAGACCGGGAGGAGACAGACGGAACGTTCACCATCCTTACAACGATACAACGCAACTTGGAAAACGACGCTACAGAGGTCACGTTCCGTCTGTTCCCAGGCTTCCTCTATTACTGGACGCTCGTGGGAGCGACCCTTTTCGTGCTTTTCGTCGTGTGGCGCCAATCTGGCGAACCTTGGTTTCGCGCGGAGCATTGCGCGAGGGCCCGAGGTCGTCTTAAGAGGCGCCCTGGGCGTCCCCCGCGGGCCGATCTCGCGGCAGTTGCTGGTGAGAATCTTCTGCTGTCGTGCGAGCTGGGCTTGTTTCCGAACCAGAATCGTGGCCCTGGTCCAGCGCTGCGGTGCACAGCCGGAAAGGCGAAGCCTTACCCTGGCTGGATGACAGCAATGGAGTCGCCTGGACATAGCTTCGCTCCGGGTCCGCTTCCAACATTTTGCTGGCACGCAATCTTCTTCGCTAGAGCGGACCTCAAGGTGGACAGCGGCTGGTCTCTGCAACGTCCTGTCTGCTTTCGAGTTGACATCGATCAAGCCTCGGGAGTACCTTTCTGCCGATACACCTATCGGCGTTCACTTTACTGTTAAACCCTGCGGATTGAGAATGATCGAGCCGGCACGCAAGCGGTCTACTGTGAGCCAAAACAACGATTCCAGGCGTGCTTTCTGTTTTGCAAATTTTGTAGGCATGAAGAACAGCCGGCGGACTAGGACGAGAAGGCAGCCGTCGCTCTCGTTGCTGTCAGAGTCAGCTACCTCTCGCAGTCTTAATCATTTGGAGGCTCTATGCAGATTTGCACCGGCGGTAAAGAGAAAGCAAGCGCCACCTTAGTTGGCAAGCATTGTTCGCAAAAACTCTGGGTGTTTTCCGTTCTTCTCAGCTTCTTCCTTCTCACAGCTACGAACCAGGGGAATGCTCAGCTCCTTTACGGATCCATCGTCGGCACCGTCACGGATAACGGTGCGGCCCTGGTTCCCGGGGCAACCGTGAATGTTAAACAGACGGAGACGGGGGAGACTCGGTCAGCCGTCACGAATGACAGCGGTTCTTATGTCGTCTCGACGATCCCAGCGGGAATTTACAATGTGTCGGTTTCCAAAGCAGGCTTCAAGCTTTTTGAAGCCTCTAACGTTTCTGTACTGATTAACACCACCGTCCGAGTGGATGCGAGCCTTACCGTCGGTGCGGAGACGCAGACGGTCAGCGTGTCGGCAGAGGCTGCTGCGCTGCAGACCGATCGGCCGGATGTTCACGGACAAGTGACTTCAGAGGACTTGGAGCAGCTGCCGCAGCCCACAAGAACGTACCAGGGCCTGGTAGCGCTGCTGCCCGGTGTTTTGCCGCCGAGCGCCAGTTCGGGCGGCACCAACAACCCCATCCGTTCCATGGTCGTTCAGGCCAACGGCACCAGCTCAAGTGGCACCAACGTGAGCATTGACGGTGTCAGCGCCACCAACCCATGGGTTCAGTTTTTTTCCACCGCCGTTCCCTCAAGCGAAGCGGTGCAGACGGTAAACGTAGTAACGGCAAGCTCCGGCGCGGACCAGGGGGCGGTGAATGGCGCTGGGATCCACGTGCAAATCAAAAGTGGAACCAACTCTTTTCACGGCGAAGGTTATGAGTACTTTGAAAACAATACCCTGCAGGCTAAACCCTATTTCCAACCGGCTGGAACCAGGAATCCCAAATACATCGACAACGATTTCGGCGGCACCATCGGTGGGCCCATCATCAGGGACAAGCTCTTCTTCTTTGCCAGCTATGAGGGCGATCGGCTGCGGCAGGCTGCAGGTGCGTTTTACACGCTGCCTACTCCCCAAATGGTCCAGGGGATTTTACCCTCGACAACTCCGATTTTCGATCCTGCCACTGGCAACTCTGATGGCAGTGGCAGGACCCCGTTCCCACAGGACGCGGCCGGAGACTATATCATCCCCGCTGGCCGCTTCAGTTCGGTTTCACAAAAGCTTTTGGCCCAGGTCCCAACCGGCGTACCGAACGGCGAGTATTCCAACAACATCTACATCAACACCCCGTACTCTTATAACTTGCAGAAAATTGATTCCAAGGTCGATTGGGACTCGACCTCGAAGCTGAGAATCACTGGCCGTTTCAGCGATTATCCGTACAGCCAATTGGAGGCTCCCGCATTCGGCAACACTCTGGGGGGCGGAGGTTACAACACCAATCAGAATGGCAATATTTACGCATTCTCGGGTTCAGGAACCTATGTAGCCAGCCCCAAACTCGTAGTAGACGCTACGTTTGGGCTTACTCATTCCACGCAATATTTGTATGCTCCGCTGTACAACCAGCGGTACGCCGCCGAAACTCTCGGTATACCCAACACGAACCTTGGGCCCCTCCCTACTGCTGGCGGCGTGCCCCAGTTCAACTTCTCAGGGGGGCTATCCGGATGGGGATACGGCTATCCTTCGCTTGTCTATGCGGACCCGGTCTTCGACTACACAGGGAACGTAACCTGGATCAAGGGAAATCACAACGTTCGCTTCGGCATCGACGTCAGCCAACAGCACATGAACCACAAGGAAGTGGGTCCGACCGCCTTCAACTTCACTGGTGGTCTCACCGGGTTGTACTGTCCCTCCGGTTCGGCGGCTGCTGATTGCGCGAATGGTAGCCCAAGCACGAGTGAATTTAATTCTTTTGCTGACTTCCTCCTTGGCTTGCCGCAGAATTCGCAAAACAACGAACTCACGGTAAATTGGGTTACGCTTCGCACCTGGCAGTTTGCTCCCTATTTCTCAGACACGTGGCAAGCTACCCCCAAACTAACGCTGTATGCCGGAACAGGTTGGGACTACTTCCCAGTTCCATATCGCGAGAATCACGGCATCGAGTATTACAACCCTGCTACCAACACATACGATATCTGCGGCGAGGGCGGTAACTCAAAAGCCTGCGGGATCACTGTCCAAAGAGTCCTTTTTGCTCCACGAGCTGGGGCAGCCTATAGAGTCCAGCCGAAGACTGTAGTACGAATTGGCTATTCTCTCGCCCCGGAACAGATCAATATGTACCGCGACGGACTCTACAACTATCCTTTGACGTTGGCGCAGAGTCTTCAGGGAACGAATAGCTATACCTCGCCGGCGACGCTGAATGAGGGCTTCCCGACTCTCGCCATTCCAGATGTCAGCAGCGGCACTGTCCCTCTGCCGACAACTGTCACAATTAATTCTTCTCCCAAACACTTTGTCCGCGGATACACCGAGTCGTATAACTTATCCGTGCAGCAGGAACTGGGGTGGAACGTGCTCGCGCAAATTGGATATGTGGGGACCCTCACCATTCATCAACATACCCGCTACAACATCAATTATGGTTTGCCCGCAGGTGGTCAGGCGAGTCAACAGCTTTATCAGCCGTTCGGAATCACTGCTAACGAAACGCTTATCGAACCCTTTGAACACCAAAACTACAACTCCCTGCAAGCCCAACTCGAAAAGCGTATGAGCAACGGCTTGCAACTGCATGCAGCCTATACCTGGTCCAGGTTCATGGGAACCTGTTGCGATGACCGCGGAGACGGGGAACCGGCAATTCCCATTCCACAGTACTTTTACCTTAATTACGCGGTTATGCCCAACGATCGTACCAACGTCTTTCAATTGAGCTCGGTCTATCAACTGCCCTTCGGAAAGGACAAGCAATTTCTCACCAGCGGGGTTGGCGCAGCAATTGCCGGCGGCTGGCAGGCGAATGCGATACTCTCCTTCTACTCCGGGTTGCCATTCTCGGTCACCGATCCGGGCACCTCTCTGAACGCGCCGGGAAGCACGCAACGGGCAAACCAGGTCAAGCGCCAGGTAGCCGTCTACGGTTCGCATGGTTTGGCTTCACCATACTTTGATACCTCCGCCTTTGCACCGGTGACTACCCCAACGTTTGGCACAGCCAGCTTCGATTCTCTTCGCGGACCTGGATTCTCCAATATGGATTTAGGCATTTTTCGTAGCTTCAGGCTCACGGAGTGGTTGAACATGCAGTTCCGCGCCGAGGCCTTTAACCTTACAAACACACCCCATTTTTCCAATCCAGACAATGGAGACACCGATGCGCAGTTCGGTTTGATCAGTTCCACCAGCGCTGGAAGCCGTCTCATTGATCAGCGATACTTCAGAATGGGGCTGAAGCTGCTTTTCTAATCGGACAGTCAACTCCTCCGCTCATGCAGTCGTCCTAAGCTGGTGTTGTCCATCATAGATATTGTTATGTATGCATCCCGGTGCGTTCTGGGGATTTGTGCGTGCCATCATCCTCCCTCGGTACCAGGGAAGCTTCTCGGGAGTGATCTCATCATGGCATCATGGCAGGCCCGCTCCGCGATCTTCTGCAAAGCGTCTCGCGTG
>CAZZVD010000187.1:8865-11202 GCA_964657465.1 uncultured Acetobacteraceae bacterium | reverse complement strand
ACCAATGCGCCGGGTGCCCCATATCTCACGACGTTTTCCAGTCGGGAGATGTGGGCGGGCTTTTACCCTCTTGTTCCTCAACCAGAGTTGGCAGGGAAAGAGTCACCGGTGGGCAGCTGTGAATTCCCACATCTCCCGACTGAAGAACGTCGTGAGATATGGGGCACCCGATTTTGTGACGGAGCCAGGGTGTTTACCCGCTTGTTCCTCAATTCGATTTAGGAATGCGGACCGCCCGGGAATCTCTTCTGCGCAGTGAGCTGCTGGGTGGCCCACTCAAGCCGTCTCCGGCTTGAATGGGGTAAATCTACACCTGCGAGGTGCTCCTGGCCCACAACACACACCGTAATCCATCTAGTGCTTTACCGCGATGCACGAGATCTCAATCTTGGCGCCACCGATCAGCCCCGCAACCTGCACGGTGGCGCGCGCCGGCTTGGGATCGGGCATAAGCTTCTTGTAAGCATCATTCATCTTAGGTACATCATCCAGGCTCGCGACATAAACCGTCACCGATACGATATCGGTCATCTTGAACCCCGCACCTTCCACAATCTTCTTAATCTCGGCAATGGTGCTCGTAGTCTGCAGCGTGATGTCAGTGCCCGTCACTTTACCGTTGGCATCCGGTCCCTGCTGCCCGGCAACGTACAACGTATTGCCCGCCACGAAGGCATTGCTGAAGGGCTGGCCTGGCTTGAAACCGATTGCCTGGTTTTGGGCAAACGCGCTGCCAGCAAGGGAAAGACCTGCTAAAACAATCACCGACGGTACGTACTTCATTTTCATCCGCTTCTCCTGTTTTAAATTCCTGATGAACAAATGGCAAAAGCTATTCTTGCACCACGGCTGTTACTCGAACACGATCTGTAGTCCCTCCGCATTCGCCGGCACCGTTGCGCCCCAGCGCCCCTGCACCTGGGCGAGCACGAAACTTTTTCCATTGGCAGTCACGCGCCGCCGTTTCGGGGTCCAGTTCACCACTTCCACGTGGTACGCCGGCCACCATGGCTTCCAGTTCCCTTCCTGTTTCGCTACATCTATCCTGAGGGATCCATCCGCTATCACCGAGCAGGTAAATCGAACCCGCGCGAACGCCCCCTTCTGAAAATCAAACGTGTGTCCATCATCCGTGTAGACTTCACCTTCGCATGGCTCGCTGTTTCCCGCTTCGGATGCCGGCGGAAATACACGCAACGTCAATGGTCCCCTGGGAAGCTCCGCAGTGCTCTGCGTGAGCGGCGCAATTGGCAGAATACTGCCGCCCCGCACATACACGGGCAGTTGATCCAATTTAGGTGTCACCATCAGCGGTTTTTGCGCGATCACTTTGTCCCGCTGTTCCAAATCCAGGTTGCCGCCGAGCGTGCTCCGCCCCAGATACTTGCCGGTCCAGTAGTCATACCAGCTGCCAACCGGTAGATGAATCGGATAAGGCGCCACTTCTTCCGGCGACGGATTGGGCGCGACCAGGATGCGGCTGCCGAACAGAAACTCACCGCCGCCAGTCGTGAGATCGTACGGAGTGCCATCTTCCGTCGCCCTGGGAAACTCCAGGAACAGGGGACGATTGATCGGCAATCCATCGCGCGAGGTTTCTTCTGCAACTGTATAGAGATAGGGCATCAGCCGGTAGCGCTCTTCGATGAAACGCCGCCGGATGCTCTCCTGCACCGGCCCATCCACCCACACCTCATGCATGCGGGTTCCCTTGGCCGAGTGATCACGATCGATGGGTTGAAAGGCAGAGATCTCGATCCATTTCGTCAGCAGGTCGGGTGGAGGCGATCCCGCAAAGCCGCCCACATCGGCACCCGCCAACGAAAATCCGCTCAACCCCAAATTCACCAGCTGCGGCACTGTCATGCGGAGATGGTTCCAGGTGGAGCTGTTATCCCCCGTCCACGTGGTGCTGTAGCGCTGCCCCCCCGCATAGCTGGCGCGCGACATCACAAACGGCCGCTCGTTCGGCCGTAAGGCCAGTTGGCCCTCATAGGTGCCACGCGAGTTCTGCATGCCAAAGATATTGTGGATTTCTAAATGGGTCGCCGTACGTGGATGAAAACCCGGTTCATCGATCCGATGCTGCACATCATTCGGCATGGTCTTGCCCGGGCCATCAAACACCGCGGGCTCGTTCATATCGTTCCAGAACCCGGCGACTCCCTGATCGACGAAGTCCTTGTAAAGAGTGCCCCACCACTGCCGCGATTGCTGTTGGGTAAAGTCCGGAAACACCGCGGGTCCCGGCCAAACCTTACCAACGTAGACAGAACCATCGGGGTTCTTCACGAAGTGGTCGCCCGCCGTTCCTGAGTCGTAGGGCGCATACCCCAC
>CAZZVD010000187.1:6739-8765 GCA_964657465.1 uncultured Acetobacteraceae bacterium | reverse complement strand
GCCCACAGCGGCGGCAAGGGAGTCGGACCCGTCAACCACGCCCATGTACTCACGACCTGCTTTGGCTCGGGCCCGTACATCAGGTAGTAATCCAGCGGTCCATCGAGCGAACCGAAGGTATACCGCGTGACATCATCCCGGCCGAAATCAAAGTTCGTTCGCCATGTGTTATCGAAGAAGACGCCCAGCGTGCGCCCGTGGTTCATATCGAGGAAGAACGGCACACTTTTGTAGATGGGGTCGGTTGACTCCTGCCATCCAAATGCGTCGGTATTCCACATGGTGAACGTCTGGCCGCCGCGATCGAGCGGCCCGGGCTTATCGCCCAGTCCGAAGAAGTGATCGCTGAAGCTGCGCTCTTTGCTGACTGTAAATCGCTTGCCTTCCCATTGCACGGGTGCGGCATCGCGCTGCAGCACATTGCCGTCCCGGTCGGTCACGGTCAGTAACAGGTGCGCATCCACACTCACCCGCAGCGCTTCGGTGGCGAAGCCGTGTGCATCTGCCGTGACCGGCACCCCGCTGGTGCGCGCCTGGGACAACACGGCCCACGACGCGTCTTCTGGTTCGCGGTCGCCCTGCCACATGCGCACCCGCAGCACGTCCTGCCGCAGTGCCGTCACCTGCAGGGTTGCACCATCCGCCGAAGCCGTAAAGCCGTTTGAAGTGGGTGCGATCTGCTGGGCCAGGGCAGCGCCGCAAAGGAGAAGAGGAAGACCGCAGACTGCGATACGGACAAAACGTTCTCGTGCAAACATACCGCTCCACGCGCCAAAAACCTTCAGGCTCATCTTCCGCCCGATCTCGCCGCCTCTGTAATTTACCCCAACCGTCCTGTTTTGCAGGCGACCGGGTTTGACCCGTCGCCGCCACACCCCTACCATGAGCCTTTGACATCCCAAAAATGCACCAGGAGAAACCCATGCGTTACGCCCTGCGCGCCATGCTGTTCTGCGTCTGCCTCTCTCCTGCCTTGGCTCCAGCGCAGACTCTCAACAGCAGCGAGCTCTCGCGCCTGCGTTCGGTCGACACGGTCGCCTTCTCGCCCGATGGCCGCTACCTCGCCTACACCACCACGATGCGCGATCGTCCCGGCCGCCCGTATAGCCGCCTTTCCGTCATGGAGCTAAGCACGCAGAAGTCGGTGTTTCTTGGCGGTGAAAACGCTTCCAGCGGTCCCGCATGGTCGCGCGACAGCCGCTGGATCGCGTTTCAGGGCTCTGAAGCCAACAAATACGGTCTGCTGATCGCTCATCCGGATGGCAGCGGAACCACCTTCCTGGCGCCACTGGCCGGCACCAACTCACCCTTGCCAGGCAGTGGAAAAGACATCACCTGGTCTCCCGACGGAAAGCAGATCGCGTTCATCTCCTCGACGCCGGGTGAAGCGTCCGCTGCGTTCAACGGCGACCCGGTCGTGATCACCCGTTATCTCTACAAGCCAACCGCGAGTGAGGGCCTCACCCGCTTCAACGACAACCAGCGCCTGCACATCTTTGCCGTGGAGGTGGCGTCCAAAAAGATTCGCCAGCTCACCCACGGCAACTTCGATGAGCACTCGATTGACTGGTCGCCCGATGGCGGCAAAATCCTGTTTGGATCCAATCGCGAACCCAACCAGGATGAGTTCTTCAACTACGACCTCTTCACCCTCGAACTCGCTGACAACAGCATCCACCGGTTAACCGCCACTGAGAGCTGCGAATACGATCCGCTCTGGTCGCCCGACGGCAAGACGATTGCCTACCGCGCCACGCGCCGCGGGCTCACCGACCGTGAAACCACTATGGAAGATACACACGTCTGGCTGATGAATGCGGATGGCAGCGATCGGCGGGAAATCGGCAGCGCCATCGACAATCGGCAAGGCGCGCCAGAGTGGGCGCCCGATGGCAGCTCGGTCTACTTCAATGTGCAGGAGCGGGGCAGCTATCACCTCGTGCGCTTGCCCATTGCCGGCGGAGAAGCTAAAACCGTGGTGAACGAGCCCGGAGCGGTGCTGAGCTGGTCGCCTGGCGCCAATGGC
>CAZZVD010000187.1:0-6639 GCA_964657465.1 uncultured Acetobacteraceae bacterium | reverse complement strand
GGGGTAAGCGCGGCCGTGCGACGGAACTTGTGGATTGACCGCGAGCGCCTGGGCATTGAAGGAGTCAGTTACGGTGGCCAATTGACCGATTGGCTCATCACCCAAACCAACGAGTTCAAGGCGGCGATCCCTACCGCCGGCATTGCCAATCTCGTCAGCTACAACTACATGACCTACTACAACCAATACGAGGAGATGGAGTTCGGCCAATTTCTCCACCAGGGCAACCTGATGGACCTGGCCTGGGAGCGCTCTGCGCTCAAGCACATCGCCGGGGCGCATACCCCCACGCTCCTCGTGCATGGGGAAAACGACAATGACGTGCCGATTGCGGAAGCCGAGCAGATGTTTGTTGCCTTAAAAGACCTCGGAGTTGAAACAGTATTCCTGCGCTATCCCCGTGAGGGACACGGGCTCTCAGAAGTGCAGCACCAGATCGATGCGACTGACCGGTCGATTGCCTGGTATGAAAAGCATTTTCCCAAGGCAGCCGCGGAAGGCGTAACCAACGTCCAGCCCTAGCGGCCCCCAACTCGTCATCCCGAACAAACCCTTGGGTAGCTCGAACAACGTTGGGTGGCCCATTCAAGCCGCATTTGGCTTGAGTGGGGGACATCTCCATCCCCCCACCAACCCCCTCACCCAAACCGGTAACCCGGCTTCAGCTCGCAGCGATACACCATGGTCTTTTCTTCCTCCGTGCCCGAGCGCATATTGCACGCTGCCCAACTGAGCGAAAGATTGGGCCCCAAGGGAAACACCATGGGAGCCCCGTCCAGGTCAGCCTCCAGACTCACACCCTCCTGCGAAGGCGGCACCGTAAAATTGAGCGCCTGACCATAAATGACCGGATACAGTTCGCGCACTTCTGCCCCGATCGCTGTGTGATACGCCTCAGCCTCAACCAGGAAGGTCGCGGTGTCTGACCAGTTCAATGCAGAGACCGTAATCGTTCGGCCCCCATGCGCGAAGCCAGAGGTATCGATGCGGGTGAAGGGGCAGGGTCCCGCGATACACGACGCACGTACGTTGGTGAACGAATTATCAGCGCCGGCATCGAGCGTCACCGAACCCGAGGCAGCCTTCCACTTACCGTCTGGGGAGCACGGCCCTTGCTGGTTGCAGGGTACGTTTCCCTCGTTCACTACCTGGAACGTCTTCACCGCGCTGCCCACATTGCGTTCCGAGCGGGCGTTCATGGTGTAACGCACGCGGATATTCGAAACCACCGATGCCGGACGACTGTTGCGGACTTCTGCTTTTGCCGGCGCGGGCGGCGAATTCGGCACCAGGGCAGCCACATACAGTTGCTTGGGAACCGCCAGTCTGCCGGTTTGAAGGATGAGCGCTTTGGCCTGGTAACCCGGATGATGGAAAGTGACCAGGATAGGCCGATCGGAGAGAACGCCTTTTCGAAACACCAGCTTGTAATAACCCGCAGCGTCCGACTTCGCCGTCGCGGACTTCACGCCATCACTGGCCGTGATCTCCACATCTGCAATGGGCAACTCTCGCTTGCTGTCTACATCCCGCCGGATGACCGCCCCTTCGATCGGAATGTTGAGCGCCTCGGCAATCACCCGCGATCGTTCCGCGCGCAGCAAGAGCAGAACCACAATAATCAAGCCGGCTACCGCCGCGACCACAATCCAGGCAATTTTCTTTCCCTTCATTGCATCTATTATCAATCAATCGATACCTTGCGTTAGAAGAGGAACTTCGATGACATTTGCACCGTCTGCGAAGAACGGAAAGAGCGGAGCCCGGACCACTGAGGAAACAGGTTTAGATGAGCATGGACCCACGTGCAGAAGAAATTTTCCGCAATCGTTCGCAGCACGGCGGCCGCACCGGTGGCCGCTCCCGGCGCCAACTGCTGCGCCAGATGCTTACTGCCTCGCTCGCTCTGCCACTCGGTGGCCTCAATTTAACGGGCGCGGCCCAGGGTACGAGGCGGAAAGAAAAGCTGCCACCAGGGCCCACGCCTTTGCCGCCACCGGCCGTCTTTTCGCCCGAGGATGATCAATTCCTCAACGAATTAGAGCAAGCCAGCTTTCTCTTTTTCTGGGAGCAGACCAATCCGCAAACCGGCCTCGTGAAGGACCGGTCGAATGTGCGCATCAACGACACTGGCCTGGTGGGCAGCATCGCCTCCACGGGCTTCGCACTCACTGCCATCTGCATTGCAGAGCAGCGAGGCTTCGTCTCCCATGAAGATGCTACGAAGCGGGTATTGGCAACCCTTACCTTCCTATGGAGAACGCTGCCCACGCACCGCGGCTTCTTCTATCATTTTGCCAACATCAACACCGGCGAACGGCTTTGGGACTCTGAAGTGTCTTCAGTCGACACCGCAATCCTGCTCTGCGGGATCCTGACCTGCCGGGCGCACTTTGAAGATCATGAAATCGTTCAGCTGGCCCACGACATATTCAACCGGGTCGATTGGACCTGGCTTTCAGAAGACACAGCCTTGCTCACCCAGGGGTGGACGCCGGAATTCGGATTCCTGCCGTACAAGTGGGACTACTACAGTGAATTAATGATGATCTACCTGCTCGGCATGGGTTCCGGCAGCCACCCTCTGCACGCCGATGCCTGGTCAGCCTGGAAGCGCACCGTATTCGAATACGACGGACTGCGCTACATCGGATCGTTCGCGCCCTTGTTCGTGCATCAGTATTCTCAGGCCTGGTTTGATTTCCGTCACAAGCGCGACAAGTATGCCGATTACTTTCAGAACTCGGCCATCGCCACCGATGTGCATCGCCGCTTTTGTGTCGAGCTGGGCAAACAGTTTTCTGACTACAGCGACGACCTGTGGGGCATCACTGCGTCAGATTCCGCCAAAGGCTACGTCATCTGGGGTGGCCCGCCAGCCATGGGTCCAATCGATGGAACTGTCGTGCCCGCGGCCGCTGGCGGCTCCATCCCGTTCCTTCCGCAAACCTGCCTACGGGTACTGCGTAATATCCGCGCACGCTATCCGCAAGCCTGGACCAGGTACGGATTCGTGGACGCCTTCAACCCTCTTACGCAGTGGTATGACCATGACATCGTGGGCATCGACACGGGAATCATCATGGTCATGGTCGAGAACGCACGCACGTCGTTCATTTGGGAAACCTTCATGAAGAACCCCGAAGCGCAGCGGGGCATGAACGTGGCCGGCTTCAGCAGTTACACTCCGCCTGAATAGCTGTTCAACACCCTACCAAAGCAACTTGGCGCCAAACTGCACCTGTCGCGACGTGGTGGAGGTGCTCGAAATGGTTCCCGCAGTGCCGGAAACACCGGTCGGCGTGAACACAATCAAATTGGGTGTGTTGAAGTTCGCGCGATTCAGCAGGTTGAATATCTCCGCTCGAAACTGCAGACTGAGACGCTCATGCAGTGTGGTTTCTTTCACCGCGGAAAAGTCCCATGTGGCCAAACCCGGCCCCGTCAGGCTGTTTCTACTGAGATTGCCGAAAAAGCCGCTGTTGGGCGGCGGCTGCAAAAAGGCTGTGGGCGTAAACCACTGGCTCGGCTTGCCGAGAATCGCAGAGCCATGAAAGGCAGGGTTGATGAAGGGCCGTACAGGGTTCCGCGTGTCCCCATTGTTGGAAGGGTTGTAGCTCAACTGGGGGGTAAACGGAAACCCGCCCTGCAACACGACCAGGCTGTTCACCGACCATCCGCTCACGATTTTGTCGGCAACAGGTCCCAGTCCCCCTGCCAGCGCTTTGCCTTTGCCGAACGGCAGACCGTAAACGACGCTGACCACCCCCAGGTTGCGCACGTCGTAACCTGCTGGGCCCCAGTCCGCTGCTACGTCGTTGGGATTTGATGCGAGCGCGGGTGCATTGCCGCTGGTGGTCGCGTTCAGCGAGTCGCCATCGTCCAGTGTCTTCGACCAGGTATAGACACCGCGCAGCGAGAGATCATGGCTAAAGCGATGGTTCAAGTCCACCTGCAGTGAGTTGTAACTGCTATCAGCCGCGGAAAACCACGTCCAGGTATTGGCGATGGCCGGGTTTGCTTTCGGTCTGCCAGCGGGGATGTAGTAGGCGCCTGCTGCGACCGGCGCCCCGGCCAGGCCCACTGGAAAAGTGGCGGGGTACACGGCCGGGCACACCGAGGACGGGCATCTTTCCGCCGGTGGTGTGTTGCCGTCCATCCCGATGATCTCGTGGTAGCCATGCGAGCCCACATACCCGACGGTCAACGTCGTGTTCGGTGTGATCGTTTGCTCCACCCGCAACGAGTACGAGAGCACTGTCGGCATCTTCAGGTTCGGCTGCACGCCGCCAGGCACCAGCAACGCATTCGATGGCGCCGCCGCCTGGGTGGAGAGAGGCAATTTCGAAACCGGCAGTGAAGCGATGCTGTAGGTGGGGTTAAAAGGAGCATTCTGGTCCGTGCGATAGCCCAGGGCATCCTGCAGGTCGTTGTACATGCCGAAGCCGGCCCGCACCACAGTTCTTTCGGCGTGCGGGCTCCAGGCAATCCCGATCCGTGGCTGTGGCAGAAACTTTGCGTTGTTCGTGGTGAAGGTGTTGCTGGAGACGCGCGGCTGGCTCGATATCACGCCGTTAGAAAAGGTGTAGTTCGCGGCGCGGCCATGCGCTTCATTCCAACCGGTCGAGAACTCGCCGCGGAAGCCCAGGGTCAAAGTAAGCCGCGGGCTCAGGCGCACCACGTCTTGCGCGTACAGTGCACCGAACAACGAACGCCAGTTCATTTCTGTCGGGGCAGGGTCGTACAGAAAGCTGCTGGTGGTGCCCGCGAGAAACGTTTGCAGGCTGGTGAAGGTCGCCTGCCCATACTGGCTCAGGGCGATCGTTTCGTTCGACTGGAATTGCTGGAACCATGCACCCAGGCTGAATTGGTGCGCGCCGCGTGTGAGGGACACACGATCTTCGTAGGTGTAAAGATTGCGTTCGATGTTGAGGTTGCTTCCGTTGTTGCTACCTGCCAGGCCAATCTGCGCTTGCGGATTCGACGCCGCACTGCCGCCGACAACCACTGCGCCCACCAGGCGGCCGGTAAGAAACCCCGGGACCTGCGCAGCGGGCGTTCCCGGTGTTGGTTCACCGGTGAAGAAGTAGGCCGCGCGCGAATAGCCCGCCCGCGCTGTGTTCACCAGGCGTGGCGAAAACACATGCGTCTCTTCCAGCGAAGCCACTTGCTCCCGCAGGTTCAGAATGTCTGTGCTGTAGGGATTGGCAACTGTGGCGGTGACATCTGCACCATCGTCCGCGGTGTAGTTCGCTGAGAAAGTATCCTTCGTGGAAAAGACATGGTCCACACGGGCGGTGCCGAAATCTTCACGGATGGTTTGCAAAGGGCTGCTGGAGACTTGCGCGATGCCGCTGAAATCAGGATCGCTGGCACTCGGCGTCAACCACAGGTTCAGCAGCGGCACCACGCTCGGAGCCGCGATTAAGCGTGAATGCAAATCGGGCACGAAGGCAACGGAGGTTTGGTGCAGACTTTGACGGAGGCCTTCATAATTCAGAAAGAAGAATGTCTTATCCCTGCGTACCGGTCCGCCCAATGCGCCGCCGAACTGGTTCCTGCGAAAGGGAGGCGCAGACCCCTGATCGAAATAGTTGGGCGCATCGAGCACGTTGTTGCGCAGAAATTCATAGACAGACCCATGCCACTGATTACTGCCCGACTGAGCCACAATGATGACCTGAGCCCCTGGCCGTTTGCCGTATTCGGCGCCGTACGTGTCACGCAGCACGTTGAACTCGCGCACCGCTTCCACGCCCAACAGGTTCTGGCTTGCGCCGCCTGGCTGCATGTTGTTTTCCGCGGCGCCGGTAAATTCCACTCCATTCAGTAGAAATAGATTCTGCTGCGGCCGATTGCCTGAGACCGCGAAATTGTTGCCGGTGGTAGAATTGGAAACGCCGATCCCACCTGTCTTCTCCGAGGTAAAGTTCACCACCCCGGGGTTTATGGTGAGCAGCAGATCGAAGCTACGGCCGTTCAACGGCAGTTGCTTCACTTCCCTTTCACCCACCAGGCCGGATATGTCCTGCGTGGTTGGGTTCACCATGGGCGCATCGGCCACCACGCTGACCTGTTCACTAGTGCTGCCAACTCTTAACGTCAGGTCCGCGGCGGCATCCTGGCCCACGACCAGGGCGATACCGGAGCGAACCGCTCCTGCGAAGCCGGACTTTTGCGCTGCCACTTCGTAATGTCCAATGGGCAACGCAGGCAGGATGTAGCGGCCTGCGGCATCGGTGCTCGTGATCCGTGATACTCCGGTCTCCACGTCTTTCGCTGTCACTGTGGCCTGGGCGATGATGGCGCCGCTCTGGTCGGTCACCCGGCCTGAGATAGCAGCGGATACCTGGGCTATTCCATGAAGCGTAACGAGCAGGAGCAGGCACAGCGGCACGCAACAACGAAGACCCCGAAAAAGCATTTTCCCCTCACGGAATTAAATAGTGTAGGTAGCGCGTTGGTCTGCTAAGGGTGGAGAGAGTTGCCCAGAGAACAGAAGTGGGTTAAAGGGAAACACTTCCCATTGAGAGCAGTGAAATTCCCACATGTCCCCGGATTTCCTGTTTTAAGGTAAATATGGGCCCCGGGTTCGTTGAGTACTTCGATATCTTGGTTGGCCTGTCACTGGCTGGGGTG
>CAZZVD010000186.1:0-11237 GCA_964657465.1 uncultured Acetobacteraceae bacterium | reverse complement strand
TAGCCCACATTTCTCACGACCTATTCCGTAACGAATGACGGGTGCCCGACCGAGCTCGCCGGTAAGCCAGCCGCACCTGCTGTGAACCCTTCCGCCGCGGTCTGGTGGATCATTTTGAGGTATAGAAGCTGTACTTCGCCTTGTAGGGGACGGAATCTTCCCCTGTGCTGCATGGCGTCGCTGGTGCAGCCCCGCCTTGCGTTTCCGTCCGCCGAATGTAGCTGACCTTCTCCAGTTTGCCGCTGGCGCTCCCGGCGACAGTTTGCACTAGTAGCCACGGTATCGCTGAAGCATCGGGTGCTGGCTGACTGGCGATCATTTTGCCTTTGATCTCGCTGCCATCCTGCAGGCGCCAGGTGGGACCGGCGGAATGGGAACCGACGACCTTTCCCTGATCGTCCAACAGTTTGGCGTCGGGCGCTTTGAGGATCCAGTGCTGATTGGAGCAGGCATACACCTGCGACCCTACGCCCTGCACCTCCATCAGCAACTGTGTGCCTTCAGGTGGATCGATGGACTGCGACGTCGGCTTGCCTTGCAGCAGTAGAACGGAGTAGGCAATGAGAGCCAGAGCGATGATGCGTTGCAACATATCAGATACCTGGGGAAGTTGGTCTGCCGGCCAACGGATTCAGATTTAAATGAGCAGGTGGCGGGCCAAAGCACTGGTCCTGTATTTAGTTTCACTTACAGAGCTCTCCGGGTCAGGATCTGTCCGGAAAAGCCATCGGGGTGTTCGAATGCGGACACGCCGCCAGGCAATACCCATGCAGATGTCCCCCACTCAAGCCGCAAAACGGCTTGAATGGGCCACCAGGGTTCACAGGCACCGGGCTGGCTACTTGCCGTTCGTCTCCGGCAGCATGTGGATGGTGTGCAGCCAGATCTCTGCGGTTTGTGGCCACGTGGTGACCGGCAACTGAGTGCGGCGTAGGCCATAACCGTGACCGCCCTCAGCATAGACATGGAGTTCTGCTGGTACTTTGGCATTCTTGAGTGCCATGAAATAAACGACCGCATTCGCTACGTGTACCGGGTCATCCTCGGCCTGCACCAGGAACGTGGGTGGTGTTTGCGCGGTGGGATGGATGTCGGCGTTGGGCGCGAAATTCTGGTCGGCGAGGGCAAGGTAGCCGGGGTAGATGATGAGCGCGAAGTCTGGGCGGCAATCGAGTTTGTCGGCAGCATCGATGGGATCATAAAGCCGCTTATCGTAGTGGGTGCTGAGAGCCGCGGCCAGATGCGCGCCGGCAGAAAAGCCCAGCACGCCCACGCGCTTGGGATCGATGTGCCACTCCCCTGCGTGTTCCCGCACTATGCCGATGGCTCGCTGCGCATCCTGCAGAGGCGCCGATGATTTCGGATAAGGACCAGCCACGGGCACACGATACTTCACCAGAATGCAGTTGACACCGGCAGCATTGAGCCAGTCGCATACCTCGGTCCCTTCGAGGTCAATGGCAAGGATGCGGTAGCCGCCGCCGGGGAATACGATCACCGCGGCTCCGGTGTTGTTTCCTTTCGGCGTGTACAGAGTGAGCGTAGGGGCGGACACATTGCCCAGGCGGATCACCGGCCGGCCGCCAGGGTGGCCATCTTTGGCGGTCGTCATGTCGGCTTCAGGCCCGGGTGACGGCTCAGCGCCCGGGACGGCGCCGGGCCACAAGGGTATCGTCTGGTGGTCAGGGGACGGGGGCCAGGAAGACGATTGCGCCGAGAGACCAGCCGAAGCGGCGAGCAGAATGGTGAGCAACAGGAGGCACTTACGCAGGTATACGGCGTTTCGCATGGGAGCCCATGATCGCAGTTGGAGGGGATTGGGTGCAAGGGTAGAAGAGGTGGGCAGGCGCTTCTCTGCCCACCTCTTCTCGAACAGGAAGCATTCGTCAGGCGTTAAGTTTTGCCTCGAGCAGATTCTCGATGCGGACCGGTAGTTCGCGGACCCTGACACCAGTGGCGTGGTACACGGCCGAGGTGATGGCTGCCGCAATGCCTGCGAGCCCAATCTCTCCCACACCGCGAGCACCCAGGCTATTCAGCACTTTGTCAGGGTAGTCGAGGAACGTCACGTCAATCTCCGGCGAGTCTGCATTCGTGCTCACGATGTAGTCAGCCAGGTTGTTATTGATGGGCGCGCCGAATCGCTGATCGTAGATAGTTTCCTCAAAGAGAGCCATGCCCACCCCCATAACCACCGCACCCTCGATCTGGTTGCGCGCCGGTTTTGGATTGATGATGTGGCCGGCATCAATCACTGTGACAACCCGGGAGACGCGCAAGCGAGCCGTTTCTGGTTCCCACGTCACCTCAGCAAAATGCGCTCCGAAGGAGTGTTGGGAGTGCTGCTTTTTAGGATCGCCCAACGTGCCTTCTGACTTACCTTTGCCGGAGGCTGAGCGGATATTGGCTGCGGTCAGGATTTTCTCGTACGACACACCCGACTCGGGAGACTTGTCCTTGAGATGAACACATCCATTGGTGAAGGCCAGGTTCTCCGGCTTTTGTCCTTCGAAACCCAGCGTTTTGCTCTGCACAGCAGCCGCAAAGAGCATCCCCTGAGCTTTTTCGACTGCTTCCACCACGGCCGGAATGACGGACGCGGTTGCCCACGAACCTCCAGAGATGGGGCCTGGCGGCAGAGCTGAGTCGCCCAGAACAACTTCAATCTTTTCTGGAGCAATGCCAGTTTTGCCAGAGACGATCTGCGCCAGAACGGTATAGGTGCCCGTTCCGATGTCCTGCGTGGCACACGACACGCGCGCGCTGCCGTCGTCATGGAGATCGACCGTAGCCTCGGTGCCCATCCGCTCAGCAATCCAGGAGCAGCCAGCGACCCCCCAGCCTATGGTCAGGCCATCCTTCTTCATGGAGCCGACATGCGATGTCCGCTTCGACCATCCAAATTTCTCAGCGCCCACGTGCAGACATTCCACGAAATGGCGAGACGAGAAAGGCAGGTTCAGGCCTTCATCTTTCTCCGGTTCGTTCAGCAACCGCAGCTGTACGGGGTCCAAATTGAGCTTGATCGCAAGCTCATCGATGGCCGATTCCATTGCGAACAGGCCGGGCACAGCACCGGGGCCGCGCATGGAGGTCGGCGTACCAACGTTGCGGCGGACCAGCCCGGAGGTAGCACGCAGGTTCGGTGTGCTGTAGCTGTATGGAGTGGCTTCACTGCAGCCTTCGGAGTAGTCATCGAGGATCGACGTATGGTTCAGCGAGTCATGCATGAGCGAGACCAGCTTGCCATCCGGTGATGCGCCAATACGCAACCGCTGCTGCGTGCGCGGGCGATGGCCGACGCTCTGGAACATCATGTCGCGGGTGACTACCAGCTTGACCGGGCGGTTCAGGTTGCGTGCGGCCGAGGCCGCAATCATGCAATGCGTCCAGGGCCAAAGCTTGCCGCCGAAGCCGGAGCCGAGAAAGCGCGAGATGACGCGGACATTCTCGCTGGGAACACCCAGCATCTGGGCCAGCACGTCGCGATGGTTCACCACGGCTTGCGTGGTCTCGTAGAGGGTGAACGTCTGCCCATCCCAATTGGCAACACTGGCGTGCAGTTCGATCGGGTTGTGCGTCTCCGTTGGGGTGACGTAGGTTTCATCCACCTTCACGGCCGCAGACTGGAAGGCCTCATCCGGGTTGCCGCGATGGCTGTCGACCTTGGGCTCCTCCGTAGTTTCGAGATGGAGGCGAAGGTCGGGCTTTTCCTGCTTGTAGGTCACCTTCACCGCGTTTGCCGCGGCCACTGCCTGTTCGTACGTGACTGCCACGACCGCTGCCACATATTGGCCGTAGTAGCGAATGATGTCGTCATCAAAAGGGGGACGCTTCTCATCAAGATACGCAGTCAAGCCGTCCGAGGGCGCTGTTCTGAAAAGCTTGCCGATGTTCTCCCGATGGTAAATAGCCTTAACCCCCGGCATCTGCTGTGCGCGCGTGGTGTCCAAGGCAGTGATGCTGCCTTTCGCGATGGTGGCGCACACGGGAACGGCGTACAGCATACCCGGCAGATTGTGATCCGACGTATACATGGCGACACCGCTGACCTTCAGCGGTCCATCCACCCGGGGCAAACCGGCGTTAGTTCTGGGAGGGGGATTGAGTATTGCGGCCATGCATCGTTCTCCTCTGGTCCTATAAGTAAAATCCCAGTAGCAAACCCGGCAAATGACTGGGGTGCAAATGACTGGGGTGCCCCATATCGACCGGCGTTTTCCAGCCGGGAGATGTGGGAATTCACCGCACCCGACCGGAAACTCTCTTTCCCTCACATTCCTTCAGGAACCAGGAGGGGTGAAGACCCGCCGACCCTCAAGCGGTAAACCTCACATCGCACCCTGTTAGGCATTCTTGGTGGCGAGTGTAAGGGCGTGGGTCACACAACGGCGGGCAAGCTCGACCTTGAATGCATTTTGGCTCTGCGGCTGCGCACTGTGCAGAGCCGCCTCCGCAGCCTGGCGGAACGTTTTCGCATCGGCCGCTTTGCCGTTCAGCATCTTCTCTGCCTCAAACGAACGCCACGGCTTGGTGCCGACGCCGCCCAGCGCTACCCGTACAAACGTCAGCTTACCGCCATTGACCTCGGCGACTACCGCTGCCGAAGCCAGAGCGAACTCATACGAAGCGCGATCCCTGAGCTTCAGGTAAACCTGCTTGCTGTTTGCCTTAGCCGCCGGCAGGGTCACAGCCGTGATGAGATCACCTGGCTGGAGGACGTTCTCACGCTGCGGTGTATTTCCGGGAACTACAAAAAATTCCCCAATGGGCACGGTCCGCTCGCCTTTGGGTCCAGTGATTTCGATCACCGCTTCGAGCGCGGTGAGGGCCACGTTCATGTCTGACGGATTTGTGGCAATGCAATCTTTGCTGGTGCCCAGGATGGCCAGGGTACGGTTGTCGCCTTCAATCGCGGAACACCCTGATCCAGGCTCACGTTTATTGCACGGCATGGCGTCATTACGGAAATACACACACCGCGTGCGCTGCAGAAGGTTTCCTCCAGTGGTCGCCATGTTGCGCAGCTGCGCAGAAGCGCCTGCGAGCAATGCCTGCGAGAGGACGGCATAGCCGCTGACGACATCGGCATGGTGGGCGAGATCAGAATTGCGCACCAGGGCGCCTATGCGCAGGCGGCCGTCTGGCAGCTTTTCAACTTTATCGAGCGGCAGACGATTGATGTCGACCAGCTGCTGTGGACGCTCGACGTTCAACTTCATGAGGTCGAGCAAAGTGGTTCCGCCGGCGATGAAGCGAATCTGCGCCCCTTGTTGGGCGGTGTTGGACTGGGAAGCGGTTTGGATGGCCTGCGGTACGTCAGCAGCCCGGGTGTACTTGAAGCTTTCCATAGTGCGACCCCTTTCTAAGCCTGCTGGCGTACTTCTTGAATGGCAGCCACGATGTTGGGGTAGGCGCCGCAACGGCAGATGTTACCGCTCATCAACTCTTTCACCTCAGCGTCAGACGAGCCGCATTTCTCCTTCAATAAGGCCACCGCCGACATGATCTGACCCGAAGTACAGTAGCCACACTGATATCCGTCGTGCTTAACGAACGCAGCCTGCATGGGGTGCAGGTTGCCGGGCTGACCAAGCCCCTCAATGGTGGTGATCTCATCGCCCTGGTGCATGACCGCCAGGGTAAGGCAGGAGTTAATGCGACGATCATTCACGTGAACGGTGCAGGCACCGCATTGCCCGTGGTCGCAGCCCTTTTTGGTGCCTGTCAGGCTTATGGTTTCCCGCAGGCAATCGAGCAGGGTGGTCCGAGGGTCGATCTGCATATCGACCGTCTTCCCGTTAATGCGAAGGCTCACAGGAATGGAACCCTCGATCACTTCTGCTTTCGGATGGGCATCCAATATAGGGGAAGCCGGCGCAAGGGTGGACGCGGTAGCCGCTCCAGCCACCATGGGGACCGCTCCCACCGCGACACCGGCAGCGCCCAGTGACGAGAGGAACGAGCGGCGACTAACGCGAGCCGCTACCCCATCCTCTGCTTTGCTTTGCTCTCTATTGCCATGGCTCATGTGGATTTCCAGCTTTCTTCGGGTTCGCCGTGGTTGAACCATCTTTGTGATCTGATACCTATAGTCCTACCATGCCATAGTACCTTTCGCAGGCAGGACCTGGGCTGCGGCTTTGAGACCGCTCATCGAACTTCAGTTAACTCACAAGAATGCTTTCGTCCCTCGGGCACGCCAACGCCGTTGAGCGAGCATGAGGGAAAGCTAAACCGGGCCGTTCAATTTTCACATTACTCACTCATCAGGAGACACGCTTCATGATTCTCAGACGTTCCTGCGGCTTTGCCATAGCTTTGGTGTTCATGGCCAGCACAGCACTCGCGCACGCGGCAGACAAGCCAACCCGATCGGCCGACACGCAGCCCGCGGGCTGGAACGAGACACAAATGAAACAACCGGTGACGGAGTCAATCGACCTGAACGCCTACAACGCGATTCGCGAGGAAGGCCTGCAGCACTCACACGTGATGGACTATGCCGGCGGTCTGATTGACGGGATCGGCCCCCGGCTGACGGGATCGCCCAATATGGCGAAGGCAAACGCCTGGACGCGGGATCAGCTGACCAGGATGGGCTGCGTGAACGCTCACCTGGAAGACTGGGGCGAATTCGGCATGGGGTGGCAACAGCTAAATACCTGGGTCCGCATGACCGAGCCGGACACGGCGGTGTTTGTTTCGCAGGCGACCCCCTGGTCCCCAGCTACCAGCGGCCCGGTGACCGCGCAGGCCATTTCCGTCGCAATTACGGAAGAGAGTGACATTGCAAAGTACAAGGGCAAGTTGGCGGGAAAAATCGTGCTGCTGGGGGCGATGCGTGACGTTCCGCCTGCCGACAAACCATTCTTTCAACGGTACAGCGACAAAGAGCTTCAGGAATTGCAGACAACGCCCGTCTCCGCCGTGAGTGACAACGAAGCGCGTTTGAGCCGCTATGTGAAGCGCCTAAAGCTCGCCAATATCATCCTGCCCTTCCTGGTCGAGGAAAAGATTGCAGGCGTGATCGTGCCCAGCCGCGATGGAGAGTATGGCGGCGGCACAGGAATCATCTTTGATGACAACGGCGCCGCGTTCTTCAATACTCCGTACAAGCGAGAGAAGGCAGTTCCCTTTCCGGTGGTCGTAACGCAGATAGAAAACTACGGCAGGGTCTACCGGCTGCTGCAAAACCATGTTCCGGTTTCCCTCCAGATGAACGTGGAGACGAAGTTTACCGGCGACCATGAGCATGGGTTTGACACCGTGGCCGAGATACCTGGAGCCGATCCACGCCTTAAGGACGAGGTGGTGATGGTAGGCGGCCATCTGGATAGTTGGATCTCGGGCAGCGGCGCTACCGACAATGGAGCCGGTTCCGTGGTCGCCATGGAAGTGATGCGCATTATGAACGCGCTCAAGATCAAACCTCGACGGACCATTCGCATCGCGCTGTGGTCGGGCGAAGAGCAAGGTTTGTTTGGCAGCAAGGGGTACGTTGGCCAGCATTTTGGCAGCTTTCCCCGTTCGACGGAGCCGGACCAAATGGAGATGATGGAGTTTATGCGCAAGGCGGCAGGACCCCTGACGCTGAAACCTGAGCAGAAGTTGATCTCTGCCTACTTTAACGTGGATAACGGAACCGGCAAGATCCGCGGGATCTATACCCAGGAGAACGCTGCGGTGGATACCATTTTTGCGCAATGGATGGCGCCCCTGCGGGACCTGGGCGTGACCACGATCAGCAACCAGAATACGGGAGGCACCGATCACTTATCGTTCGATGAAGTCGGTATCCCAGGGTTCCAGTTCATCCAGGATCCGATGGACTACGAGACGCGAACGCATCACTCAGATATGGATACGTATGAGCACCTGCAGGCAGCTGACCTCAAACAGATCGCAGTGGTGGAAGCGATTTTTGTGTACAACGCCGCCATGCGGGATGAGATGATCCCGCGGAAGCCGTTGCCCCACCCGGAGCTGCGCGAGCAGCAGTTGAAGCCGCTGCCAGATCTGTATCCGACGGCCGTGCTGCCGCCAGACAGCAAGTAACCCGCATGAATAACCTGCCGGCGAAGGCTCACCTCCGCCGGCCGGCCGCTTTCAGCAGGAGTCAGTGGGGATCAAGGCTGATCAGGCCAGTTATAGCTGGTGAGGATCTTGCCTTCTTCCCCGACGAGCAGCAAGGCCGCGCGGCCGCTTTTCAGATGGCCAGAGAAGTCCTTTCCGCTGCGCACATCGTGGAACGAAACGGCTGTTTGATTGGACTCGGACGTGATTACATACAGCGTGCTATGCGGCCACACGGATGGAGCGATGAGTATGCCGGGGTCTTCTGAGGCTGTTGTGTAGACACGAGCGATCCGAGCCGCCTCCATTGCGTAACGATAAGTGTTGCCGATGGCCTGCAGATTGCCGTTGAGTTCGATGGGAAGAGAGGCAAACAGGATTTTGCCTTTGCCCACAGGCGTCTCGGTCCAGTCTTTGCCGTCCGCCATCTGCGCACGGGTCAGCAAAGTGGTCTTGTTGCCGGCGAAGGTAAGAGCCTCCCCTCCGCCCGCCCAGTGGAAAAGGTAGTTCCGGAGCGTGAGCGGTACGTCCTGATACGGAATGCCTGCTGCACTCTGCCGGCCGGCGCCATGGAAATGCGGATCTTTATCGAATGGCCCGGTGACGAGTAGGACGGCTCCTGCCCGCACTCTGTCCAGAAGGATCTGCCATGCCTGCTCACTGAGCGTCAAGGGGGAGGGCAACAGGATGAGCTTCGGCTCACCGAGTGAGCCGAGCTGATACTCCCCCACTGCATATGCCTCCCCGCGCGCGTAGTGATAGAGCGCACGCACCGCGGTCTGCTGCGCTTCGATCGCCATCGTATTCCATACCGAGAGTTGCGCAGATTGCGGAAGCACAATCGCGATCTGCGGCCGGATGAAGCCGGTGGCATAGGGAGCAGCCGCGGTTGCAAACTCTCCCAACCGTTGCATCATAGGCTCCCAGAGCTTGGCTGACCCGTCACTTCGCTGCATGCCAAAGTCCACTTCACGAGCCCAGTCCCACTGCATGGCTCCGGAACTACCGGCGGCGAAACCGAGCGCCCACTTACGCTCGGTGAGTGGCAAACCAGTAAGCTCGTCATAATGCCACTCTCCATCGGGAGCCCAGACAGGCTGATAGCCGGTCTCGCCGGTGATGTTCGGAAGACCGGGAAGTTTGGCCGCCAGCGAGTCCCACAACAACGCATCGTCTTGCCAGTAGGTGTGATTGGTGGTGAAGGAAACACCGGTGTGACCGTAGAACTGGTTGAGCACACGGTTGGTAACGCCGCCTTCATCCTGTCCAACGTTGATGAGCTGCCGGCTACTGGTCTGCCGGATCACCGCGATCATTGACTGCACCCACTGGCTGAACATGTCTTGCGCGAACAGGTTGTAATCGAATGCGCGCACCTGCAAAGGGTTGCCATGCCTTGCGGAAGTGAGGTCTGCCGTCGCGGGGAGTGGGATGGTGTCGAAGCTGCCGAGTGCTTGCGGCGTGACCGCCCATGCTTCGGCGAGCGCGCCAACGGATTTGTAACGGTCACGCAGCCATAAATGCCAGGCGCTCACCTCGGCAGCGTCCCCGTTAGGGAGATTGCCCTTGAATATCTGCTGCGGATTGGAAAAACTCGGCTCGTTAATCAAATCCCAGGAGAGCCAGGGAACAGCGGCAAACCGCTGCACCACGCCACGCACGTAAGCCTGTTGGGCCCTTACCGCATCCTGATCCAGGTATGGATTTTTCGGCGGGGAGGCTATCTCGCCCGACTCTGGAGAAAACGCAAAGAAAGTGAAGTTGACGGCGATCTTGTGGCGTTGCGCGCAGAGCAGGAAAGCTTCCAGATTACGGAGGAACCGTTCGTTGGGAGCTCCACTTGCACGATCGATGAACTTCGCATTCTTCATCCACACGCCCGTGCGAACAAAGGTGACCCCGTGCGCCGCCATCTCGGCGAAATCTTTCTCCCATACAGAAGCGTTGCGGGGGCCGGAAAAATCCCAGCCATTTTCCTCGGTAGTGAAGTAGTTGGTACCGACGGGCAGGAATGGCTTGCCGCCGCGAGTGAGGAAATCATCCTTAACACCCAATGCTGCTCCGGGTGTGAGAGCGCTCGGGTCAGCGACCCAAAAGCCGTTTTCGTAGGCTTCGCGGAGGCTGTGCTGCTGGCGAAAAGTCGCCCGCACCTGGTAGAAGCCAGCGGGCAAGGGCTTCTGAAAAGCAGCCGGGAGGCTGGCGACCTGGTTGCCATCTACGGCCAGGGTGGAGGATGCGAGGACGCGGCCCGAGGATAACAATTGGATTTCAACTTCGCCGCTGGCCGGTGTGGGTTGCTGCAAGTGGACGGTGATCTCGGGTGACTCGCCGGGACGGAGCACAGAAAACAGCGTCTCCACAGAAAATCTGGTCGCACCCTGCAGAGCATAGGCGGCTGACTGATGCACCAGGGCCAGCCCATCTGGCGTGGCCCAGTAGCCGGGCACGGGCTGAAAATCAAGGCATACGATGCGGCCGCCTGCGACCACTCCCTGCGGCGCCTGATCTCTTACGATGACAGGCGCGGCGGTGAGCAGCCCAGCAGGATTTACCATGAACCCGAGCCCTGATAGACGTCCCTCGACGGTGAAGTACTTTTCCGCCTGCACCCGCGGCGTCACCGCAAACGTGTAGCCCGCCTTCCATTGGAAATGAGCATCGGGCGCGACGGGCACCTCGTAGGTATGACGAAAGCCGACTGCCTGGGCGTAGGTCTTTTGCGGGCGTGCCTGAACGAACGTCGCGCCGCTGAGAGTTACCGGCACCTGCAAAGGCTGGCCGCCAAGCACCAGCAGGTTGCCGCCGTGTTCCAGATAAGCCTCAATGGCTTGCCAGCAGTCCGTGGGTATGGCAGAGCCGTATGGCAGCACCAGGAGCCTGGCTTTCTCGAGCGCACCGGGGGACTGCACGCCGTTGACGTCGAGAAAAGAAGGGGGCGTAGCGCCGGGATCCATATCGCTCAGCGCCGAAACGAGGGTTGCGCGTTCGAGAGGCTGACTGGCAATCGTGGGGAAACCCGGCTGCCAGAAAACGGCTACCTGCGCCACCAAGGTGGCCGGCGCAAGGAGGAGTAAAAGAGTGACGCGCAGAAGTGTGTGCATGGGTTTGCTTGGCGGTTCCTCGCCAATTTATAGATGCGTGAATGTTACCTCTTCTGTCAC
>CAZZVD010000185.1:0-11303 GCA_964657465.1 uncultured Acetobacteraceae bacterium | reverse complement strand
ACGCTATATAACCAAAAAGGAAAACGTTGCACTTGGTTTCTGATTCCACCCACCCCAGGTTGTTACCGGTTGGACGCAGGCTCATCGGGGCACGACTCAACGTCGTGCCCTGATAGGAAGCTGGTACAGAGCAGCTACGATTGCGTGGCGATGGCCGAGATCTTGCGATCCTTCCAGTGGCCGCAGGTGAAATCAGGGAACTTTACCGGAGCGCTCCCTTGCGCGAGCGATGCCGTGCTCAGTGGGCCGGGGGCCGACCAGGCGGCCGCGTCGTATACGTCCATATCCGGGGATATGCCTTGCCGCATGCATTGCAGCAGACGGTACAGCATGATGTAGTCCATGCCACCGTGGCCACCCATTTTCTTTGCAATCTCGCCCTCATCTTTCCAGAGCGGGTGCTGGTATTTATTCCACTTTTCGATCGAGCCCCACTCTTCTTTGCCCGATTCTCCATCGAAGTAAATGCGTGGCGGGTAATCGGCAAAAATGCCTTTGGTGCCTGCGATAGTGTTGATCCGGCTGTAAGGCTGCGGATTTGAGACATCATGCTTGAGCGTGATGGTTAGGCCGTTCGCTGTTTTGATAAGGGACGTATTCAAATCTCCGGTGATGTACTTGTCTGCCCAATGGGGATTTGCCTTGTCGACATGCTGCTCGCGATAGAGCGCAAGCCCGCGCTGTGGGGAGCTCATCGATACCATGTAGTCAAACCGGTCGCCGCGCTGGATGCCCATGTAGTTGGCCACGGGTCCCAGGCCATGCGTGGGATACAGGTTGCCATCGCGCTGGGTGTGTACGGCAAGTCGCCAGAGCCCTTCCCCTTTGCCGGAGAAGAGTTCACTGCGCAGATCATGAAGATAGCCGCCCTCGCCATAGAGGAGGTCGCCCAGCAGACCGGCATGGACCATGCGCAGAATCAACGTCTCATTGAAGCCGTAACAGCAATTCTCGAGCATGGTGCAGTGGCGGCGCGTTTTTTCAGAGGTGTTGACCAGCTTCCAGCAGTCGTCGATGGTGGTGGCCGCGGGCACTTCGCAGGCCACATGCTTGCCATGCTTCATGGCGGCGACAGCCATCTCCACATGCCAGTTCCACGGAGTCGCGATGAGCACCAGGTCGAGATCGTCGCGGGCTACCAGCGACTCAAACGCGTGATCTCCCTGGGTGTAGAGGGTGGGCGCCTTTTGCCCGGATTTTTCCACCAGGCCCTGGGCGTGGGTGGCGTGTTCAGGTGCTACGTCGCAGATGGCGAGTATTTTTGCGTTGGCGCCGAGAAGGTTACCCAGCAGGCTGGTGCCGCGGCCGCCCACACCGATGATGCCGATGCGCGGGCCATCGGGTGTCGCGGTGTAGGGCACATCAATCATGCTGGCGCCATGTGGCTGTTGGTCGGCGATGGCGTGCAGCGGAGCATGAAGGCTGGCCTCCGCCTCGGCCGGGGAAGCGGCCGGTAAGCTGACCGCGCCCGCTGCCGCGCCCAACGCGCTTAGGCGCACAAACTCACGACGCGAAATACTGCCCAATTGCTTTTCAGAAGAATCTGTCATGGCATAACCCCGTATGGCAAAGCTTATCTTGTGCGACTGCGTTAGTAGTAAAACTTGAGCGCCAGCTGCATCTGTCGCGGGGGCCGCGAGGCGGTGACAAAGCCGAAGGTCGAGGAGCCGAGAACCGTGCTGTTGTTGCCGTTCTGTGGTCCGGCTGCGGCGAAGAGGAAGTTGGTGTGGTTCAGCAGGTTGTAGAACTCCGCGCGGAACTCGAATCGCCGGGTTTCGCCGACGGGAAAGTTTTTGAGCAGAGCCGTATCCCAGTTCTTAAGCCCGGGGCCGCGGAGTGTGTTGAGGCCGACATTGCCGAAGGAGCCCAATGCGGGGTCTTGAAAAGTGCAGGTGTTGAAGAAGGTGCCGGCCACGCAGGGCTTGCCGTTTGCTTTTTGACCAGGCACAGGATCGGGCCGCTGTTGCCCATCGGAGTTGGAGAAGTTGGCATTCGAATCGGTCACCGTAAACCAGGTGCCGGAGGAGAGAGTGGCGATACCTGAAAGCTCCCATCCGCCGATCAGCAGATTGGTTGCGGTATTGATGTTGCTGGCAAAGTGCCGGTCGCGGCCGAACGGTAGTTCCCAGGTATAGCTGGAGGTCAGGCGGTGGCGCACATCGAAATCAAGATTGCCGTACTCGCGAAGGTGGTTGCCATAACGGAAACCGTCGTTGTTCTGTGCTCCGAGGTTGGCATTGGAGGAGTCGCCCAGCGCGTGGCTGTAGGTGTAACTCAGTAGCGCGCTGATACCCGCGCTGAGGCGGCGCTCCAGCCGTGCCTGTAAGGCGTTGTAGGAGGAGTAGCCTTCCGCGTTCAGATAGCTGATCGAGGAATTCACGTACGGGAAGGGCCGCCGGTCCGCGAATGAGGCAGATGCGTCGGTCGTGGGCGAAGCCTGATTAAGGTTGTAGAAGGTGTAGAGCTTGGTGCCCTTGGAGCCGACGTAGGCCACATCGAGCAGGGTGTTCTGGCCGATCTCATACTGCGTGCTGCCGTGCCACTGCATCACGTACGGTGTACTCAGATTGCGCTGCAACGAGAAAAGGCTGGGTGTGTTCGGGTCGGTTAAAGCATTTGCCGGGAAGCCGTTGGAGAGCTGTTCCAGACCGGGGACCGCGCAGGCATTGTCATCCGACTGCCCGCAATTGCTGACAAAGCTTTGTGTGTTGAAGTACGGCGGATTGAAACCAGGGCTCGGGTTACTGTAGGGACCATTTTCATCCCCGTTGTAGAAGACACCGAAGGCGCCGCGGAAGATCAGCTTCTTGGTTATCTGGTAAGCCAGCCCAAAGCGCGGTCCTATATTGTTGTGGTCTGATTCGATGAGCTGGTCAGACGCGGTGTGGTTTACCGGCAGAGTGGTGGCGAGCGTTGGCGTGAGAGAGACGTTGCTGTTGTGTGGTATATCGAGAACGCCGGTGATGGGGTTGAAATTCGCCTGCGCGTTGTTACGTTCGGTGATGGGCGAGAAGAACTCGTAGCGCAGGCCGGCGTTGACGGTGAGCCTGGGCGTCACCCGCCAATCATCCTGGAGGAAGATCGAGTACACGTGGCGGAAATAATCCACGTTGTTAAGGTTGTTGATGTTGCCACCCGCGGGTTGACCGGTAATCAGGGTGGCCAGGCCGCTGCCGCCGGAACCTTGCGCGGCGGGATTGTCAGTAAATTGCGTACCGAAGGTGAGTGTTCCGCGCGGGGCTGCCGGCTGGAAAATAGTGAACTCCTCCGGACGAAACTCGCCGCCGATTTTGTAACTGTTGTTGCCTGATATGAGGGTGAAGGTATCGGAACCGGTGTAGGTGTTCTGCACTTCGATGGAAGGAAGATAGGTCGGGCTGCCCAGGGTAGAGGCGTCGTTAAAATACATCTGCGGCAGGCCGCCGTTTGCTGTGCCCGCGACATAGGGCACGCCAGGGAAGCCGATTTGCCCTGAGACATCCTGGTTGGAAAAGAACTGCGAGCGGCTCGACCGGAGACGGTTATAGCCCAGGCGCAGTTCGTTGACGCGCTTGGCGTTGAAGATATGGGTTTCGCTGGTGGCCACGCTGTAGCCGTTGTTCTCTTCTACGCCGTCGAAGAAGCCACCACCGTCGGCGAACCCAGGAAACGGGCCCGGCAGGTTTGCGGGTTGCCGGCTCATGCTGAAGCGATAGAAGGCGTTGTCTTTGGACGAGATCACCTGGTCGACACGTACATCGCCCTGGTTACGATTGCGGGTGAGCACCGGATTCGAGAGGTAGTTGTAGCCGGCGCCGTTCACATTGGGTGCAGGGAAGAGCGCGGCCAGTTTCATGCCCAGGCTATCCTGCTTCACACCGGGGATGAGGTTGGAAGGTGCGCCGTTGGCATCGTAACCAAAGGGAACGCCGCAGAAGCCGGTGGGGCTGGCAGCACTTGCTTGTGTCTGACGGGTATCGAATAACTCGCCGGCGTAGGTGGCTACCCCGTTGCAGTCGTTGACGCCGGTCGGCGATGTCAGGTCGAGTTGGCTGGTGAAGTCGCCTGAGCGCTGCGCCTCGGTGGGCACCAATGAGGTTTGGGTCTGTGCCTGGCTGACACGGAGGCCTTCGTAATCTACGAAGAAGAAGAGTTTGTCGTGCAGAACCGGACCGCCCAGGGTGGCTCCGAACTGGTTCTGATGGTAGGGTCGGCGCTCAGGGTCGTAGTAGTTGCGGGCGTCGAACAGTTGGTTGCGCACGAACTCGTACAGCACACCATGAAAGTGGTTGGTGCCGCTCTTGATGGTGGCGTTGACCACGGCTCCGGTAGCTCTCCCGAACTCTGCGGCATAGGAGTTGGTTTCGACGCGGAACTCCTGGAGCGCATCGATCGACGGCATCACTACGTAGTTGGCTTCGTTCAGCAGGTCAGCCAGGTTGGAGTTATTGTCGACTCCATCGAGCAGGAAGTTGTTCTGCAGGGAGCGGGCTCCATTCGCGCTGAACCCGAAGCCGCCCTCGTCTCGCGAGCCCGGCTCACTGATGGTGACACCGGGGGTGAGCTGGGCCAAAGCCACGGGGTTGCGACCATTGAGAGCTAGGGTTTGCATGGTGCGGCTATCAATCAATTGGCTGCGTTCGGAATTATCTGATTCCAGAAGGGGCGCAGTCTCTTTCACTTCCACGGTTTCGTTGACCGCACCTGGCTCGAGCGACACGTCGAGCCGTTGCCGCTGCTGCACGTTCAAAACGATCGGTCCAAGCTCGGCTTTTTTGAAACCGGGAGCGATCACGGTGACGCGGTAGCTGCCGATGCGGACCGGGCTGATGGTCCATTCGCCGGTTCCACTTACGCTGGCGTGGTAGGTCAGGTTTGTCTCGGTATTTACGGCGTCGATGGTGGCGGTCGGTACGGCGGCACCCCCGCTATCCAGCACCTGGCCGGTGAGGGAGGCGGTGTCTTTCTGCGCCAGCAGGAGTGAAGGGAACAACACTATCAGGAGCGCGAGGCGATGAGTGGGCACTCTGCAGCGCATAGGGAAGGGATTTCCTTTCACGTCGGGCTGAAACGCTTCTGTTTCTTATTGTTTGCCTTTGTTTCGTGAACCCCGAGTTTATTTTGGGTAGTTTGCGCTGTCAACCCTATCTTTCATAGAAAAGCGCAACTCTTCCCGGATAAGAAGGAGGGTAAGCCATAAAGCTATTCCTGGTGCTTTGTTCACTCGGCATTTGGTAGAGATAAGCCACGCCCCTGCTCAGGAAGGTGGCATTATCAGGGCTTCCTTATCAGGGTGGCCTCATTGGGTTCCCCCATCTCTGGTGCATTGTGATCGAGCGGTAGAAGGTTTCTGGCGAGCAAAGCGGCAGGTGCGTGTTAACATCCCATGTCAAAGAGACCGACGCGTAAGCAAGCGTAACCTCATCACACTTCAGCGAGGGTAGGGCATGAACACCACTGTTATCGAACCGGGCGCGCCAGTCTCGTCGCCGGCGGACCTCTCGAGCCTGCGGTCGCCGGCCATTCCTCCCGCCGAGCGCGGCGGGGAATTGTCTGTAGCAAAAGCCGTCAAGCGGAACGTGGCCGTCGACGCTTACCGCGGCCTGGTGATGCTGTTGATGATGGGCGAAGTGATGAACTTCGCTTTTGTGCACCGTGCCTACCCCGGCAGCCTGTTCTGGAGCGTGCTGGCCTACAACCAGACACACGTCGAGTGGGCCGGCATGTCGTTGCACGACATGATCCAGCCCTCCTTTACTTTTTTGGTCGGCGTGGCGCTGCCATACTCCATCGCCAGCCGGCTGCAAAAGGGGCAGACCTTCGGCCCGCTGTTTGCCCATACTCTGTGGCGATCATTTCTGTTGGTGGCTCTGGGTATCTTTCTGCGTTCGATTGACAGCACGCGTACCAACTTTACCTTTGAAGACACGCTGACCATGATCGGCCTGGGTTATCCCTTCGCGTTCCTGCTCACCTTTTGCCGGCCCCGCTGGCAGTGGACCGCGTTCGCTGCCATCCTTTTCGGCTATTGGTTGGCGTGGGCGCTTTACCCGGCCCCCGGGCCAGGATTCGACAACGCGGCGGTGGGCGTTTCCGCGGACTGGCACCACAACTTCACCGGCTTCGCTGCGCACTGGAACAAAAACAGCAACCTGGGGCAGGCCTTCGATGTCTGGTTTCTTAATCTGTTTCCGCGCGAAAAGCCGTTTCTTTACAACTCTGGCGGATATCTCACACTGAGTTTTATCCCGACCCTCGGCACCATGCTGCTGGGCTTGTTTGCCGGCCGCTGGTTCCGCGCGTCGCAACCGAACATCCCAATTAAGAAGTTCCTGCTGGCGGGTGTTCTGCTGGCAGCGGGCGGTTTGCTGTTGCACTTCACCGGTATCTGCCCGATCGTCAAGCGGATCTGGACGCCCGCCTGGACGCTGTTCAGCGGCGGCATGTGCTTCTTCTTCCTAGCTGCATTTTCCTGGGTAATCGACGTTAAGAACTACCGCCGGTGGGCTTTCCCGCTAATCGTGGTGGGCGTAAATTCCATCGCCGCCTACCTGATCGCGCATTTGTTCGAGAACTTCATTATCAGCAGTCTGCACATTCATCTGCGGTACCAGATCTTCCAGATACTGGGGCCTGGCCTGGAGCCGTTCCTGCTGGGCGTTACCGTCATGGTGATTTATTGGCTGCTTCTTTACTGGATGTACGAGAGGAAGATTTTCCTGCGCATCTGAGCGTGGCTTAGGGCTGCGCTCAGGACTGGGAGACCTGCACTGCAAACTTCTTCAGTCCCGTGGCGCGTGGAAGAGCAGTCAGACCAGGATCAATTCGATACCGGCGCTGCGCAGGGTTTCCTGATCTTCCTTTTGCAGCTGCGTATCCGTGATTACGGTATGCACGGCGGACGGGGGAGCGATGATGGCCAGGCTTCGCCGGTTGAACTTGGTGGAATCGCACACGGCCACCACTTTTCGGGCTGCGCGGATCATGGCACGGTTCACGCGCGATTCGAGAAAGTTAGGCGTGGTCAGCCCCGTCCTGGTGTCAAAACCATCGACTCCGAGAAAGAGGATGTCGGCGTGAATTTCTTTCAGGACATCTTCTGCCAACGGGCCCACCAGTGAAAAGGAATTTCGCCGCAACGTGCCCCCGGTCAGGATCACGTCGAACTCTGTATCCGCCAGAGAGGCGGCGATGTTCACGGCATTTGTCACCACTGTGAGTCTGGAAAACTTGCGCAGCGCGCGGGCGATCGCCGTGGTGGTGGTACCCGAATCGAGCAGCACACACTGTTCCTCTTTCACCAGCGTTACCGCAGCGTCGGCGATGCGGCGCTTTTCTTTAAACTGCTGGTGCTGTTTTTCTTCGAGCGAAGGGTCAAGCAGTGCCCCCTTCTGCGGCGCCAGTGCGCCGCCATGGGTTCGCTGCACCAGCCCCTGGCTTTCCAGGTGATCGAGGTCCTTGCGAATGGTGATGCGCGAGATAGCGAGGGTGTCGGAGATCTCCGATACCAGCACCCTGCCATCCTGCCGCAAAATCGATAAAATGTGCTGCCGGCGTTCCTCCAGCAGCATGGGGGTGGACAGCTTACGACTCTTTTTCCTGCTTACAACCGTCATCTTACTGGTTCTCCCGTTGTGCCCCCTCGATGGTACCCAATGTTGGGTTTGCCGGCACCCATCAACCCAGGCTATTTATGACTTCGCATCATTACCTTTACTTTCTTATCGACGTCAGGTAATAAAGAGTTTGCTCCGCGAGGAGCCGTTACCCCTCTTTAGACCCATGGTGAGGTAAAGTCTGCGTGAACGCACTGCACGAGTTGGTCAGCCTGTCCGAAGAGGAGAAGGCAGCCAAAGGGATCTTAGCCACTCCGGGAGAAATAGCGCAACAGCCCGAAACCTGGAAGAGAACGCGGCGTATCTACGGACAGCACGCGCTGTCGCTACGCGCCTTTCTTGAGGCCGCCGGCGTAACCGATACATTGGAGCGGCGGCCCACCGTAGTGCTCATCGGCGCCGGTACCTCCGACTACATTGGCCTTGTGCTGCAGTTGCTGTTACGTACGGAATGGGGCTGCGAAACCCTGGTGGTTGCCAGCACCGATCTGCTCTCGAATATGGCAGATTACCTGGTACCCGGCCGGCGTTATCTTTGGGTCTCGTTTTCGCGTTCTGGACAGTCGCCAGAGGGCGTGGCCGTGTATCGCCAGGCTTTGGAGAAGTACCCTGAGATTGCTCATCTGATTGTTACCTGCAATGCCACGGGCCGCATGGTCACGCTCAGCCAGGGGCAGCGGCAGGCCTATGTCGTCGTTCTGGATGATGCAGTGAACGATCGTGGTTTGGCCATGACCAGCTCGTTCTCGAACATGGTTGTGTTCGGGCAGTGCATGGCCCATGCATGGTCGGAGGGAGCCTACCTGCCAGTGTTTCGCGCATTGGTGAGCGCGGGTGAGTCGTTTCTGCCGGTCGCGGCGGAAGCGGCACAGCAGCTGTCGATGGCCATGTATGCCACCATGTGTGTGATCGGCTCGGGCGCGCTGAGTGGGGTGGCGCGAGAATCCGCGTTGAAGGTGCTTGAGCTGACCGCGGGGCGGGTGCGGACCATGACAGAGTCTGTACTGGGCCTGCGGCATGGGCCGATGGCAGCGCTGAACGCAGACACGCTGCTGATTTGTTTCGCGTCCAGTGACCGGCGCCGGCAACAGTACGAGGCCGACCTGCTGCGCGAGGTGCATGCCAAGGGCGTCGTGGCGCAGCGGGTAGTCATTGGGCCGCAATCCTCTCCGCTGCTGGCTGGTAGCAGCGAGCGCTATCTCGAAATAATCGGCGACGTTCCTGACCTTTACCGTCCGCCAGTCGATGTGTTGTTTGGTCAGTTGCTGGGCCTTTACTGTTCGCTGGCGCACGAGCTCAAACCCGATGCGCCCAGCCCGGGCGGGGTGATCAGCCGCGTGGTCAGCGAGTTCAAGATCTACGACTAGGCTCTATGGGTTTCGTCTCACGCGGCCAGGCACCATAGAGCATAATGGTGTGTCGCACAGGGAAGGACCCCCATGAACCGTAGAGAGTTTGTTAGTTCCATGATTGCGGTTGGCGCGGCCCGCGTCGTGCGGGCGCAGTCCTCGCCCCAGCCGGCAAACGAGTGGGGCACCCCGGTCATTGACTGCCACTTTCACCCCCGGCCTACGCTCGAGGCAAATCTGGCTCACCTGAACGGATCAGGCTGTCAGGCAGCGTATGTGTTGGCCCGCCTCACCTCGGCTGATGATGTAAAGCGCTTTATGGCTCAGGAGCCCACGCGGTTTGCCGGCTACTCCGTGAGCACGGATGTTTCGTCTGCGGATGCAGTGAGTTTGCTGACTGCGGCGGTGAAGGCCGGCGCGCATGGGTTTGGCGAGGTGAAGTACCACGTGGCGGCGGATGGTCCGGAGATGCGCCGCCTGTATGCCGCCGCGGCTGATCTACAGGTACCGGTCACGATTCACTTTCAGGAAGTGCCGCACACCCCGACGGAAGGGGTGTTTAACACCGGGTTCAAACACTTCGATTCGATTTTGAAGGCTTACCCGAAAACCACGTTTGTGGGCCACTGTGACGCGTTCTGGGCCAATATCAGTGCGGACTTTGCTAACGACAAAGATTATCCGAGGACACCGATTGTGCGCGGCGGCATCACGGATAAGTGGCTGTCGGACTATCCGAATTTGTTCGGCGACCTTTCGGCAAATTCGGGCAATAACGCGTTGACCCGCGATCCCGGGTTCACCGCGGACTTCCTCAAGCGGCACCAGGGCAAGTTGTTTTTTGGCAGCGACTGCTCCTGCAGCGATGGCCATGGCGCGGGTATTTCGCAGGGTGGCAACCCTGGCGCCTCGCGGCTCGCGGGCAAGTGTGTGGCCCGGGAAACGCTGACGGTGTTGAAGGCGAATACGACACCGAAGCTGTTTCGTACATTGGTTTGGAAGAACGGCCCCCAGGTTTACAAGCTGGGGGCTTAGGATGTCCCCGACTCAAGCGTGGAACTTTACACCAGGAACGGCTTGAGTCGGCCACCCGGCTTGCCTGGCACGCCGGCAGCGAAGAATCAGACTCTACAGCCCCGCCCTGTTTCCCTCAAACAAATCCTGGGGGGCCCATGCAAGCCGCGTTTGGCTTGTGTGGGGTACATCTCAACCGGCGTGCGCTCCGGCCTTCCCCCGCCCGCATACAATGAAGGGAGGGGGGCCGCCGCTTGTTTGCGAAAAGCATGTTGCCAGTTCTGGTGATGACGTCGCCGACAGCCAACGGCTTTCAATGGCGCCATACCTGGTTCTGGATAATCTTCCTGCTGTGCGCCGTGATCGTTTTCAGCAACCTGGCGCATTTTCTACTCTTCAGAGTGTTGCGCCGGCGCGAGCGGGAGAATAAAGAACATCGCTGGACGAGTGTTCAGCTTTACCTGAGCCATCCTGCACGGGCTATCTTTTTTCTCACCTGCCTGTTGATCGTGCTGCCCGCAGTGCCACAGTTATCGTACGGGCTGCAATCGGCCATTCGTCAGGGCTTCGTGATGGCGCTGGTTGTGGCGCTGGGCTGGTTCGCGATCGGTTGCGTATACGTATTCCAGGCTGCTACGTTGCGCCGCTACGACCTGAGTGCCGAAAACAATGTGCAGGCGCGGCGCGTTCACACCCAGTTTCAGCTGTTTCGCCGCATGCTCATCACGTTTATCGTGATCATCGATTTCGGCGCGCTGTTGTGGAGCTTCAACGATCCCCGTATCTGGCACTACGGTTCCGGCCTTCTCGCTTCTGCAGGGATCGCTTCGATCATTCTGGCGACCGCTGCCAAGTCGACGGTCGCCAATTTTCTGGCCGGATTGCAGATCGCACTCACCGAACCCATTCGCATCGACGATGTGGTGGTTGTGCAAGGGGAGTGGGGCCGCGTGGAAGAAATCAATTCCGCTTACGTGGTCATTCGCATCTGGGATCTGCGGCGCCTGATTGTTCCGTTGAGCTACTTCATTGAGAATTCGATTCAGAACTGGACCCGCGAATCGGCGGACATTCTGGGAACAGCGTTTCTTTATGTTGACTACTCGGTGCCGGTGGAGGCGCTACGCCAGCAGCTTGATACCATCGTGCATGCGTCGCCTCTTTGGGACAGGAAAGTGTGTGGCCTGCAGGTGACGAACCTTACAGATCGTTCCATGGAGATCCGCTGCCTGGTGAGCTCGCGCAATTCGGGCGAGAATTTCGATCTTCGCTGCCTGGTACGGGAGGAGATGACGGCCTGGATTCAGAAGAATCATCCGGCGGCGTTTCCGACAGCGCGACTCGC
>CAZZVD010000184.1:0-11310 GCA_964657465.1 uncultured Acetobacteraceae bacterium | reverse complement strand
AGGGTGGCCCACTCAAGCCGCGTTTGGCTTGAGTGGGGGACATCCTGCTCCGCTCGCTCTGCCAGACCGATGCGTATTGCACCCCGTTCATCCCGTCCTTAACTTGCACTGCAAGCAGATTCCTCGGGATGACAAGTACGGGGCTAGCTAAGGTTCCAACAAAATGAGAGACCTGATAGGACCGAGAGAGAACTTGTAGACTCAAGAATCATCTAAGAGTTGATTCTAGGAAAATTTGGTGGAGGCGGCGGGAGTCGAACCCGCGTCCGAAATCCATGTCAGCAAAGAGACTCCATGCGTAGTCGAGTTCCGAAAGATTCGCACGGCGCGCTCAGAACCGACAAGATGCGCGCAATGCTAGTCCGATAATCTCGTTCCTGCGGCTCGGACCGCGCCTCAGGAACCAGCCCGCTGTGCGACGTTCGTTCGCAGCCCACAGGCAAAGCCACGGCGAACGGCTACTTAATTAATTAAGCAGCAAGTGCTAGGTTGTTGTTAGCAATTATTGTTTTTGCAAGCGATTACGGGTGCTCACACCCCGGCATGCCTCTTAACCTAATCGATCCCGTCGAAACCGTGACGCCCCCTCCTGTGATCGAGCCCGACCGGGCTCACTACTAGTATATCGCGCAGAAACGCCGCGTTCCGCCTCAGGAGCCGATGGAATTCAGGTCGATGCTCTCGAAATCCTTGCGCATTACGCCTTCCCGGATCTCCTTGACTGACTTGCCCTTCAGCGTCATCTGGTAGGCGTAATAACCTTCCTTGGCACAGGTAGAACACTCCGCCCCGTGCAGCCCTTCAAAGCAGCTATGCAGGCTCGCGTGCCCCATGTTCCGGTCACACCGGCAATAGCAAGGCAACTGGTACAGAACGTTGGGCACCTTGGCCGCATCGGTGTACACCGCTTTTTGCCACGGGTATTGGAACATCGGCCCGGTCAGCTGTTTGCCCGACAGGATCGCCGGCAGCTTCTCGCCATGTGCCGGCGCCGCCGCATGATATGCGGGCACATCGTTCGCCCCGACCCATTGCGCAGAGGCCGCCACAGTTAATGTGCCGATCGCCAGGCAAAGTAAAACTCGCCGCATGATTAAGCTCCTAAGGAACATAGATAACGCAACAGTGTACGTCAGGGAGGCGTTCGCCGCCCCAGATCAGTGCATAGGTAGAAGTATTTTGGGGAAACTGGCGCTCAGCACAAAAAAAAGGCGGCACGAACGGTGGATTGTCCGTGCCGGGAGGCCAGTGACGCAACTTGTACTGAAACCTTCGCCGTTGGAGCGCTTACCTCAACAACGACTGAATTGATACTAGCAGAACTTTAGTCAATAAATACAGAATCTCGTAAAAATTAGCAGATTTGAAACTTTTTAATCCCGATTCCTGTATTTCCCGTTTGCCTCTTGCCTAGTAATGTAGACGCACTTTCTGAAATTTAGTTGCTCCAGCTGCGTGACCGTTCACAATAGCTTTAAAGGTCGCGCTTACCTCAATCTATGCCTCTCCGTGTATTTGCCCGAAAGCCTGCTACTCCTCCACAAGCGCCCACTCACCCATTGCCGGTTGAGCGCAGCGGCCCTTGGCGCACCAGTTTGCTGCTTCTCACTTCGGCTGCCTTTGGCGGGATCGCCGTGGCGATCTGGAATCGCCGCACCCTCGCCCTGATGCGCCAGCAAGCCGACCCTCCACCCCAGCCGGACACAGATTAGGCGCTCGCACAAATACCGATATCAGGGCAGCAGGGAACTCACCGTGGCCGCCATCGTCATATCCCGCTCCGTCAACCCGCCTTTGTCGTGCGAAATGAGCGCCAACCGCACCTTGTTGTAACGGATGTCAATATCGGGGTGGTGGTCGGCCGCCTCGGCTTTTTCGGCCACCCGGTTCACGAAGGCTATGGCTGAGGTGAAATCAGCAAATTGGTAGTGCCGCACGATTTCCTGGCCCTCAAGCTGCCAGCCAGGCAGCCGTTGGAGCCGCTCCTTAACGACCTCTGGGCTTATAACGGTCATGCCATTTCCTCTCATCCCCGAAGAAGCTACCGCTGTCGTTCAGACGCGAACAGGTTACGCAGCTTGGGCCGTTCTTTCTTTTCCGGCTTCACGGGAGCCAACCGTTTCGCCTGTTGCGTAATCTCTGCCCGCAAATCTTCCCACAGTTGATCAGGCAAGCTGAGATAAACGTCCACCACCTTGGGATCGAACTGCGTTCCCGAGCAGCGTTTAATTTCGAGGCGCGCCTGGGCGAAGCTTGCCGCCTTGCGATAGGGCCGATCCGAGGTAATGGCATCGAGCGTATCGGCTATGGCAAAGATGCGCGCTCCCAGCGGAATTTCCTCGCCCTTCAGATGACGCGGATACCCGCTGCCATCGTAGTGCTCCTGGTGGCTGTAGACAATCTCGGCGGCCTCGTGCAGGAATGGGATTTTGCGCAGCATCTCGTAACCCCGCGCGCAGTGCTCGCGCATGATTGTTTGCTCGTCCGCCTGCAACTTGCTCGGCTTTAGAAGAATCGCGTCCGGAATCGCCATCTTGCCGATATCGTGCAAAAACGCGCCGCGTGCAATGACCGGAATCTGCTGCGCCGGAATACCCGCGCCGCGGGCAAGCGCAATCGTAAAAGCGGTCACCCGCTTCGAGTGGCCTTCGGTCTCCGCATCCTTTAGATCAAGCGCATCCCCCAGAGCCTCGAGCGTGATGTCATAAGACCGTTCCAGATCCATAATCGCCTGGTGCAGCATGCCGGTCCGGGCACTCACCATCTGCTCCAGATCCTGCCGATAGGACGCATTCTGCTGCAGCAAGCGCCGGTATTCGACGGCTCGCTTCACCGTGGCCAGGAGTTGGTCTTTTTCAAACGGCTTCAGCAGATAGTCATACGCGCCCTGGCGAACGGCGGCAATCGCTGCCTTCACTTCATAGCTGGGCGTCAGTAGTACGAGGGGGGTGTCCGGCTCGATCTGGCGCATCCGCTCCAGCAGGCCGAGGGCCTCGACTTCGACCATGGTCAAGTCTGCCAAAACCAGGTCGAACGACCCGTCTCTTTCGGCGCGCGTGATCGACTCCGGACCCGCGCCCGAAAGCACTGTGACGTAGTCTGCTTTCTCAAGCATTCCCTGGAGCGTGGCCCTAAAATGCACTTGCTCTGCAATAACCAGGACTCGTGCTGGCGTGCGTGCTCTTTCCATACTGGCCGAGTGACCGGTCAAACCGGTAAGCTTCCTCTCCTCTGCGTTCCTGCGAAATGTATGGGCACCCGCCTCAGGAGCCCAATTGTGCCCGCAGTGGAGCGTAATAAGCGCTACAAAAAAGATGCAGGCAAAGTTCCACCGTGTTCAGCGGAGCTCACCAAAGAGTTTATCTTCATCCCGGTACGGCAAACGGGATTCTTCTAGTGGATCTCGTCCGTACGCGCCAAACTGTTATACTCTACACGGAGCCATTTCTGGTTCTTCCAACACCATGGCACCCATTATCTACTTCTCCCTCGTTGATGCCGCTCCGTCTCACTGGGGGATCCTTGTTCAAATTTGAAGGCGAGTCCAAGCTGGTCGCTTCTCAGGCTGCCAAGCAGTCGAATGAGCAGCAGCAGCGCGATGTGTACGAGAGTCACCGTCATCGTACTTTTTCGCTGGCCTTCTACATGACTGGTAACGAAATCGAAGCAGAAGAGATCCTGGCGACCACCTTCATCCGCGCTTTCCAACAGCAGGAATTACCCGATGGCTTTGCTGTGGATACCGCACTAGTTGGCGAACTGAACCAGCGCTTCCCATTGGACCAGGAAGAGCCGCCCGCGGTGATCAGGCCGGGGATGGATCTGAGTCGCCGCAACGTGCTCCGCCCGGATTTGGAAGCTGCCATTCGTACGCTGCCCCCCAGCGAACGTCTTTTGTTTCTCCTGCGCGATGTGGAAGGATACAACTCCGCGCTGATCGGGCGCCTGCTCAACATGCCGGAGCCCCAGGTGCAACGCGCCTGCTTTTCTGCCCGCATTCGACTCTGCCAGATTCTCGCAGATCAAGCACGGCACGAAGCCGCCTGACACCGCCCCCCTCTACTGCCTGATACTTGTTAACGCCGTAGCCGGATCCGCCGCTTCTCAGCCCAGCCTTCCTTCGTCAACTGCCGGGCGCGGCCCAGAGCCAGAGCATCGTTCGGTACATCCTCGGTGATGCAGGAGCCGGCAGCAATATAGGCGCCCTGCCCAATCGTCAGCGGCGCTACCAGCGTGGAGTCGCTGCCCACAAATGCTCCATCCCCGATGACCGTCTTGTTCTTATGCACACCATCGTAGTTACAGGTAATGACGCCTGCGCCGACGTTCACGCCCGCCCCGATCTCGGCATCGCCCAGATAGGTGAGGTGATTGGCTTTCGATCCCTTGCCCAGGCGCATCTTCTTGGTCTCAACGAAATTGCCCACATGCGCGCCTTCGCCGATTTCGCTTTCCGGCCGAATGTGCGCATAGGGTCCCAGGACCGCTCCATCCTCCACCCGTGACTGCGTCACTACGCAACCCTGCCGCACCGTGACACCGTCCCCCATGGTGACGTTCTCCAGAACCGAGTACGACCGAATCCGGCAGTCGCCGCCTACCGTCGTGTTGCCCAATAACTGCACAAACGGCTCAATTACTGTGTCACTGCCCACCCGCACATCCGCGTCAATCACCGTGGTTTCGGGCCGAAAGATCGTCACCCCCTCCGCCATCAAGCGCCTCGCCACGCTGAGTCGCAGCTTGCCGTCGATCGCCATCATCTCGGCGATTGTATTGGCGCCCAGCACTTCATCCGCATCCTCCGCCTCGAGCGCGATCACCCGTCGCCCCGCTTCCACCAGAATGGCCGCCATGTCGGTAAGGTAAAGCTCTCCATGAGCGTTTTGCGTCCCCAACCGGTCGATGTATGCGAACAATGCTTCCCGATCAAATCCATAAATACCGGAGTTGATCTCCCGTGCTTTCTCCGTCTCAGGAGTCAAGGCTTTGGCTTCCACAATTGCATTCACCTCATTCGATCCAGGGGACTTGCGAATCACCCGGCCATACCCATGCAAATCTTCGGGGGCAGCCGTGAGTATGGTCATGGCCGCTCGCTGCGCCAGGTGAAAGTCACGCAGGCGCTGGATGGTTTCCGGCCTGATAAGCGGCACATCTCCCGAAAGAACAAGCACGCTGCTATAGCTGTGCACTGCGTCCCTGGCCTGCTGGATGGCATGCCCGGTACCCCGTTGCTCCGTCTGCTCCACAAAGCGCACGCCCGTGCCGGCCACCGCCGCTTTGACCAGGTCTGCCTGGTGCCCCACGACCACAAAGATGTCTTCCGCTGGAACAATGCGTCTGGCTGCATCGATCACATGCCGCAGCAGCAGCTTTCCGCCCACCTCATGCAGCACCTTGGGCCGCTTGCTTTTGAGCCGCGTTCCTTTGCCTGCAGCCATGATCACTATGGCAAGTTCCATCGCACCTCTCCCAAACTCTCAAAGTTGCATCATCCGCAAAAAGGGCTGCGCTCGGCGCAGCCCTTTTTACGTTTTCCGAACGATCGTTACGGCCGCTGTTGCAGTCCGTCCCCGCTGTACGTGCTGCGCGAGCCGCCAACCGTCTTGGACGTGGTCACGCTGACCGGCGTTTGCAGCCGGAAGTTCACCAGCGTCTCCGTCGGTATCTGCACTTGCTGCCCGCGCGTTACCCCGTTCACCCCGGCGCCGATACCGCCACCCGAAGCAGCACCGATGGCCGCACCCTTACCGCCGCCTAAAAGGCCGCCCAGGATCGCGCCAACCGCCGCACCCCCGCCGGTCTTGATCGCCGTGTTCTTGCCCCGTCCGTTCCCTTGCTTGGTAAACGCGTCTGTCACCACATCAACAGGATGATCGACCGTATCCACCCGCGTGAGTTCAATGGACAGCTCCGAACTGCCGGAGAAGTGGGTCGCGTCCTTAGCAGTGATTACCCGGCCTACAACATTTGCTCCGGAACGAGCGACTACCATGCCATCAGCAATCAGGTCACCGGCTAGCGAGCCATGGAACACCGTGTTTGACTGCGTGCTCTGGCTGTCAAGCGTGTCGGTCATGCGGACCGGGATCACCGTTCCCGCTGGAAGCGTCACTGTCTTCACCACCGGAGCCGGCGGAGGTGGGGGCGGTTGAACAATTCTTACCTGATCCTGGGGGGGCGGCCCATTCATGGGAGCCGGTGGCGGCGGTGGCGGCGGCAGTGCTCTGGCTACTTCGCGGCGGCGCTTTTCCGGAACAGCCCTGGTTGCCTGAACGGGTGCAACCACCAGGTTGTTCACCACCGTCCGTACCCCGTCCACAGAAGCGCTATCTGCCGCCGCCAGTGCGCGAGAGGCGTCGTTTTGTACCTTACCGTTCAGGGTAGCCACCCCCCCGGCTACATCCACCTGAATCGGCTGCCCGTTCAGGGCTGCCTCTGCCGCAATCCTGGCCTGGATCTCGCTGCCGATCTGCTGATCATCGCGCACCACCGGCGGCGCGGGTTGCGGCGTGGGCGCTGGCGTGGCGGCCTGGGCTGCCGGCGCCGGCTTGTCCGGGGGAAGAAACGGATTTCGGCAACCCGCGCTTATCAGGGTGGCGCCGCTAACGAGGATTACCAAAATACCCTGCTGAACTGGACTTACTGCTCTCATAAAGACCTATCCTTCCGCCACTCTTGGCAGTACAGCCGCAGCGTCTTCTCGCCTTGAAAGCGCCAGGAAACCGCAGCCGTCATCTCATTGGACGAGGGAAACAACCTGCCGGGTGCAGTCCGACCGAGCCGCGAAGCCACCGTGGCAAAACCGGAGCTTACTCGCCAACCCAGACTTCGCCGCAGGTCAATATTGCATCACATGATTGTTGCCAAGTCATCCGTGACGTGGCAATGTGTGTTCTGCGAGTATCCTCGTGCTAACCAGGCTAAAACGAGGGCAAGCAGTATATTTGAGTCAAGTACAACAAGATTGAGGGGAAGATACATGACAGACGAGATGGAAAACGAAGGCGGTAGTAACGGGTTTGGCTGGTTTTTGGTCGGGCTTGGCATCGGTGCCGCGGTCGGCGTCCTGTACGCTCCGCAAGCAGGTGCTGACACTCGGGACAGTCTCGCAGAGAGTGCCCGTGAGCGCGGCGAATACATCAAACAACGCTCAAAAGCCGCCGCTGCCCAGGTGAATGACTATGTCGACGTTGCCAAGGACCAGGTAAACGACTACGTCGAGCAAGGCAAGCAGGTAGTCGATCGCAGTCGTGCCCAGGTCACCGATTACGTGGAGCAGGGCCGCAAGGCCGTTGCCAAGCACGCAAACAAAGTGACCGCCGCCGTGGATGCTGGCAAGAATGCCTACACTGCCACGACGACCCCAGGCGACGGACAGTTCTAGCCGTAGTCATCAACCTGAGGGTGGCTCGGGGAGAGAGGTTGTCCATCGACAACCCCGGCCCGAGCCGCCATGAGCGCAGACCCCTCTTGGTGGGGGGTCACAGAAAAGCCAATGGATAAAACTTCGCAATTACTGCTCATCATCTTTATCGGCATCGCCGCCCTCAGCATATTCATGCAGGCCGCGTTCACGGTAGGTATGGCGTTAGGCGTTCTTAAACTGCAGAAGAAGGCCATGACGCTGATCGACGACGTTCGTCTGCACGCAATGCCGGCCATCATCTCGTCCCGCGAAATCATTCAGGACTTCACGCCCAAGCTCAAGACCATCTCTGAGAATGTGACTGCTATCAGTGGCACGGTCCGCGCCAAGACGGAAGAAGTGGGTGGCCTGGTGGACGACGTCACCGGCCGCGCACAGCAACAGGCCTCGCGGGTGGATGGCATGATGAAGGGAACCCTGGACCAGTTGAATTCGGCGGTACACGCCATTGAGCACGGAGTCTCTGTGCCAATACGGCAGGTTAACGGCATCCTGAGCGGATTGCGTGCGGGTGTCGAGGTGCTACGCAGCAAGACCCCGAATGAGTACCAAAACCACCGTGACCGCCGCGAAGTGGAAGAAGACCTTTTCGTCTAAAACACATGCCAGGAATGGGGCGGCCGCATGCTAGACAATCCACCCGCCGCCCACCACTTCGTCGCCATCGTAAAACACAGCAGACTGCCCCGGGGTTATGGCACGCACCGGTTCATCGAAGCGTGCTTCTATCTCATCCGCCCCGGTGGGGCGCAGGATAGCCCAGGCCGGCTCATGGCGATGCCGGATCTTCACCTGCACTCGCATCTCGCCCTCGAATGCGGGAATCGAAATCCAGTTCAGTTTTTGTGCCCGCAGGGTAGTTCGTAGCAAGGAGTGTTCCGGTCCGACCGTCACCTGCTTGCTGTTGGAATCGATCGCGATGACGTACAACGGCGAGGGCGATGCGAGACCCAGGCCTTTGCGCTGGCCCACGGTGAAGTTGTGAATGCCCTCGTGTTTACCCCGCGGTTCGCCACTCACTGAGACCAACTCCCCCGCGGTCTCAGGAACCGTCTCACCCTGCTCCTGCAGGTAAGCATCGATAAATTGCTTGTAGTCGCCACCCGGAATGAAGCAAATCTCCTGCGAATCCGGCTTGTTTGCCGATGCCAGGCCATAACCCTGCGCCATCTCCCGTACCACCGGCTTGGTGAACTCGCCTAAGGGGAAGAGCGTGTGCGCCAGCTGATCCTGCGTTAGCCCAAACAGAAAATAGGTCTGGTCTTTGCTGGCATCTGCCGGGCGCTTCAGGATCCAACGCCCACGCTGCGGGTCGAAGGCATTCCGGGCGTAGTGTCCGGTGGCGATCATGTCTGCCCCGATCTGCCGCGCCGTCAACAGCAGCTGGTCAAACTTCAGGTGGTTGTTGCACAGACTGCAGGGAATCGGCGTGCGCCCAGCCAGGTATTCATCCACAAACGGGCGGATCACATCTCGCTCGAACCGCTCCTCATGGTTGACCACGTAATAAGGAATACTTAGCTTTTCCGCCACTCGGCGAGCGTCATACACGTCATCAATTGAGCAGCACCGTCCCTGTACCTGTTCCGGCATGCCCTCCGCGCCGGCCAGGCGCCGCTGGTTCCAGAGCTGCATGGTCAGGCCCACCAGGTCATGACCCTCTGCCTTGAGCATCGCCGCCACGGCGGAAGAATCCACGCCGCCCGACATTGCGACCGCAATCGTCTTCATTTCTTCGTTCTTCATCCCGTCAATGCACCATAGCGGCCGATATTGCGCGAAGTCTGCTGACGCGCGACGCCACTAACTCCAAAGCCACATCTATTTCGTCTTCCGTCGTCAGCCGATGCAAACTAATCCTCAGACTGGCGCGAGCCCGCTCTTTCGAGAGGCCCATCGCCTGCAATACATGCGACGGCTCGTTCGCGCCCGAGGAGCACGCCGCCCCGCTTGAAACCGCCAACCCCTGCAGGTCCAGCGCGATCACCAGCGCTTCCCCCTCCAGTCCGTCGAACCACAGGTTCGTGGTGTTCGGCACACGGCTCGCCAGTCCACTATTTACGCCAGCTCCCTCGGTCACGGTAAGGACGCCACTTTCCAGCCGGTCACGCAACCTGCCCATGCGTTCGGCCGCGCCACTGTCCAGCGCCTCCGCAGCGCACTCGGCTGCCTTACCCAGCCCCACTATGCCGGCCACGTTTTCCGTGCCGGCCCGGCGCTGCCGCTCATGAGCACCCCCGGCAAACATTGGCTGCAAGCGTGTGCCGCGCCGCACGAACAGCGCTCCCGTACCTTGCGGACCATGCATCTTGTGACCGGAAATCGATAACAGCTGGCACCCGATACGGTTCACATCGATCGGCACCTTGCCAGCTGCCTGCACCGCATCCACGTGGAAGGGCACCCCAGCCTGCTGCGCTATGCGGCCGATGGCCTCGACAGGCTGTAATGCCCCGGTTTCATTGTTGGCCATCATCACACTGATTAAGCAAGTGTTAGGTCGCATCGCGCGACAGACATTGTCAGCATCGAGAACGCCCCGTGCGTCCACCGGCAAAACGTCGACGGCGACACCCTGGGTCGCCAGCCGCTGCACTGCATGGAGCACTGCGTGGTGCTCGACGGCACTGGTGATGATGTGGTCTCCGGCCCGGATCGAGCCAAAGATCGCCAGGTTGTCGCTCTCCGTTCCGCCACTGGTGAATACGACTTCCGCCGGGCGCGCACCAAGGAAGCGAGCTACGTTTGCCCGGCCCTGCTCCACGGCGGCACGGGCTTGTTGCCCTTCCCGGTGGATGGACGAGGCATTCCCAAACTGCTCCAGCAGGAATGGGCGCATGGCCTCCAGCACCTCAGGCAAAAGAGGTGTGGTCGCATTCGCATCCATGTAGATTCGCCGCAAGTTCACACCTCCATTCTACGGGACCCGCCCAACCAAACCTGTTACGCTGGCTCCTGCAATTGGAAAGCTGAGGAGAGATCGATCGTGAGAACAAAGATTGTGAGCACCGCCCTGTATTTACTGCCCCTGGCCGCTTGTATGGTGGGCGGCTTGGTGACCTCCCCGGCGCTGGCTGTGGAGCCATTGTCCGGTACCGGCATGGCCATGGGAGCCGAGCAGTCCCCAGCCCAGGTTTATGCGAAGCTGTTGAGCAGCCAGGCGAAGGAAGTCATTTCCGCGGCAGAAGCGATGCCGGCCGATAAATTTAACTTCGCGCCTTCAACCGGTGATTTCAAAGGTGTGCGCACATTTGGGGAGCAGGTGGCACACATCGCTGCTGCGCAGTACTACTACTTCGGCAATTTCGGCGTGAAGAGCTCTGTGAATGGAGATGAACTCGAAAAGCTCACCGGGAAAGACAATGTCGTTAAGGCGCTGAAGGAATCCTATGCCTTTGAAAATCAGGCGGTTGCCACGATGACTGCAAGTAACGCGTTCGCTGTGGTGGGCGCTCACGATAGCACCCGCGCCGGTTTAGCTGCAGGGTGCCTGGCCCACACCAATGACCACTACGGCCAAATGGTGGTTTACCTGCGCATGAATGGGATCATCCCACCCGCCAGCCGCAAGCCTTAGTGGTTCCGTGTCATCTCCGAAAGTTGCGGGTGGAGGCCGGTGAATTCCCACATCTCCCGACTGCGAAACGTCGTGAGATATGGGGCACCCAGTCTGTTACGGATTGACTGAGGAGAAACGAACAAACCCAACGGTCGGACCCCTCAACGGAATCGGGTGCCCCATATCTCACGACGTTTCGCAGTCGGGAGATGTGGGAATTCACCGGCCTACACCCGCAGCTCTCCCCGTAACCACGACATTCCACAAACCACTACCGCTTCTCAATCGGCGTATAGCTCACCGGGTATTCGGGCCCGAT
>CAZZVD010000183.1:0-11379 GCA_964657465.1 uncultured Acetobacteraceae bacterium | reverse complement strand
ACATCTCGCGAAAAACGAGCGAGATGTGGGGCACCCGTCATTCGTCACGGGACAGCCTGTGAGAAGTGCGGGTTAGCCGGGCTTTTACCTGGTCAGAAGCTTTGGATGGGGCGCTGATGAGTTGCCATCCGGGCTTGGATTGAAAGATATTTTCGAAAAAGACCGGCACAAAACAAAGCAAAGTCCGTCGATTTTCTGACCCACCTCGAACCGGAAACATATCTTTCCGCGACGGCGACGGGAGAAGCTTTTAGCTTGTGCTTTCGCATACTGGATCGGGAAATTCTGGGGCCGTCAACAATTTGAGAAGCTTACGGGACTTTTCGGCCCGGCGTATCCAGCCATCAATTGACGTTGGCTCTACTTACCAACCAACCCGTCACATGGGAACCGGGTGTCCCATATCTCACCCTGCTTTTCAGCCGGGAGATTTGGGCGGGCTTTACCCTCTCGCTACTTACCCCAGCTTCTCGATCAGCACCGAAGTACTAACCACCCCAACCCTAATGGACAGGAACGTCGGTCGGGAGAGAAGAGTCTCGGTGCTCTAACCAACCCAGGGTGACCGGGTCTTGAGGCTTTTTGGCGGCAACGCTGCCTGCGTCGGGGAGGAAGATTTCCATTCCCGCGCCTTTGATGATTCGGCTATATCCCCGTGTGAACTGTGCCTGGTAGTGGACTAGATCGAGATCAAACCAGGGGTCCTGCGATGCATCGATCATCGTGAGGTCAACGTTTTTCATAGTGATTCTGCCAAAACCGAGGGATCCCCCCCGGAAGCTGACAAAGTTATGCCACTGCGAAAGCTGCGCGTCGCTCTGACTTGCGTTGCCAAAGACTAAATGAATCTGATCGGAAGAGACACTCACTTGACTGATGAGTCCATGGATATGAGGTGGCGGTAGCAGTTTCTGTGTATCGAAGATCAAGTTGTTGCCATCGATCACGATTCCGGGTGTAGGGCTCTTCGGCGTGAGGTCCGCCAACGTAAGTCGAAACGCCCCGAGCAGACCTTTCACAGGCACTTTCAAGACACTCAATCCTGCGACCTGAAACTCTATTCTGCCGTCTGGCAAGGGATGCAGGGATCCGACGATCTTCACTGGCAAGGGCATCAGTTTGTGGGCCGTGCCATGGATCTCGATTTGATCACCCTTGGTTTTGACGGACACATTGGCGATGGCGCCAACACCTCCCGTCGCGCCCGCGTTGAGGAAGCCGGCGAGATCTTTCAAAGCAATACTGATCATTCCCTTCTGAACGGTCAGGATGAAAGAGTCGGGATCATCGAACGTAGGATTTGTGTCCGGCCGCGTGCGGACCAGGTGGCCTTGTATCCAGCGAACGTAGATGCGGAAATGCGGCCCTTTGCGCAGCAACAGATTATGTGCGGTCACCGCTGTAGGCTCGACGTCAACCGCAGCCGGGAGGGTTTGAGCGTTCTGTACCACCGCGGGATCTGGACCCTGCCGGGTAGCGGCCATGTGATGACCCAGGAAGAAGAAGGCGACATTAGTGACTACCAGCGCGAGGACGGCAACCAGCGCCAGGAGCTTCGCACGACGTCTGTACCGGGATGCACCGGGACCTGCTTTCTCCGGTGCGATCAAACTCTGCGATCCGTGCATTTCTTTCCTTCGGCGGCCTCGCAGCTACCGCTCCTTATCCTGGGATGCAATCTGTCGCAAGATGGTTTTGGGTGAACAGAACTTATGACGGAGCGGCAGCTTCTTCCCGCCCGTTCACTTCAACCATCCCGAAACGAACCTCCGGACGGCTCGACCGGCTGGGGTGCCCCATATCTCACGACGTTTTTCTGTCGGGAGATGTGGGAATTCACAGCACTCCATCACAAGTACTCACCCTGCAACCCACCCTCTCGTCCTCCTTCGCAGAATTGTCGAACTCCTCTCCCCGCGCATCCTGTTGATTTCGTAACTACCACTGTGCTATAATACTAAAGTGGCCTTGATGCCGGAAACCACAGGGGGTCGTCGAAATCATGGTGGACCACAAGCAAACCTCCGCCCTTGACAGCATCAATCAAATCAACCACTTCTTCTCACAATACGAGCAGGCAAACAGCTCAGGAGACGTGACAGCAATCGGCAACTTATACGCGGACACCTTTATGTTTGCGGGCCCGAACCGCCTCCAGGCAGTCAGGAAGGAAGATTTCCTCAAAGCGGTTCCCAGGATGAGAACCTACGTCTCTTCCCTGGGCGTCTCTGAAACGCAACTCCACAGCGTGAGCGCGGTACCTCTGGATTCGAAATACACGCTCTCAAAGGTGGAGTGGCGTATAAGCATGCGGAACCCCTCCGGCAGCAAGTATGTGGCCGCATGCGCAACCTACATCCTGGCGAAAGGGGCGGACAACACGCTCTACATCGTCTTCCAGCTCGACCATCAGAATCTCGAAGATATTCTCAAGGCCGAGCAAGGCAGCTTGCCACCGCCAGGCGATAGCAGGCCGGCCAACTGACCGGAAAATCCTACCTGCTCCAGCTGGCAGCCGATTTACCTGTAAACGACACGGGCCACGCGAACCACATCCCTGTTTAAGATGACAGTATTCAAGCTTTTTCTGCAGGAGTTCCCTCCTATGTGGTCTCGACGTTCCGCGATTTTGCTTTTGGTCTGTCTTTCCTTCCCGGGTGTCGCCGCGTGGAAGAGCTATGCCCAAACCACGCCAGACATGCATTGGCGGATGATCGGGCCTTTTCGTGGAGGACGCACGCGCGCGGCCACCGGCGTTTCCGGTGAGCCGAATGTCTTCTATGTTGGGCAGGTGGATGGCGGCGTCTGGAGATCCACGGACTACGGGCGCACCTGGGTGCCGATCTTCGACCAGCAGCCCTCGCAGTCCATCGGCGCCATCGCGGTAGCGCCTTCGAACGCGAACATTCTGTATGTCGGCAGCGGCGAAGGATTGCATCGTCCCGATCTGTCGGTCGGCGACGGTATCTACCGTTCGGCGGATGCGGGCAAGACCTGGCAGCATCTCGGGCTGCGCGACGGTCAGCAGATTCCGGCGCTTGCCGTTGACCCTCGCGACCCCAATCGTGTGTACGCGGCGGTGCTCGGCCATCCCTACGGGCCAAACGAGGAGCGCGGCATCTTCCGTTCGACCGATGGCGGCGCCACCTGGAAGAAAATTCTGTACAAGGACGCAAACACCGGGGGCGAGGACGTAGTGCTCGATCCGCGTGATCCCAACATCGTGTATGCGTCCCTGTGGCAGTCTCGCCTGGGGCCATGGGAGGATGACAATCAGTACGAGGGCACGCATGGCGGTCTGTTCAAGTCCACGGATGGCGGCGACACCTGGAAGCCGCTGACCAGGGGGTTTCCCGATAGCCTGGTACAGGTGCACGTTGCGATTTCGCCGAGCGATGAGCACCGGCTATATGCGACAGTCGCCACCGCGAAACAAGGCGGGTACGCTTCGGGCGCCGGTCTTGGCGTGTACCGGTCTGATGATGCCGGCGAGAGTTGGTATCAAGTGACGGACGATCCGCGGCCGGCGATCAAGATTGGCGGCGGCGACTTGCCGGAGCTGGCAGTCGACCCGAAGAACGCGGATATCCTCTATAGCGCGAGCATCGTGACCCTGCGTTCGACCGACGGCGGCCACACCTGGCTGAGCCTGCGCGGAGCCCCCGGTGGCGACGACTATCAGAACATGTGGATCAACCCGTTGCATCCAGAAATCATCCTGCTGGTGAGCGATCAGGGTGCGCTGGTGAGCGTAAACCGCGGTGAGAGCTGGAGCTCCTGGTACAACCAGCCGACGGCCCAGCTCTATCACGTCGCCGTGACGAACACGTTTCCCTACCAGGTGTGCGCGGGACAGCAGGAGAGTGGCTCGGTGTGTACATCGAGCCGCAGCAACGACGGCTCCCTTACGTTTCGCGATTGGCATCCGGCCGGTGTCATTGAGTACGGCTACGTTGCGCCAGACCCTTTGCATCCCGAGATCATCTATGGCGCTGGGAGAACAGAAGTTTCGAAATACAATACAATCACCGGTCAGGTGCAGAACGTGACGCCCCTGCCCGTGCGCAACCCTGCTATCCGCGCGGACCGCACCGAGCCCATCATGTTTTCTCCCGTGGATCCGCACCTGCTGTTGACTGCCACCAGCGTACTGTTCGAGACAAGGGACTATGGCAAGACGTGGCAAAAGATCAGCCCGGACCTAAGCCGGGAGCATGCAGGGCAACCAGCGTCGCTCGCGCCCTTGCCGGAAAAGGAACAGGCGAAGCGCAGAGGCGCGATCTATGCACTTGCCCCCTCATTTAGATCAGTCAATGTGCTCTGGGCGGGGACCGATGATGGCCTGCTATGGGCGACGCACGATCATGGCGCGCACTGGAAGAACGTCACGCCGCCCACGATGACGGCCTGGAGCAAGGTAACGCAGATTTCGGCGTCGCACTTCGATGACACAACCGCGTATGTCTCGGCAAGCAGGATGCGGGTCGACGACCAGCACCCCTACCTCTATCGCACGCACGATGGCGGGGCCACGTGGCAATCGATCGCGGCGGGTTTGCCGGAGAACTCGCCCGTGAACACGGTACGCGAAGACCCGGTGCGCAAGGGCCTTCTGTTCGCGGGCACGGAGACCGCGGTGTGGTTTTCGATCGACGATGGCAACCATTGGCAGCCGCTGCAGCTCAACCTGCCGCATACGTCAATGCGCGATCTCTCGATCAACGGCAATGATCTGATCGTCGCGACCCATGGGCGTTCATTCTGGATTCTCGACGATATCTCACCGCTGCGCCAGCTTGGCGGCTTTCACGCCGATGCGGTCACGCTCTTCAAGCCGGGGCCAGCCTATCGCATGCGGCGCAGCACGAATACTGATACACCGCTGCCCATCGATGAACCGCAGGGGGAAAACCCGCCCGACGGTGCAGTGATCGACTACTCTCTGCCTGCTTCTGTCACTGGTACGGTGACGCTTGAGATTCTGGATGCCACCGGTAAGCTGGTGCGTAAGTACGCGAGCAGCGATGCGCCCTATGCGACGCCCGATGAGCTGGCGAAACAGCTGATCCCGCTTTACTGGTTGCAGATGCCGCAGACGCTGCCGGCCGACGCAGGCATGCATCGCTGGGTGTGGGATATGCGTGCGACCCCGCCGGCGGCGACGCGCTACGAGTACCCAATCTCGGCGGTGCCACACCGCACCCCGCGCACGCCCCAGGGCCCGCTGGTGCTGCCCGGCACGTATACCGTTCGTCTGACCGCCGGGGGCACTGTGCTTACGGCGCCGCTGGTGATCAGGATGGACCCGCGGGTGAAAGCTTCCCCTGCGGACCTGGTCGCCATGCATACGGCCGAGTCGAAGCTGGCAAGGTTGAGCTCCGAGAGCGCCGAGGCGGCGCTGCAGGCGCACTCCCTGCGCGAGCAGCTTGCCAAGCTCTCCCGGGAAGCGCCTGACGGACTGAAGCAGTCGCTGGCGACGTCGGACAAGCAGCTCGAAGCGCTACTCGAGGGCAGGCAGCAGTCAGCGGATAGCAAAGAGGTACCGGGACTCGACGATATATCGAGCGAGAACGCCGCGCTTTACACCCAGGTGGGCCAGGTGGATGCAGCGCCCACCGCGGCACAGCAGCAGGCCGCAGCCCATGCAGGCGAAGAAACCGAAGAGGCGCTGCGCACCTGGAATGACTGGAAGCGGAATTCGCTTGCGAAACTGAACAGCCAGCTCACCGCGGCGCACGTTTCGCCGCTCAACCTGGAACAGCGGCCCGAAACAATGCCTCAAGGCGGCGACGAAGACTAAGTAGATATGGAGTAGAGAAACGTTAACCGAACAACTCGCGAAAACGAAGTGCCTGCATGCGCTTGGGCCTCGGGGTCTTCCATTCCCCGGCTGGCGCTCCGCTTGACCCTGCTTCGCTCCACCTCTTAACGCAGATTAACAACTTCTCTCCGGCACACTCCCAGGCTGTCACCGTATTAAGGTGCACCTGTCTTGAGCGGATCGAGCACATCTACGTGGAACGACTTAAAATCCCGAATATTCCGCGTGACCACAATCAATCCTCGAACCCTCGCCGTCGCTGCGATCATCGCGTCTTCAAGCAGGTGATCCGATTTGCCGGCCATCAGCCGAGCCCATTCACGAAACATAAGGGCGTCCATCGAAATGACTTCATACGCGGATGCGAGTTGATCGATCCAGGCTTTGATGGCCCTTGCTTTCTCTAGATCCTGTTTTCGTGTGAGCTCCGCGCCGGCATGCAACTCCCCAACCGTAACCGCGGAGAGAAAAAGTGCACGATCAGGCACGCCGCTTATCCACGACAGCACGGCGCCATGGGGCCGAACTTTGCGCAATTCCGACACGACGTTGGTGTCCAGCAGATACATCTAGGCCGACTCAGTCGTGGGTCGGCGACGCAGCTTGCCGCGTGCCGGCACCGCAAATTCGAGCCGGCCCTCGGGACTTAGCAGAAGCTGCTTAAGTGTGGGCCGAGCGGCCTGGGTGAGCCGGCGCCATTCTTCGATAGGAACGAGTACGGCGGCCTCCACCCCTCGACGCGTCACCACCTGGGGACCATCCCGCAGGCTTGCATCCAGCAGTTCGCTGAATCTTGCCTTTGCGTCCTGAACTTGCCACGCCATAGACTCGATGTGACCCCCGACTAGTCATATCACTAGTCTGTGAAGACGCAAATTCCGGAGTTCGGGAGACGAATCCCGAACTCCGGGGACCGACGTGATAGCCACCAACCCTCGGACCAGGTTCAACAGGGACTGCCGTTCTACATTCTGAAGGATACGGCGACGAAGGAATATGGCGACAGCATACCCATTCACCGTGACAAAAGTTCACCCGTTGCCATAGGTATGCCGATGCCGTATTACAGCCATCTCTCGTGTTGTCGCACGCAGTCCACCTATCATTACGACGACCGCTTACCTGGCTTTCCGGAGCGCCAGTGCACTGGCTGCGGCGGTCTTTAAGTCATCGCGTTCTGATGAGCTCGTCGCAATTGCGGTTAGCTCCGGCTCACAAAGCGTAACTGCAGGTAGGCCGATCATATAAATGGCGCTGACAGACGCAAGGCGCACCTGCTCGCTTTGAAAACTTCTTAACAATTGTCTGATGGCAATAGTGATCGGTTCCCCGGACGCGGGGTCTGACGCCGCGCGAAGAGTTGACACCAACGATTCCTCCGACATGTCAGTTCGCAACAGGAAGGTTGAGACAGTCTGTCCGATCTCTGATGATCCAGGCTCTGCCCGAATAAGTGCGGCCGCGACACCGGGACCAGCCCCCGCGACAGCGCCCGCCGTCCGCAGGTAGGACTTGAGCGCCACAATGATGCTGTCTGGCATAGGGTGCAGAAAGGAATATGCATATGCGACCTGATTGCGAACCCCGGCATCCTTGTCGTTCAAAGAGCGGAGAAGGTCATTCTGAGACTGCACAAAGAAGTTCGTCCCGTCTTTTCTACCACCAACCGCAACTACGGCCATTCCTGCGATCTTGCGAGCCCGTGCATCCTGCGCGCTCAGGTCGCTGATGATGAATGGCCAAGCCTTTGCAATGCTACTTTCGTCGCCCTCCGTTATCTCTTTTTCGATTACAGGAACGAACTGAGACGCTGGAGGCAAGCCTGTCGCGACTTCCGTGGGGAGCTTCTCATAAAACGCAATCAGGCCTTGATCGAGCGGCACCTGCCCGAGACCTGGCAGAACACTTGACCAAACGATTAGCACGAGACTGCGGAGACGACTTGGCATGGACACCATCCTTCAGTTAAAGAGGAGCAATGTTCGCGATTCCGGATATTGGATCGGTGAACTCGGCTTGCCAGGCACACTTGCCGGCAATTGCGGTGGACTGACTTGGCGCATCGTCGCTGATATCGAGACAAACATAGTTGGTGATAAGCGACGGCAGTTGAATCACTCCTCGTGAGAACCGACCACCAGAGGCAAGCCTGGCTTGAAATGGGCAACGGGCCGCCTCAGAAGTATGTAAGGATGCGACGGATGTTGCGTGTGGATGCAATGCTGCCGTCGGCCCCCAAGGTAGTGATGATCTTCTGTGTCCAATTGCCATGGGCATCGTACTCGTAGGAAAACCGTTCCTCCGAATTCGTGGAAGGCACACTTTGTTCCGGTGTACCTCCGGCATGGACGGTTCGCGTGGATGCCTCGTTGCCTTGCTCGTTATACGTGATGACAATGCTGTCTTCCCGGTTGAACGTTTGCCGCAGTGTCTCCTTTAGGCGGCCTCTATCGTCATAGGTGTAGATCACGGAAGAAAAGCCCTGGTGGCCACCCATGAGGGCTGTTATTTGTTTGCGCATCTCTGCCGCCGCTGAGTCAGAGGATTGCTGAATCCTTGCCCGCAACTCGGCTGGGAACATCGCCAAGGGGTCTTCCACAATCTGCTTTTCTTCGGAGACACGCCCTGCTGCGTCATAACTACGCAGGACGCGACTCACTAGCTCTCCCTGCGCATTCAAGACGCGCACCTCGATCGGCCGGTCGTCTTTACTGTAAGTTGTGATGGCTGTACCTCCATCGGGTAGGTTGGGGGGCCTGTCGGCCGCCTGAAAGGGAGAGCCCGACATGGCGACATTCGCCTGGTAGTCCTCCGCGCGAGCGACCTGCTTTTTTATCTTCTGTCCGTGCTCGTAGGTGAACGTGATCGGAGGCTTGATGCCATCATCGATGCTGGCAAGCCTGCCCTGCTCGTCATAGGCATACACGCTACCCACCGCAGGAGCGCCCACGCTGCCCTCGGAGACCCTGAGCAATTCCCCCGCGGCGCCATAGCTGTAGCGGGTAGCCCACACTGTGCCATCGGCATTGCGGAAAAGCGTGGCAATCAGGCGTCCCTCCACGTCGTAATCCATTTCCGTGCGCGCCGAGGCGCCGGTAGCTTCTTTGCCGTCCGGGGCCACCCACGCAGGCAAAGTGACCTCCTCGATGAGGCTCTTCACCGGACCGCGCAATCCGGACTGCTCACGTTCCGACAGCGGTCTGCGGGAAGGACCGCCCTCCGCTCCTCGCATCGGCAGGTAAGCAAGTGAGAAGGCGATTACAAGGGCAGACAAGCGAATGGGGCCGCAGTCATTCATCCAATTGACCTCTCGGCGGAACGAGGGAAGCATATCACCCCAACGGCCGCAAATCGTAGCAACGGAGGCTGAGCTCGAAGAGCCGATGTTCCTGGCTCGACGAGGTGTATCGGTGTATCCTCGCCCGGAGACACATTATCGGCGGTGTATGATGGGCGTCTTCCCGGGAAGATGATTGCGATATACACCAGTTCAATTTGCGTGGTTGTTTACAAATCCGTTCGGAATCGAGAATGAGAAACATGACACAAATGACGAAAACTGCGCAGATATTTTTTGAGGCTTGCGAAACTGGGAAGGGATGGCAAGCTTGCGGTCTGCACTGCACTCCTGGTGCGACCTTCTCCGCACAGGCTTCCGCGTTGAACGAAGTGAAAACCTTGGAGCAATATACCGAGTGGATGAAAGGGATTCTCGGTTTGTTTCCTGACGGCCGGTGCGAGCTCAAATCATTCGCAACCGACGAGAATCGGAAGAACGTAACCGCCTATGCCGTGTTTCACGCGACGCACACGGGTGAGGGTGGTCCCGTACCCCCAACCGGGCGTCAGATGAATACTGATTACGTATATGTCATGCAGTTCGAAGGAGACAAGATCACCCACATGACAAAAATCTGGAATGCAGAATTGGCCCTGAAGGAGATTGGTTGGGCTTAGCCTCTTGAACGGTCTCCAGCATAGCGGTCTACTCTGTTATCCAAGATGCCCCAGGGGGGTGGTCTGCCGTCTCCCAAGCCGCAACATCGAATGGATCGGATCCCGAGAACAACCTACTTTTCTACAGTTGAGGTAAGGTCAGACAAAACGCCTACCCGACTCATGCTCAAGATTGGGAATTATTTCGTCTGGCCCGCATCTTCTCCAGGCGTCGTACCATAGTTCGGCGATGGCGTCCGCCTGCTGCGGGGTGTCGTTAGCAGACAGGAGGGTGAAGCCGGCCGTGGCAGGGAGGCGCTCCTTCTCACCGGGCGGGCTGAAGAAAAAAGGCCTATCGAGCTGCGGATGGCAAGTTCAATGTGCGAGACTACCCCGCCAAGAATGAGCGCCCCATGCTTCTAACGGCCTAAAGCCGCTCATATGATTCCATTGACCGCTGAAGGTGTTCAGCGAGCGCTCGATTGATGACGTCAGCCTGTTCGATGGTGACCCCGTGCGCGCCAGACGCAACTTCAACAAATTGCGCTGCCGGGATAGCTTCTGCAAGGGCGCGGCCAAAACGTGGCGGAAAGATTATGTCGTGCTGGGCGCTGACGACGAGGGTAGGAATAGACGCAAGCTCGGTTAGGCGCACCGCGGCGTTGAAACGCTTGAGCGCTGCCAGCTGCTTCATGACGATGGGGGGTGTGTCGCCGAGATCGTGTCCGAATAGTGGCGCTAGATCGAACGCTATCTGATCACGGTCGTGAGTGGCCAGATAGCCCGGTGAGAGCACCATCTGCAGAAACGCAAGTCGCCGCCAGCGGCGCGTACCGACACGCGTGCGAATGCCGAGCCAGAGCATTTTCCGAGAGAGGCTGGTGGCGTCCCTTCCCCGAGCGGATGTGCAGAGCAGCGCAAGGCTTTTGACTCGGTGGGGAGAGGTGAGCGCCACCTGCTGGGCGATACAACCACCTGCGAATGGCCGACGAGATGTGCGGAGCCAACGCCGGCCGCATCCATGATGGCGAGCGTGTCGGAAGCCATCAGCTCAACGGTAAGTGGCGCGCCGAGAGGCAGCGAAGCGCCCACACCACGATTGTCGAAGCTGATAGTGCGGAACGTGCGGCCGAGATGGATGATCTGAGGCAGCCAACCATCGCCATGTAGGCCGACACCCTGGATAAATACGACAGGCTCACCGGAGCCCTGGTCCCGAAAGGCAAACGTGCAACCTTGAAAAAACGTGCTCGAAGACATGCGACAGTCTAGCAAGAGTATGGTTCATGCCCAATCTCGGGCGCACCTGCGCCCTCAGCAAAATCTTCTTGAGCAGCGAGGCCGTATTGACTTTGTTGTTACCCTTCACGAGATCCGAAGTCGGAACCGCACGGCGCAAAGGCGCGCGAGGGCCGCAGGATCAGCGCGTGCTGGACATGGGCCGGCAATAAGGTGTTAGGGGGGTCTGTCGATGAAAGTCACGCTGCGGTGCAGCAACGGTGCCGCTCTCCCTGGACGGGAATATTCCGGGAGGCCTTCAGCCCTAAACCACGCCGAGAGTTACGCCGAGAGTTGCGGGACAAGAGTTGCGGGACATCCATGATAGGTAACAGTCAAGGGGA